>CAYWWT010000115.1:0-8369 GCA_964461855.1 uncultured Rhizobium sp. | reverse complement strand
GTTGCCGGGCTTGGCCAGCACCGAGATGTCCTTTTCGGCCTTGGCGCCGTTGAGGATGTACATGGTGGCGTCGCCGCCATCATCGAGGATCATGTTGGGGGTGAGGCCATTGCCCCAGTCCATCATGCGGTCGGTGAAGTCCCAGTATTCTTCCAGCGTCTCGCCCTTATGGGCAAAGACCGGGATGCCGGCGGCGGCGATGGCGGCGGCGGCATGGTCCTGGGTCGAGAAGATGTTGCAGCTGACCCAGCGCACTTCGGCGCCCAGCGCCACCAGCGTCTCGATCAGCACCGCGGTCTGGATGGTCATGTGCAGCGAGCCGGCGATGCGCGCGCCCTTCAGGGGCTGCTTGGCGCCATATTCGGCGCGGGTCGCCATCAGGCCCGGCATTTCAATCTCGGCGATCGCCAATTCCTTGCGACCCCATTCGGCCAGGCTGATGTCCTTGACGACGTAATCGGTGCTGGCGGCCATGTGCGGAGATTCCCTGGAATTGCGGCCCGCTCATAGCAGCGGAAGTCTCCCGCTGCAAGAAGGATATAAAGAAATCTGCATATCCGGCGGGGCTCTGTTCAGGGGCCTTCGACTTTGTAGCCCGCCCTGCGCAACAGGGCGGGAACGCCGTCCGGCCCGGCCAGGTGCCCGGCGCCGACGGTGATGAAGAAGACCCGTTTCTCCCGCAGCATGGTCTGGATCTGCAGCGCCCAGCGGCGGTTGCGGTCTGTGAGCAGGGCCTTCTTCAATTTCGGCTGGTCGGCCAGTTCCTTGTTGATCAAATCTGCCAGCTTGGCGGCCTGGCCCTTGCTCCAGGCCGCGACAAGAGGGGCGAGATCATCCTCGTCTTTCTGATATTCCTTCAGATCGGAGGCGAATTGCGCGATCTGGAGATTATCGTCGCTGCCGGCGAGAAGCTGGATCTGTTCTTCGATGGTCTCGAAGAAGCGCATGGGCTTGTGCGCTTTGGCGGCGATGCCCATCACGGCGTGATCGACGCCCGCATCGGCGGAATAGTGCCGCGCAATGCCTTGCGCCACGAGCAACTGCAGCGACACCAGCCATGGCTTTTCGCGGTCCACCGTTTCCAGCGGTAGATGAGCCGCTTCAATGGCGGCATCGAAATCGGGCCGCGTCGATGCCGGCAAAAGGCTTCTGAGTGAAACGCCCGTCGGTAGCATGCCCTTTTCTTCCACCAGGCGGCGGATTTCGGCCTGCGCCTTGTCATCGGTGGAAACCTCGAACACGAAGACATCGGCCTTGGACATGGCTGCGTCGATCGCTCCGCCGCGCCAGGCGATATTCTTGGGCAAAAGATGGATGGAGCCCATCAGATAGACTTCGCCGATGGGGCCCTTAACGTGCCAGAGAGCGGGATGCGCGCGGATCGTAGGCTCGCCCGCTGCCGGCGCGATGACGAACAGCGAAAGCAGAAATACGATCAGGTGGCGAAAGCGCATCTTGTCCTTTCTGCTGCGCGTGGCGGAAGATTTTCTCCCTTGCCACGCTTGTCGTGCTTTGAACCTTATCGGCGGTTCAAATCACTCCTCTCCGAATTTGGCATCGATCAGGGCCAGCATGGCGGTCATGGCCTCGCTGGCGTCCGGGCCCTTGGCTTCCAGCGCAATCTCGCTGCCCAGACTGGCGGCCAGCATCATCAGGCCCATGATGGACCGTGCATCGACGCGGGTCCCATCCTTGACGATGGTGATCTGTGACTGAAAGCGCGCGGCCGCTTCCACCACCTTGGCGCTCGCGCGCGCGTGCAGGCCGCGCTTGTTGGTGATCTTCGCGAAACTCCGCAACGTCTCGCTCACGCAGGCGTGCCCAGATCGGCCGAGCCTGCGCGCATATATTTTCGTCCGGCGTCGATGGCTTCTTTTACAGCCTGTTCCAGCGGAAGCTTGCCGCGGATATCGATCAGCTTGATCAGGCTGGGCAGATTGACGCCGGCCAGAACTTCAATCTTGTTGCGATCCAACAGAGTGAGAGCGAGATTGCAGGGCGTGCCGCCGAACATGTCTGTGGCGATCACCACGCCGCGGCCGGTGTCCACGGCCTTCGCTGCTGCCGCGATCTCGCGCTGGCGCCGCTCTATATCGTCCTCCGGTCCGATACAGACAGCGCGCAGATTGGTCTGCGGACCCACCATATGCTCCATGGCGGCAATGAACTCCTGCGCGAGCCGCCCATGGGTAACCAAAACGAGACCGAGCATGAAACTGTCCATCCAAAGCAGGGGAACCTAGGCTGTCCGCTTTCGGACGCAAGGCTTATTTCCGCTTTTTGTATGTGGGGTTAAAATCCTCGCGGAACAAGCCTTTGGTAAAGGCCGCCAAAGCAAGGCGGATACGTGCCGGTGCGGACGGCAAACGCGCATCCAGAAAGATTGCGGGCACCGGCCTGACCGATTTGAGAGATTGCGGCGGCTCATAAAAGCTGGGCTCCGGCAACCGTTTCAAAGCAGGGGTCAGTGTTACCGCCAATGCGACGGCGGCACTGGCACGGAAGGGCTGCGCGATTACGCCCAGGCCGCGGACTTCGATCAGCCCCGAAATGGAAGCGGGTGCGCGGGCGCAGAGCCTGCCGCGCGCAACGTAAAGCTCGGTGCGGTCATCGGCGACGAGCTTGGCACCGCCATCAATCAGTTGCAGTGCCAGATCGGATTTCCCCGCCCCGCTTGCGCCCAACAGCAAAATCCCGGTCCGGCCGATGGTGACGCAGGTGGCATGGATGTTGACTATGGTCATATCAGGTTGCGGAGGCGGGCAGTTCGACGACAAAACGCGCGCCGCCGCTACTCTGTCCCGTCTCACGCGGCGGGCGGTTCTCCGCCCAGATGCGGCCGCCGGCATTCTGCGTGATCTGGCGCGCGATAGACAGGCCGAGGCCGGAATTCTTCCCGAACGTGTCGCCGGGCCGCTCGGTATAGAAGCGCTCGAAGATGGATTCCAGATTGTCCGGCGGGATGCCGGGGCCGCTATCCTCGACCGTTATCCGCGCAAAGGCGTGGTGCATGTGCGCGCTGATCGTGATGGTGCTGCCTTCCGGGCTGAAGGAAATCGCATTGTCGATCAAATTCCGGAAAACCTGGCCCAATCTCTCGTCATGGCCCATCACCCGGATGCGAGGAGGCAGGCCGTTGCGAAGTGTGACCGGGACATTCTTGCCCCGGTCGGTGACATCGTAGATCTCCACAATGGTTTGCAGCAGATGCGCGAGATCGATTTCGGTGCGGGCTTCGCGCGACAATTCCGCGTCGAGCCGTGATGCATCCGAAATATCGGTGATCAGCCGGTCGATGCGCTTGACGTCGGCGCGCGCCATCATCGCCAATTTCTGACGCGCCGCATCGTCGGGCGCGCGCACCAGCATCTCCATGGCGGAGGCGAGCGAGGTCAGAGGGTTTTTGAGTTCATGCGCCACATCGGCGGCGAAGCGTTCGATTGCGCCGATACGGGCATAGAGTGCGGCGGTCATTTCCTTCAGGCTGTCGGCCAGATCGCCGATCTCGTCATTGCGCTCGGGAAAGCCGGGAATGGCATCGCGCCCGCCCATTCCCGAGCGGACTTGGTCGGCCGCCGCCGCAAGCCGGCGCACCGGCTCGGCGATGGTGCCTGCCAGATAGAGCGAGGACAGCAGCATCACGCCAAAAGCCACCAGGAAGACTTCGAACAGGATGAAACGTTCCTGCCGCAGGATATTGTCGATGTCGCCACCTTCGGTGGTGACGAAAAGCTCGCCATAAATGAGAAGCACGCCTCGGATCGGCACCGCGACCGACAGGACCAGCCTGTTCTGGGAATCCACGCGCTCGGCGCTTGCTGCCTGGCCGGCCATGGCGTTCACCACTTCCTGGTAGATACGCCCGTCCTCGCCGCCTTCCGAATAGGACGGCAGTTGGCTGAAGGGACGCACGCCGATCACGCCTTCATAGATCCGCCGCGTCCATGTCTTGAACCTGTTCCAGGGATCGAGGGGCGGAAGCGGCTGAACCATCACGATGTCGCGAGGCAGAAGCAGCCTTGTATCGCCGACCTGGCGCCCGTTGGGCAGATAGATTCGGGCGCGCAGGCGAGTCGGCGCGATCAATTCGCGCAGGAGCGGCTCCGCCAGATCGATATCCAGTGATTGGGTTTTGTCGTTGCTGGCATACTTGCCCAGCGCGCTGGCGACGATGGCGGCTTGCTGCTGGATGCCGGCCAGACGTTCTTCGACCAACCCGCGGCCCGATGATTGAACCCCGATGACGCCGCCGGTGAGAATCAAAAGCGCCAGCGCGTTGAACGCGAGAATGCGCCAGGTGAGGGCGGAGAAATGCGGAAACAGAGCCGCTTACTCCTTGTAGCGATAGCCCACGCCATAAAGCGTTTCGATGGCGTCGAACTCATCGGCCACCACCTTGAATTTTTTGCGCAGCCGCTTGATGTGGCTGTCGATGGTGCGGTCGTCGACATAGACCTGATCGTCATAAGCGGCGTCCATCAGGCTGTCGCGGCTTTTGACAAATCCGGGCCGCTGCGCCAACGCCTGGAGGATGAGGAATTCGGTCACGGTGAGGCGTACCGGCTTGCCGTCCCAGGTGCATTCATGCCGCTGAGGGTCGAGCGCGAGCTTGCCGCGCACCAGGGCTTCTTTTTTCTGTTCACCGGCAACGGGCGGCGCGCTCTTGGCTTCGGCACGGCGCAGAACGGCGCGCACGCGTTCCAGAAGCAGTCGTTGCGAGAAGGGCTTGCGGACATAATCGTCGGCGCCCGCATTCAGGCCCATCAACTCGTCGATCTCTTCGTCCTTGGAGGTCAGGAAGATGACGGGAAGATCGGGTGCGCCCTGGCGCAGCCGGCGCAGCAACTCCAGTCCGTCCATCCGGGGCATCTTGATATCCAGGATGGCGAGGTCCGGCGCGGCGGTTGAGAGCGCGGTAAGGGCGGCGGCGGGATCGGAAAAACTGCGGATATGATAACCTTCCTGCTCCAGCAGCATGGTCACGGATTCCAGGATGTTCTTGTCGTCGTCAACGAGAGCGATATTGGCCATAAATTTTCCGGGTGGCTCGCGGCAGGCCCTAGTATAAGGCCTTGACCGGCAAAGCAAAGGCAAATGGAACCTGTGAGAACGCCCTGTGGACAAACCAGTTCCCTATGAGCCGCGCCGCTTTCAGAGCGCGGTCCCCTACTATGTCCGTTACCGGCTGGGCTATCCGGAACGCCTGATCGCACGCGTGGTCGCGCTCTTGGGGTTGATGCCCGGCGATGCGGTGCTGGATCTGGGTGCCGGCCCCGGCTCGTTGTCGCTGCCGTTCGCCCGGGCGGGGATGACCGTCACCGTCGCCGATCCGGAGCCGGAGATGCTGGCTGCCGCCCGTAACGCCGCTGAAGGAGAGGGGCTTGCTCTTCAATATTGGCAAGGCGGTTCATACGAACTGTCCCCCGACATGGGCCCGTATCGCCTGGTCAGCATCGGCCGTGCTTTCCATTGGATGGACCGGGCGGCGACCTTGTCGATGCTGGACCGGATCGTCGCGTCCGGAGGGGCGGTCGCATTCTTTCATGACGCACACCCGGTGCTGCCCGAAAATGAATGGTTCAAGACCCTCTGCAAGGTGGGCGACCGTTATGGGCGCGCCGCCCAGCCGCATATCGCCGAGCGCAAGGCGCTGGGTCATCGCCGCTATGAGCCGTCGCTTTATCAATCCGCTTTCACGCAGCTGGATGGATTGAGCGTCACGCTTCGCCATCGGATCACCGAAGACGAGATTGTGGGACGTGCCTTTTCGCAGTCGACCACGGCGCCCGGTAAACTGGGCGCGCGGGCGGATGCGTTTGAAGCGGAATTGCGCGAGAGACTGCGGGCGCTGTCGCCGGAGGGCGTGTTCATGGAAGTCGCCGAAATGGTGGCGCTGGTGGCTAGAAGAAGCCATGGCAAATGATTGGAGCGCGTTTCGGCGCGGCAAGCTGTATGATTTCGCCGCTGGCCTGCCGCTGATCCTTTGGTTCGGTTACAACACGGTCCGGCTGCGGCCGAATTTGGTCGCGAATGCACGCGCCGTGGTGGAAGAGCCCGATAGCCTCCTGGCGAATATGCGTTTCTTTGCGCTGTTCGCGGCCGTGGCTTTCAATCTGCTGCTGATTTACCTGATCGTAGTCCGGACAGAGCCGGTGCGCCGTGCGACCGGACTGATGCCGCGCCTGTGCGGCTTCGCCGGAACATTTCTGGGCGTGGGAATTCTTTATCTGAAGCCGGTCACGCTGTCTCTGCCGTGGCAAGTCGCGGCGGCTTTTCTGGTGTTTGCAGGCAGCCTGGGCTCGGTGATCGTTTTGAGCCGGTTGGGCAAGTCTTTTTCCATCATGCCCGAGGCTCGCACCTTGGTGACCGGTGGACCTTACGCCTATGCCCGCCACCCGCTTTATGCGGTGGAATTCGTCATCCTGGCGGGAACCGCGATCCAGTTCGCCCAACCCTGGGCGGCGCTCCTGGCGCTGGGCGTGGTCGTGCTGCAGGTCCTGCGTACCTATTTCGAAGAACGCGTCCTGCGCGCCGCCTATCCCGAATATGAAAGCTATAGCGCGCGCGTAAAACGCTTTGGCCTAATTTAGATTTTGTTGAACCTTGGCCGTGGCCGGAGGGGGCAATTAAACGAATTCCACTTTCAGGATCTCGTAAGACCGCGCGCCGCCCGGCGCCGCGACTTCCACCGAGTCGCCCTTGCTCTTGCCGATCAGGGCGCGTGCAATCGGCGAGGAGAGTGAGATCCGGCCCTTCTTGGCATCGGATTCCACATCGCCAACGATCTGGTATTTGCGCTTCTCGTCGGTGTCCTCATCGACCAGGGTGACGGTGGCGCCGAACTTGACGCTGCCGCCCGACAATTTGGAAATGTCGATCACTTCGGCGCGGCCGATCTGGTCTTCCAGTTCCATGACTCGGCCTTCGATGAAGCTTTGGCGCTCCTTGGCCGCATGATATTCGGCGTTCTCAGACAGGTCGCCATGGGCGCGCGCCTCCGCGATCGCCTTGATCACTTCATGGCGATCCTCATTCTTGAGGCGGTTCAGTTCGTCTTCCAGGGCCTTGAAGCCCGCTGCCGTCATCGGAATCTTTTCCATTGCCGTCACGTCCCATTGGGCGAAAAGAACCCTCCGTCCGGCCAGATGACCGGAGTGGGTTCTGTTAGCCGCGATAATACCTTGATCCTGCTGGGTTTTTTAAAGTTTGGGTGTTACCCAGCCGGTAAACTGTAAGACTGGAGGGGGGCGACTTCAAGGGAGCGGCCCTTCAAGGCGGCAATGGCTTCGGTCGCAGCCTTGGCCCCGGCGAGGGTGGTGTAATAGGGAACCTTGAGCGTGAGAGCGGCCCGCCGAATGGAAGAGGAATCCGCCAACGCCTGAGCCCCATCCGTGGTGTTGAAGACCAGGTGAATCTCGCCATTCTTGAGGGCATCCACCACATGCGGGCGGCCTTCCAGCACCTTATTGATGGTGGAAACCGGCAGCCCCGCCGCCGACAGCGCCCGCGCGGTTCCGCCGGTGGCGACCAGGGAAAAGCCCATCGCCACAAGATCGCGCGCCGGGGCCGCGATCAAATCCTTGTCGGCATCGCGAACGGAGATGAAGACATTGCCGCCCACCGGCAGCCTTGTACCGGCGCCAATCTGACTCTTGGCGAAAGCCCGGGCGAAGTTGTTGTCCACGCCCATCACTTCGCCGGTGGAGCGCATTTCCGGACCCAGGATCGTGTCCACGCCGGGGAAGCGGGCGAAGGGGAGCACGGCTTCCTTGACGGAAATGTGATCGGGGCGCGGCGTCTTGAGATTGAAGCTGGCGAGGGTCTCGCCCGCCATCACCCGTGACGCGATCGCGGCGACCGGCAGGCCGATCGCCTTGGCGACAAAAGGAACGGTCCGGCTGGCACGGGGGTTGACCTCGAGCACATAAATCTCATCGCCCTGGATGGCATATTGCACATTCATCAGCCCACGGACGTTCAGCGCCACCGCCATCGCTTTGGTCTGCCGCTCGATCTCGGCGATGGTGGCCGGCGCGAGGGTATGGGGCGGCAGCGAGCAGGCACTGTCGCCGGAATGCACGCCCGCTTCTTCGATATGCTCCATGACGCCGGCGATGAAGACCTGGCCTTCGATATCGCAAATCGCGTCGACATCGACCTCGGTGGCGCGGTTGAGGAAGCCGTCGATCAGAACGGGATTGTCGCCAGAGATGCGGAACAATTCGCCCGAAGCGACTTGCTCCTTCAGTTGGGCCTGGTTGGAGACCTCCACCATGCCGCGGCCGCCCAGCACGTAAGGGGGGCGCAGGTTCACGGGATGGCTGATCTCGCCGGCCGCGCGAGCCGCTTCATCGGCGGTCATGACAGTG
>CAYWWT010000114.1:0-8378 GCA_964461855.1 uncultured Rhizobium sp. | reverse complement strand
CATCTTGGGCGTGCCCGTATCTTTGCGAGGCAGGAAGCCGCCGACGACCTTGTCGTAGTTCCGGATCTGGTTCTGCAGCCAGGGCGGGTCCAGCGCCAGGCGGGGATCGTTCTTCAGTTCGGGATGCGTCGAGATCAGATCGCGCATGCCGCTGAAGATCATCGGCGTCATGTTGATCTTGTTCTGGCTCACGATCTGGATCACGTCTTCATAGGCATGATTGAACGTCGCCTTGGGCGAGTAGCCGCGGCGGCTGGTTGCCGTGGTGTGCTCGACACTGTCCATCCCATCGAACGCGGCGGGATAGATTTCATGGGTTGTGACCGGCTCGCCGACACTATGGGCATAATCCACGATCATCTTCTGCTGGATGTCCGGCATGCGGACATAGGATTTGAAAAGGTCGAAGCCCAGAATGTGCGCCCGTTCCAACTCGCGCATCAGATGAGCGTTGGACGAGATCGCGGTGCCCATCTTATAGTAGGTCCGCTTCCACTCCATCAGATGGCCGGTGGAGAAGATGCGCGGCTGGAGGCGCACGCCGGCATCGCCGGCTTCGCGATCCTCGACCGCTTCATAAGGCAGATCGCCGGGATTGCGCAGCGAGGTGATGCCATAGGCCAGGAAGTTGCGGCCCTGCTGCTCGCCGAAATCGCTCTGCCTGTGGCTATGAGCCTCGATCAATCCAGGCATCGCGACCAGGTCGGGCGCTTCGATCGTTGCGGCACGTCCCGCAACGTGAGGCGTCACGCTCTTGATCCGGTTGCCCTCGATCTCGATGTCCATGTCGTTGCGGGCGGTCTTGGAAATACCGTCGACCAGCTTGCCCACATGGATGACCATGTTCGTTTTGGGAACATAGACCTGATAAGTCAGGTCCAGCGGCACCGTCTTGGTTTCGCCGGTCTCCGTATCCATCACCTGGATTTTGTCGTTGGACTGATACAGGACATGGCGGCTGTCGCCGGCCCAATTGGGATTGTAGGCGATTTCACTGGTCAGGTGACGCACCGGGCCTTGCGGTTCGCCCGACTTGGGCGCAACCGGCCAGATTGCCAACTGGCCTTCATAGATGCCCAGCATGTGCCGGCCATCGGGCGACCAGGCCGGACCGTTCCAGCCGCGGCTGTCGATCGACATGTTCGGCTGGGGCGCGAACCATTTGTCATCGGTCGCATCGTCTTCGGCGGTGCCGGTGGACGACATGGTCAGCACCTGGTTGGTGCCTTCGCGATATTTGCGATTGTAAGGCGCGACCATGGCCAGGGCGATGCGCGAGCCGTCGGGCGACCAGGTCGGCGTGCCCGGCGCGAAGATCGATTTGTGAATGATCTTCACGTCGCCCGTCGCCACATCGGCCACCGCGACGCTGGCGCCGCGCCACATCGCATCGACATTGACGAAGGCGATGCGCTTGCCGTCGGGGGAGAATTGCAGCGACGTCGGCTGGGTCGTGACGTGGGTGAGTTGGCGCATCTGGCCAGACTGCATGTCGCGAATCCAGATCTGCAGCAGGCCGCCGGCGCGGTCCGTTGACCACGCCAGATAACGGCCATCCGGCGACCAGGTCGGATCCAGATCATAAGCTGCGTCGTTGGTCAGATTCTGCGGCTTGCCGCCGGTCACCGGCACCAGCCAGAGATCGCCCAGCGCAGCGAATGCGACCGACTTGGCATCCGGCGACAATACCGGGCGCATGATGCCGAGCGCCTTGCGCGGCGTTTGATCGGTAAAATCGCGCTTCTTGCGGACATAGGTGTTGCGCGGCGGGGTGATCGGCAGCGTGACGGCAAACGGCACGGTCTTGACACTGCCGCTCAGGGTTCGGCGCTTGATCTTGCCGTCAGCGACATAGAAAAATTCGTTCTTGGAAACCCAACTCGGGCGGAAGGGAAATACCACCTCATCCTTGGTGATCGACTTGCCGTCGATATTCAGCTGGCTGTCGTTGCCGACGGAGGATTGATAGACCAGCGTACCATCGGGGCCCATCGATGCCGCTGCGATATTGCCTTCCGAGGTGACAAGCTTGCGCTCGGTCTTGGTCTCGACATTCACCGCCCACAGCGTCTTGTAGGTGTCGCGGCTGGACGTGAAGATGATTTCCTTGTCGTCCGCCGACCAGGCCGGCATCACATCTTCGGCCGGATTGGTGGTCAGCTGAGTCATGGCGCCGGTTTTGGCGTCCATGATCCAGATATTGTTGTTGCTGCCCAGCGGATCGCCCCGGTCGGACGAGAAAGCGATCTTGCTGCCATCATGGCTGAAGATCGGCTCGCGATCGTCGAACGTGCCTTCAGTCAGCATATGCTGGTCCGTGCCGTCCGCGTTCACCTGCCACAGATCGTAACCGCCATCGCGATAGCCGAAAAAGGCGATGCTTTTGCTGTCCGGCGTCCATTGGGGCTGATGGGCGTCGTTGAAAATGTCGGTGACGCGCTTGGCGGTGCCACCGCCGACCGGCAACACATAGATCGAGCCCTGCAGGTCGATCGCCAGCATCTTGCCATCGGGCGAAACAGAGACCGCCATCGAGGTGCCTTCATGCACCGTGATTTCGATGGTCTTGGGCGGCTGAACCGTAGGGGCCTGCGCCTCGCTTGGAAGGGTGAGCGCCAGACTGCTGACACCAAGCAGAAGCGGCAGGACTAATCTCAGACGCATGGAAACCCCCAAAAAAGACGATGTTTCGGTCTTAGCAGGCCCGCCGATTGTGAAAAAGTCTCAAGACTTGGACAAAGGCGGATGAGTCTTGGACAAAGTTTTCTCGCACTGCGGAATCAAAGACGAATATTTTTCGCCGTGCGGGTGAAAACATTTTTTCGCGATGGAGAGTACCGCGCCATTCGCAGTTGCAGCATGGCAGAGCATACCGCCGCCACACCCTGTGCCAGAAAAAAGCAAACCGCGGAATGGTCGATCTTTAGCTTGGCTCGACTGCCGCCGCCGGCAAACAGACCGCCATTTCCAGCCCTTTTGGCTGACGATTGTGCGCGGTGATCGTGCCGCCATGAACCGCCACGGCGCGCTGCGCGATGGCCAGCCCGAGCCCAAAGCCAAAGCCGTCCGCCGACATGCCGAAGGGCATGAACAGGCTTGCCATCGATTCTTCGGGAATGCCGGGGCCCTCATCGGTGACTTTGAGACTATAAGCCTCGCCTTCATGGCGCAGGGTGGCGACCACTTTTCCGCCTTCGGAGGAATAGCGCACGGCGTTGCGGACGATGTTTTCGACCGCCCTGCTGACCAGCTTGCCGCTGCCCAGCGCGATCCATTCGAAATCCTCATCCGATGGCAGGACGTCGAAAAGCACTTCGACCTTCTTGCCCGCCGCCTCATAGCCGGCATCCTGAACCACGGCTTTCACGATTTCCGCGAAGTTGAAATAATCCTCGCCGCGGCTCTGGCCGCTTTCCAGCTTGGAAAGGGTCAGGAGTTCGCCGACCATTTCGTCCAGCTTGGCGGCTTCGCCGCTGATGCGAGCGAGCGAGGTTTCAAGTTTTGCCGGGTCCTGGCGGGCCAGCCCGATCGCCAGATTGAGCCGCGCCAGGGGCGTGCGCAATTCGTGGCTGACATCGGCCAGAAGCCGGTCGCGCGCGGCGACCAACTCCTGCAGCCGCACCGCCATCTTGTCGAAATCATGTGCCAGGTCGGCGATCTCATCGCGCCGTCGCCCCATGGCCGGTCCCAGCCGGGTCCCGAAATTTCCCTGCGCCAGACGTCCAAAGCCGGTTTGCATGCGCTGGATGGGCTGGGTCAGATACCAGGCCAGGATAGCGCTGAATCCGAGACCGCCCACCACCACCACGATAACGACTTCTATCGGGATGCCGAAGATCCCATGGCTGCGCGGGCTGCGCTGCGGATAATAGGAAATGCGATAATCGACACCATCCGGCGCGCCAACGGTCTGGCTCGCTACCGGCGCCCGGCGGTCCAGAGGTTCGGATGACGGGCGGACGCGAATCCTGGCGCGCCAGTCCTGGGGCCAGGATTTCTGCTCCTCTGCGAGGGCCGGCAAGCCGCCCTCACGAATGGAGGCCGAGGCCGCGGCCACCGAGATGCGAGCAAAGCTGCGCATGTAAGAGACGTCCTGGTCGGGCCTGAGCAGGGTGAACATCAGCCAGATGCCCTGGGTGATGATGATCAAAGTCAGCCAGAAACCGATCAGGATTTTCCAGAACAGCCTTCTTTTCATGCGCGCAGCCTCAGGCGGTAACCGACGCCGCGAATGGTTTCGATCTCGATTTCGCCGCCACTGCAATTGGCGAGCTTTTTGCGCAGATTGCTGACATGCACATCGACGCTGCGGTCATAGATTTCGCGCGGACGCCCCAGGACCTTGAGCGACAATTCCTCCTTGCTTGAGACCATTTCCCCGGCGCGCATCAGGCTTTCCAGAAGATCGAATTCCGACGTCGTCAGTTCAAAGGCCCGTCCGGTCCAGCTGACCTCGCGTTTGCCGGGCGACAATTCCAACTGTCCGGCCTTCAGCGCCGTGGCGGGTGCAACATCGCGCTGGCGCCGGGTCACCGCGCGCAGCCGCGCCACCAGCTCGCGCGGGAAATAAGGTTTGGCGATATAATCGTCGGCGCCCATCTCCAGGCCGACCACCCGGTCCACATCCCCGCCCTTGGCGGTCAACATGATGACGGGGATTTCGCTGGATCGCCGGATGTGCCGCAACACCTCATTGCCGTCCATTCCCGGCAGCATAATGTCCAGCACCACCACATCGAACTGACCGGAAAGCGCAGCCGCCGCCCCATCCGGGCCGTTGAAAGCAGCCGTCGTGCGGATACCTTCCGCCGCCAGATATTCGGTCAGCATCTCGCTCAATCCGGTATCGTCGTCGACAAGAAGAACGTGCAAAATCCATCTCCTGAAGAACCGGGAACCTGCTCTCGCCCAAGAGCTTTGTCAGCAGGCTTTTCACATTCTTTACAGATTGCTGGCGAACACTTTACCCCGGCCCGGCCCAACTGCGTCTAGCCTTATCGCATGAATATCCGGGTCACACCCCAGAGCCTCAAAACCGTCAGGCCGGCATCCGCTTTTGCGGCCCACAAGACCAGGTTCAATCCCCGCGCTTTCATTCTGGACGAAGTGGTGGCGGGACTTCTCTGGATGAGTCTCGACCTGCCCCAGGATGTTTCGCGACCGGAGCTGGAAAGCTTTGCCCGCCAGCTGGTGTCGCGCATCCGTTTCGGCGCCAGTGAATGCGCCATCGAAAGCGAGATCGCTTTCCTGCAATCCGATCAGCTCGGCCGCCCCGCCAACCATGACGCCATCCGCGATCTGGCCGGCCGCGTCATGCAAGCCGTCAAAGGCTTCTAAGCTCCAATTTACAGAAGTTTTTCAATTCGCTGGCGAACACCTTACGCCGCGCAGGGCGCAAACATCCTATCTATTGCTTGCCGCCAATCACGGCGGCGCAAATAGGAGAAGCCCGATGTCAACCTTCAACGAAGAATATCTGAGCAACTTTCTGCACGCCGCGCTGGCGATCCCTTTCGCCCTGCCCTTGATCGGCATGACCATCCGCCTGGCTTCGCAATTGTTCTGATCCAACCATCCACACCAAAGAAAGAGACTTTACCATGACATTCTCTCGCACCGACGAAATCATCAGCGGCATTCTGCACGCCGCCCTGGCGATCCCCTTCGCCCTGCCCTTGATCGGCATGACCGCGCGTATCGCGACCCATCTGATCTGACGCCCCACCACTCAAGAAAAGGATCATTGCCATGACACTTTCCAGAGCCGACGAAATTCTCAGCAATCTTCTGCACGCCACCCTGGCCGTCGCTTTCGGCATCCCCGTCCTTGGAATCGCTCTTCATGTCGCCAAGCATCTTGTCTGATCGCGAAGGCGCGCGCCGCCCACCCCAAAACCGGCGCGCGCCCTCGTCTTTTCGTGATTTCCACAACGGGCGGGATTGAAAACCCGCAAGGCTTGCGTTCCACTGGGGTCGCGTCCCAATGCGAGCCCGCCCCATGCATCGCCTGACGATTCCGGCCGCCCTGGCCCTTCTCGGCCTTTTCGCGACCGGCGCCCTCGCCGACGAAGGCATGTGGACCTTCGACAATTTCCCGTCGGCGACCGTCAACCAGAAACTCGGCACCCATATCGACCAGAAATGGCTCGATCGGGTCCGCGCCGCATCGGTTCGGCTTTCGACGGGTTGTTCGGCTTCTGTGGTGACGGGTGACGGACTGGTGCTCACCAATCATCATTGCGTGCGCGATTGCGCCCAACAGCTTTCCACCGCGACCACCGATTATGTGAAAGACGGCTTCCAGGTCGCCAACCGGGAAGACGAGAAACTCTGCTCCGGCATGCAGGCCGATGTCCTGGCGGCCATTTCCGATGTCACGGACCGCGTCACGAAAGCGGCGGCAGGCAAGTCCGGACAGGATTTCGTGCGGGCGCGCGATGCGGAAATCGCAGCCGTCGAAAAAGAGAATTGCGCCGGGCGGGAGGACAAATTTCAGTGCCAGGTCGTCACGCTTTATCAAGGCGGCCAGTACAAGCTCTACACCTACCGGAAATACACCGATGTCCGCCTGGTGTTCGCGCCGGAGGGCATGACCGCCTTTTTCGGCGGCGATCCGGACAATTTCAACTTCCCCCGCTACGACCTGGATTGCTCCTTCGTGCGGCTGTATGAGAACGGCAAACCGGTCCGCACGCCCGATCATCTGATCTGGAGTTCTGCCGCACCCAAGGAGGGCGAACCGGTCTTTGTTTCCGGCAACCCCGGTTCGACGCAGCGGCTTTTGACTGCCGACCAGCTTGAGAGCCTGCGCGATCTGGCCCTGCCCGAAACCCTGATTCAATTTTCGGAATTGCGGGGCCGATTGATCCGCTTCACCGAGGAAAGCGCGGAGCATGCCCGCATCGCCAACGATCTGCTGTTCGGAATCGAAAACAGCTTCAAGGCGTTTCATGGGCAAGTAAAAGCGCTGGTCGATCCGGCCCTGATCGCTGCCAAGCGCGCCGCCGACAACGATCTCAAGGCCAAGGTCGCCGCCAATGCCGCGCTGGCGGCGGAGATCGGCGATCCCTGGTCCGATATCGCCAAAGCACAGACCGACTATCGCGCACTCTATCTTTCCTATTCGATGATGGAGACGCGCGCGGGCATCGGCTCGGACCTGTTCCGCTTCGCCCGCACCCTGGTGCGCGCGGCGGAAGAAAAGTCCAAGCCCAATGGCGACCGGCTCCCGGCCTATACCGACAGCCGGCTCGCGCTGCTCAGCAAGACGCTTCTGGATCCTCAACCGGTCTATCCGGAGTTGGAGCAGGTGGCATTGGAATATTGGCTGTCCAAGCTGCGCGAGAATCTGACAGCCGATGCCCCGGGCACCAAAACCTTCCTGGGCAAGGATTCGCCGGAGACTTTGTCCGCCCGCCTGGCGCAATCCAAACTCGGCGATCCGGCACAGCGCAAGGCCCTATGGGATGGCGGCATTGCGGCTATTCGGGCCTCGGACGATCCGATGATCAAATTCGTGCTGGCCACCGACGCCGCCAGCCGCGCCATCCGCAAACAATATGAAGAGCGCGTTTCCGGCCCCACCGATCGCGCGGCGCAGAAGATCGCGCGCGCCCGCTTCGCCATCTACGGCACCAATGTCTATCCGGACGCGACCTTCACCTTGCGGCTTTCCTACGGCAAGGTTCAGGGATGGACCGACAATGGCGTAACGGTTCCGCCCTTCACTTACTTCAAGGGCCTTTGGGAACGAGCGACCGGACAATTCCCCTTCGATCTGGCGCCGCGTTGGCAAACCGCGCAGAACAAGGTTGATCCCAGCGTCGTGATGGACTTCGTCAGCGACAACGACATCATCGGGGGCAATTCGGGTTCACCGGTGATCAATGCTCAAGGCGAAATTCTCGGCGCCGCCTTTGACGGCAATATCGAAAGCCTGGGCGGCGCGTTCGGCTTCGATGGCCGCGTCAACCGAACGGTCTCGGTGTCCACCGCGGCGATCACCGAAGCGCTGCGCACTGTCTATAACAACCAAACATTGGTGGCGGAGCTGACAGGGTCCAGCCGGCGGTAACGGCAAGTTCGGAATTTGCCGCAACCGCGAAGACGTTACAGAGCTTCCACGCGTTGACACCACCGTTGTTCCGGGCGCACCGTTGCTGCCTGTGGTGCATCGGGGGCGTGCCATGAATAAGGACAGTCTTATTACCGCGACCGCCATCGGGTTGGTTCTGCAACTCGCGATGGTGGTGGGCGGCCATTATGTTTCTTCGATCAAGGATGGTTTCGCCATCGGCGGCATGTTGATCTCGCTTCTTGCCGGCCTCTTGTACGCGCGCAAAGCGCTGGGGAGATGGGCTGATGCGCTGATCGGCGGC
>CAYWWT010000113.1:0-8585 GCA_964461855.1 uncultured Rhizobium sp. | reverse complement strand
GCGGCATGAACCCCTCCAGACCGAAGGAGGCGATCCTCGCCTTCCGGCTTTATGTGGTCAAGGCGAGCGACGGCCAGCAAAAGTGCGCAGCGTGCGAAGCACGCGAAGCGGTTTTGCGTCCGGACGCGCGACCATGAATCAGGTGTGCGGCGGGCTGTGAAGATAACTTTCCACCAGCGATCCGGCTATCAGGCGCCAGCCATCCACCAGCACGAAGAAGATCAATTTGAAGGGCAGGGAGATAATTACCGGCGGCAGCATCATCATGCCCATGCTCATCAGGATCGAGGCGACTGCCATGTCGATGATCAGGAAGGGCACGAAGATCAGAAAGCCGATCTCGAAGGCACGCTTCAGCTCCGACAGCATGAAGGCCGGGGCCAGGGTCGCCAGCGCCGTGTCTTCCGGCTTGGGCGTGGGCTTGGTGTGCGCCATGTCCATGAAGAGCTTGAGGTCGGCATCGCGCACATGCGCCAGCATGAATTTCTTCATCGGCACCATGGCGGCGGTGAAACCTTGTTCTGCCGTTACTTGATTGTTCATCATCGGCTCGACGCCCTGGTGATAGGCGTCTGTCAAAGTCGGCGTCATCACGAACAGAGTCAGGAACATCGCCAGCGACACCAGCACGCTGTTGGGCGGGCTTTGCTGCAGGCCCATGGCGGTGCGCAGCAACGACAGCACCACCACGATGCGCACAAAGCTGGTCATCATGATCAGGATCGACGGCGCGATCGACAGCACCGTGATCAGGGCGACGATCTGCACCATGCGGTCGGTGAAGAGACCGCTGCCGGTGACGTCGATGTTGAGGCCGGACGCCGCCGCGCCGGCGTTGGCGGCGGCAGGCGCAAGCGGCGCGGCCATGGCAATACCGGGCAACATCAGAACCGACAGCACGAGCAGCAATGGAAGCAGAATTTTGAAGAGCTTCATGACGCCTGGACTTTGGGGGGGATGTTATTTTCGACCAGGCAGACCCCATCGGGACCGGAGAAGAGCAGATGCTCGACATCGTCCCGGCGCACGATGAACAGCCGCTGGCGCGGGCCGATCATCAAAGTCTCCACCACGGCGAGGCGCTTCTGATCGACAGCCTTGGTCACGCCCGGCACGCCCCAGCGACGCGCGGCCAGGCCGGCGCCGCCGATCAATGCCAGCACCAGAAACAGCGCGCCGATATAGCGGAAGATTTCGATCGTCATGGCGGGGAGTAAAGGATCGTCAACCTTAATCGCGCGTTAAGCGCCGGCAGAAAATGCCCGGCAAATTTCGCCGCCATTAAGGCGCGCTTAAGCATGGCGGCATCAGGATGCGATGGAATTCGAAGGCTAACAGAAAGTTACCAGCGATGAACCTGCCTGACGTTCCCCTGATGTCGATGCTGAAAACCCGCATGAACTGGCTGCATCAGCGCCAGGACGTGCTGTCCCAGAATGTCGCGAATGCCGACACGCCGCGCTATGTCGCGCACGACCTGAAAGCATTGGATTTCAAGGACGCGCTGCGCTCGGCCGGCACCTCCCCGGCCTCGAATCTGCGGGTGACGGATGCCAGGCACATCGCCATCCGCCCGGCGGGCTCGATCAAATTCGACGATGTCGAGATCCGTGACGTCGAAGCCAATCCCAACGGCAATTCGGTTTCGCTGGAAGCGGAGATGATCAAGGTCTCCGACACCCAGGCGCAATTCCAGGCCGCCGCCAACATCTACGCCAAGGCGATGAACCTGATGCGTACCGCCATCGGCCATTGAACAGAGACTAAAGGAGAGCAGACATGGATTTCTCGACTTCCATGGCGGTGACCGCCGCCGGCATGCGCGTCCAGTCCGAGCGCATGAAGGTGATTTCGGAAAACATCGCCAATGCCGATTCCACCTCGCCCACGCCGGGCGCCGACCCCTATCGCCGCAAGGTGCCGACCGTGACCTCCAAGTTCGACCGCGAGCTGGGCGTTCATCTGGTGGAGAATGGCAAGACCATTCGCGACAAGAGCGAATTTCGCAGCCAGTACGACCCGGGCAATCCCAATGCCGACAAGCAGGGCTATGTGAAGCTGCCCAATGTCGATCCCCTGATCGAAATCATGGACATGCGCGAGGCCCAGCGTTCCTACGAAGCCGATCTCACCGTGATGGACGCGACCAAGCAGATGCTGGCGAAGACGGTGGATTTGTTAGGAAAGTAATGTTGGCCCCCTCCGCCCTTTTGATTGATGCCCCCATCTGTGCGCCACGCGGGCAAGCCCGCTAGCGCACATCTTCCCCCACCAGCGGCTTCGCCGCATGGGGGAAGAAAGTCAGTGTTCGCTTTCGCAGCGATAGGAGTTCTTTAATGGCCATTCCAGCCGCAGCCCTTGCCGCCTATCAGAACGCCGCCCGCATGGCGCAGCCCGCCGCATCGGGCGCAGGCGCCGCCGCGCAGGCGCCCGGGTCCAGCTTCTCGGATTTTCTGTCCGGCGCGGTGAAGGATTCCATCGCGACCATGAAGCAGGGCGAGCAGGCCGCCACCGCCCAGGTCAGCGGCAAGGCCAACATCGTCGATGTGGTCAATTCGGTGAACGCCGCCGAACTCACCCTCGATACCGTGGTGGCGGTGCGCGACAAGGTCGTCGCCGCCTACCAGTCCATCATGAGCATGCCGATCTAATGTATCTCATGCTTCGACAAGCTCAGCATGAGGATTTCCTCACCCTGAGCCAGTCGAAGGGTGAGGAGTAAGGAAAAATATGGATCCCGCCTTCGCCATCGATTTCGCCCGCTCCGCCATCATAGTCCTCCTGGAAATGATAGCGCCTGCCATGATCACGGCCTTGGTGGTCGGCCTGGGCATCGGCCTGTTGCAGGCGCTGACCCAGATCCAGGAACAGACCTTGGTCTTCGTGCCCAAGATCGTCGCGGTCTTCGTCGTGCTGCTGATCTTCCTGCCGTTCGCGGGCGCGGCACTTGGCGGGTTGATGACGGACATCGCCGCGCGCATCGCGGCCTATTGATTTTATGCACTGCCGTTGAAGGTCTGAATGCATATCCATCTGCCGGAATTGTCGGGCGCGATCCTTGTCTATCTGCTGGTGTTCTCGCGGGTGGGCGCGATGATGATGCTGTTGCCCGGCTTCGGCACCATGGGCGTGCCGGCGCGGGTGCGCCTGGTTCTTGCCCTGGCGATTTCATTGGCGCTGATGCCGACGGTTCAGAACCAATATCCGGCCACGGTGCCGCAGACCTTCCTGTCGTTAGCGCTTCTGATCGGCCAGGAAGTCACTGCCGGGGTGCTTGTGGGCGCCATGGCCGCCGTGATCATGAGCGCGTTGCAGGTAGCGGGCTTCCTGATCGCGTCCCAGATCGGCCTTGCTTATGCGCAAACCCTCGACCCCACCCAGAACACGCAAGGCGCGGTGGTGGGCAACTTCCTCACTCTGCTGGGCACGGTGATGATCTTCATCACCGATCTCCACCATCTGGCGATTGGCGCCATCGCGGGCAGCTACCGCATGTTGCCGCCGGGCGCGACCCTGCCCACCGGCGACATGGCGCAGCTTGTCATCCGCCTGGTCTCCTCGTCTTTCGCGCTGGGCTTCCAGCTGGCCGCGCCGTTCCTGGTTTTCGGCTTCGCGATCTATGCCGCCCTGGGCGTGCTGGCCAAGCTGATGCCGCAGCTTCAGGTTTTCTTCGTCGCCGTTCCGATCAACATCATGGCGGGACTGGTCATCATGCTGGCGATGCTGGGCTCGATCATCACGCTGTTCCTGAATTACTACACCACGTCTATGAGCGTTTTTCTTTAAGTCATGGCTGACGAGGATAAATCGCAGCAGACCGAAGAGCCGACAGCCAAGCGGCTCGAACAGGCGCGCGAATCCGGCGACGTCGTCAAATCCACCGAAGTCACGGCGCTGGTGCTTCTGGCGGGCGGCACGCTCGCCATCGCCATGTTCGGGCGCTCGACCGCGGTCGGGATCGGCCAGCTTCTGACCATCTTCATCGAGCAGCCCGAACAGATGGCGGTGGACGGGGCCGGCCTGATCTCGATCAGCCGGGGGCTGCTGTTTCATCTGGCGTTGTTGCTGGCGCCGTTCATGGGCGTGATGCTGGCGGCCAGTGTCGCGGGCCATGTGATGCAGAGCCGGCCTTCGCTCAATCCCGACAAGCTGGCGCCGGATTTTTCCAAGCTTTCGATTCCCGCCGGACTCAAGCGCATGTTCGGCCCCGAAGGCTGGATCAATCTGCTCAAGGGCCTGATCAAGATCGGTATCGTCGGCATGGCGATCTGGACCCAGCTTTGGCCCGAACGCGGCATGCTGGAATCCATCCTCACCCAGTCGCCCGGGGCCGTGGTCGGCGACATGGACCATCTTCTGTTCAAGGTGCTGATCGCGGCCTTGTCGGCACTGATGGTGATCGCGGGGCTGGATTATTTCCTGCAGCGTTTCCGCTTCATGCAGCGCAACCGCATGTCCAAGCAGGAGATCAAGGAAGAATATCGCGCCAATGAAGGCGACCCCGCCGTCAAGGCCAAGATCCGCCAGCTTCGCCACGAGCGGTCCAAGAAGCGCATGATGGCGGCGGTGCCCACCGCCACCGTGGTGATCATGAACCCGACCCACTTCGCGGTGGCGCTGAAATACGAGTCCGGCAAGACGGCGGCGCCGATCTGTGTCGCCAAGGGTGTGGATGCGTTGGCGTTGCGCATCCGCGGCGTGGCCGAAGACCATGACGTGCCGGTGATCGAGAACCCGCCGCTGGCGCGCGCGCTTTATGCCAGCGTCGAGATCGATGAAGCGGTGCCCGCCGAGCATTACAAGGCGGTGGCGCAGGTCATCGGCTATGTCATGCGGCTGAGCGGTGCGCTTGCGCGCCGGAATTAACCGTTTTCCGCAATGGTTTATAGGTCGGAAACCATTCGTTAACCGAATCCTGTAAAGTGCAATTCATGCAGGCTTCCCGGACGATCTCCGCGCTCACCCTTGGCCTGCCGGCCGGGGCTTGGCGTTGGGCTGCCTTGGCCTTCGCCGTGGTGGCGCTGGCCGCCGCCGGCCTGGCGTTGGCCCGGCCGGAAGATGCCGGGTTCGCCGGTTACGCCCTGATGGGCGGCATCGGCGCGGTCGCCTCACTCCTTCTTTATGCGGTGTGGCCGCGCGAAGGCCTGAAGACCGAAGACGCCAAGCGGGTCGCTGAAGCCGCTTCGCGCGCCAATGTCGCCTGGGTGATCACAGGTCCCGACGGCGCGGTTCTGGACTGCAATCCCGTCTATCGCCGCATGGCGGGCACAAAGGATGGCGATGCCGTCGCGCCGCCGGAACTGGCGCTGGGCGGCGAGACCTCCAGCGCGGTGCTCTACCGGCTGTCGCGCGATGCCGGCGAAGGCCGTCCCCGCGAGGAAAGCTTCGTGGTGATGCCCGGGCTGGAATTGGTCGCCGCGGTGCGTCCCTTGAAGGATCAGCGCACGGTCTGGTGGTTTTCACCGCGTCTGGCCGCGACGGCGCCTGCCGCATCGGAGCCCCAAACCGATCTTCGCGCCACCGCGCCGCTCGCTGCCGATGCCTCGGTGGTGGCTTTGTTGCAGGACGCGCCGATCGGCGTCGCCCTGACGGACGCGCGCGGCATTCTGCGCGACGCCAATCCCATTTTCGCGAAATTCTTCGGCGCGGAAGGCGCGCTTGCCGGCCGCGATGTCACCGACCTGATGGAGCAGGGCGAGCGCGCGCTTTTGCGCTCGCTGATCGGCGCGGTGGCGGACGGCGAAGGCGCGACACGGCCGCTGGAGTTGCGGCGGGACGAGCGGATGGCCGAACTGTCGGTGGCCCCTGCGGGCAATGGCGCGGTGCTTTATCTGGCCGACGTCTCTGAACAGAAGGCGCTGGAAATAAAATTCGCCCAGTCCCAGAAGCTACAGGCTGTGGGCCAGCTGGCGGGCGGGGTGGCGCACGATTTCAACAATCTTCTCACCGTCATCATCGGCAATTGCGAGTTCCTGCTGATGCGCCATCCGGCGGGCGATCCGTCTTTCAAAGAGATCAACGAGGTTCATCAGAACGCACTCCGCGCCGCCGCCCTGGTAAGCCAGCTTCTCGCTTTCAGCCGCAAGCAGACCATGCAGCCCAAGACCTTGGCGCTGGCCGACACGGTGAGCGAGTTGGCGCAGATGCTGCGCCGCCTGCTGCGCGAAGGCGTCGAGCTGAAGCTGGACAATGGCTCGGACCTGTGGCCCGTCCATGCCGACGAGACCCAGATTTCCAACGCTATGATCAATCTGGTGGTCAACGCCCGCGACGCCATGCCGGGCGGCGGTACCGTCACCATCACCACCGCCAACGACATTGTGCGCGCGCCGCAGGCGCTGGGCACCGCCATCATGCCGGCGGGCGAGTATGTGCGGGTTGAAGTTGCCGATACCGGCACCGGCATTGCCAAGGAACATCTGGGCAAGATCTTCGATCCCTTCTTTACCACCAAGCCAGTGGGGCAGGGCACGGGCTTAGGACTCGCCACCGTCTATGGCATCGTCAAGCAATCCGGCGGTTTCATCACCGTCGACAGCGATGTGGGGCGCGGCACCAGCTTTCGGATCTATCTGCCGCGCTACCGCGTCGAGCAAAGCCCGGTCGTCGCCGAAGCGCCGGCCGCCGCGCCGGCGCGCGATGTCACGGGCCAGGACACGATCCTTCTGGTCGAGGACGAGGATGCGGTGCGCAGCTTCGCCGCGCGGGCCTTGCGGATGCGCGGCTATCAGGTGCTCGAAGCCAGCGGCGGCGAGGAAGCGCTGGAGATCGTCCAGAAGGGCGAACAGGAAATTCATCTGGTCGTGACCGACGTGGTGATGCCCAACATGGATGGGCCCACCATGGTGCGTCATGTGAAAGCGCTGAAGCCCGGCCTGCCGGTGATTTTCATGTCCGGCTATGCCGAAGAAGCGTTCCGCCGCAACGACGAGAACGCGTCCGATCTGCATTTCCTGCCCAAACCGTTCGGGCTCAAGCAATTGGCGGCCAAGGTCAAGGAAGTCTTGTCGGGCGCCGCGCCGGGTTGATCGCTTGCGCGCAAACGGTTTCCCGCTACAGTCCCGCGCCATGACCCTTCGCCTTGCCGCCGCGCTCATAGCGGCCCTCGCTCTCAGCGCCTGCACCGACGCCGACTGGTCGCAGTCCATGAATTCTGTCGGATTGGGCGATTCCAGCGCGCCCGCGCCGGTGGAGACTGCGGCGCCAGCGCCGGTTGCCGCGACCGCGCAAACGGCCCAGGCCGAGCCGTCCGGCAATGCCTTCTGTCTTGCGGTGGCGCGCCAGGATTCAGAGCGCAATGCCTTCGATGCCGAGACGCAGCAAGGCGTCTTCACGCGCAATTACCGGCAATGCCTGACCATCTTCGGCGCCGGGACGCCGCAATAGTCCGGCTCTCTCACGCCTTCACATAGACAAAGGCTTCGAGGCCCGATTTCAAGGTCACGGCGATGCGTTTGTAATCCTCGACTTCATAGCGGTCGGCTTTGGCCAGATCCTCGGTCGTGATCTCGAACACCATGCCGGGCACTTCTTCGGATGCCGCGCCCGCCACCAGGATAGGATGGAAGCGTTCGCCGCTCTGGGCGAAGACTTCGGCATCGGTGATTTCCACCATCTCTTTCTTCCAGCCCGGCAGGGCGTCGGGCACGCCCTTCAGGAGCCGCCCGAACGACGCCATCTGCACGCCAGGTTGCTGCAAGGTGCCGTAGGAGAAGAGATGAATCATGGCGCCAAAATAGCCCATCGGCGGCGTGCGCCAACCTCTCAGGCGCAAGAATCACAGGGTCGCCGGCAACGTCGGCGGGAAAAAGTTCCCTTACTAGAACGTCACGAGAACAATATCTTGTATTTTTAAGCCATAACAGCGCTCTAGCCAGTATCTTGCAAATGAGAACAAACCATGTACTTTCGCGCAATCGCACCGCGGCCAGGATTCGCTTGGGGATCGACCGGCGCTGTGAAATAACCGGGAGACAGGCATGGCACAGGCGGCATTACGGGTGGTTTCCAAGGAAGACAATGCGGATCGCAAGCGGGCGCTGGAAGCGGCGCTGAGCCAGATCGACCGCGCCTTCGGCAAGGGCTCGGTGATGAAGCTGGGCAGCCGCGACCTGGGGTTGGCGACGGACGCCGTCTCGACCGGATCGCTGGGCCTGGACATCGCACTGGGCATCGGCGGGCTGCCGCGTGGCCGGGTGATCGAAATTTACGGCCCGGAATCCTCGGGCAAGACCACCTTGGCGCTGCATGTCGTCGCCGAGGCGCAGAAAAAGGGCGGCATCGCGGCCTATGTCGACGCCGAGCATGCCCTGGATCCGGTTTATGCCCGCAAGCTGGGTGTCGATATCGACGAAATGCTGATCTCCCAGCCGGATGCGGGCGAACAGGCGCTGGAAATCACCGATACCCTGGTGCGGTCGGGCGGCGTGGACATCGTGGTCTCCAACGCAGGCGCCGCCTGGCAGGGCGCCATCGGCACGGTCGATGACGAGACGCTGCGAAAGTCTTTTGAGCTGAATTTCTGGGCCCACCAGGCGGTGGCGCAAAACGCCACTCGCATCATGCAGGCCCAGGGCACCTATGGC
>CAYWWT010000112.1:0-8742 GCA_964461855.1 uncultured Rhizobium sp. | reverse complement strand
CACCGGCTTTCCTCCCCCGCGCGGCAAAGCCGCTGGCGGGGGAAGATGTCTCAGAGCGCTTGCGCGAGAGAGACAGACGGGGGTGAAAATAACTACTTCACCAGACCAAACCGGTTCTTGTAGCGCGCGTCGATGCCCGAGAGCGGGAAGTAGATGAAGACATCGGTGGTGCCGAACTGCCGGTCGATCACCGCGCCGTCGCCGATGCAGCAGCCCGCGCGCACATAACCTTTGAGCAGCGGCGGCAGGCTGCGCAGGCCTTCGCGCGGCTCGATCGTCTCCTTGGGCATGGCGTTCATGTCCACGAACAGTTCGGGCCGGGCCCGGACCTTGAGATGCGCGGGCATGGGATGGAAATGGTGGAGATAGGCCAGCGGCAGGGCCAGCGTTTCAGGGTCGGTGCCCGCCAGGCTGGCGCAACCGAACATCAGGTCGATGTCGAAACGGGCGACATAAGCCATCAGCCCCTTCCATAAAAGCTGCATGGTGCCGGGCCGGGCGCGATAGCTTTTCAGGACGCAGGAACGGCCCAGCTCAAGGAATTTGGTGCCCTCCGGCAACCCATTCAGCATGGGCGCAATGTCGTATTCGCCGGCGGTATAGAAGCCGCCCGCCCGGGCCGCGTCCTTCTCGCGCGTCAGCCGATAGGTGGCGACCACCAGAGGCTGGCCATCCTCGCCATGGGCCTCGCGGTCCACCACCAGAAGGTGGTCGCAGACCTCGTCATATTTGTCGAAGTCCCGGCCAGCCTCGCGCATCTGGGGCGAGGGGACGGCACTCATCTCTTCATAGAAGACGCAGTAGCGCAGCCGCTGGGCCTGCTCGACCTCATGCTCGGTCTCGGCCAGGCGCACTTCCAATGAACCCGCGATCGCCAGCACCGGCCATTGCTCGGCGCGGCCTTCGAATGGCCCGGCTTCATAGATGTTGACCACGCGTTTCCCTTTTGGGCGCCGCCCAGAGCACGGAATAAGCCGTGTCTGCGACAGATTTATAATCTAGCGCAAGGACTTGGGACCCGCAACGGATTGTGACAATGGCGATCAGGCGGGCTTCTGAAGCCGCGTCAGGATCAGGAACAGGACCAACGCTGGCACGCCGATCAGCGCGCAACCCAGGAAGAACAGGGAATAAGCGGGCATCAGACCGAATTGAGATGACAGGCCCTCGACGGCGGCGCCGGAGAATCCCTTCAGGAGTTTACCCGCCCAGGCGTAGGTGGACGACAAAAGCGCGTATTGCGTCGCGGTATAGCCCAGGCTTGTGAGGCTGGACATGTAAGCGACCAAGGTGACGCCCGCGAGCGCGATGGAGAAATTGTCCAGCGCCATCACGATGGCGAAGGTGACCGGATCGTGTGCGAAAGGCAGCACCGCATAAAGCGCCGTGCCTGACATCTGGCTCAGGCAGCCGATCAGCACCGCCGGCATCAGGCCCATGCGCAGAGAAAGAAAGCCGCCCGCCGCCACCCCCAGAAACACGCCGACCAGGCCGAAACTGCCACGCACCGCGCCGACCACATCCTTGCTCATTCCCAGATCGACATAGAGAGGACTGAACATCGGGCCGCTGACGAAGTTGGGAAGCTGGAACAGGCTGATCGCCAGCAATATGAGAAGCGCGCTCGTGCCATGCGTCTTGAAGAATGAGATGAACGGTCCCGCGATCGCGTCGAACAGTCCGCGCGCCGTCCAAAGCGGCGTTTCTGCCTGCTTGTGCCGGGCGACCGCATCCGCTTTCAGCGGCTCGGCGCTGATCAGGCACGCGGCCAGCCCGATTGCCATCAACGCGCCATAGATCGTGTAGGCCTCGTTCCAGCCGACGCGCTGGGCGATGGGCAGGATCACCGCTTCGCTCGCCAGAAGCGCTGTGCGATAGCCGAATGTGTAGCCCGATGTCAGAAGCCCCAATTCATCGGCATCGCGGGCGCTCTCGATCCGCCAGGCATCGATCACGATATCCTGGGTGGAGGAGAAGAAGGCGACCACCAAAGCGAAGACGCCCAGCATGGCGAGGCCATGGCCGACGCCGCTCCAGGCCATCGCCATCAGGCCGAGGCCGACAAAGATCTGCGCCAGCGCCATCCAACCGCGCCGCTGGCCCAACCGCGACAGGAACGGCGCGCCGACGCGGTCCAGGATCGGCGCCCAGAGGAATTTCAGCGAATAAGCCAGGCCGACCCAGGAGAGAAAGCCGATCGCCTTGAGCGAAGTGCCTTCGTCGCGCAGCCAGTAGCCGAACGTATTGCCCACCAGCACGAAGGGCAGGCCGGATGAGAAGCCCAGCACCGCCATGGTGAGGACGTTGGGCGTCAGATATTCGCGGAAGGAATAGCGACGGCGAGTCGTCATGCCGCGGCAGTATGCGACAGCCCGTTCGGTGAAGGAAACAGTGCCTGGAACATTTCCTCCAGCTCGGCCGGATCGACCGGCTTGGTGAGAAAGCCGTCCATGCCCGCCTCGCGGCAGGCGCGCTTGCCGGTCTCCAGCGCATCGGCGGTCAAGGCCACGATGGGCACGCGCGGGCGCTGATGCATTTCCTCAAAGGCGCGGATGGCGCGCGTCGCTTCGATGCCGTCCATGCCGGGCATGTGAATGTCCGTCAGAAGAAGGTCGAAACTTTCCTTCTCGATCGCCGCGACCGCGGCAGTGCCGGTGGTGACTTCCCGGATCCGGTGGCCGCGCCGCCGCAGCAATTCGCGGATCAGAAGCGCGTTCACCGGATTGTCCTCGGCGAGAAGGATTTTCAGGCTCGCCGAAGGTTGCGGCGTCACCAGAGGTGGCAGGCCGCCATCATACGCTGGCAGGGACGGCAGGGCCGAAGCGGCCTGCGGCTTGGGAGCGGGTCGTCCGATCTGCGCCATCGACAGGCAGAGATTGACTTGTTCGGCCAGCGAACTCTCGCGGATGGGCTTGACCAGATAGCCCGCAAAACCCATGGCGCGCAGATCGGCAAGCCGGGAACGCGCCGTCGGCGTCAGCATCACCAGTGCGGGTACCGCCAGCTCCGGCGGCAGCAGCGGATCGGGCGCGCTATCGGTGCCCGCATCGATCAGCACGGCATCGATCTTTCCCCCCGGCGGCAGGTGGGAAAAGTTTATGCCCTCGCCGCCCTGGGCCTCGATTTGAAGCCGCAAGCCTTCGCGCAACAGCTTGTTGCGGCTGACGATGGCGATGCGCTTGCCGGCAAGCGGAGCGATGTCGGTTTCGGCCGCCCGCGCCACAGGAGCAGGCAGGGTGAACCAGAAGATGGAGCCGCCGTCCGCTCCCGGCTCGATGCCGATCTCGCCGCCCATGGCTTCGACCAGGCGTTTGGAAATCGCCAACCCCAAGCCGGAACCGCCGAACTTGCGGGCATGGCTGGAATCGGCCTGCACGAATTCCTGAAAGATCTCCTGGCGCTTCTGCGGCGGCACGCCGACGCCGGTGTCGCGCACTTCCGCGCGCAATACCGCGCCGTCCTTGCCTTCGCGCATCTCAAGCGCGATGCAGACCCCGCCGCGCTCGGTGAATTTGACCGCGTTGCCCATCAGGTTGGTGAGAACCTGGCGCAGCCTGAGCTGGTCGGTACGGATGGCGCGCGGCACATCGCGCGCGACCACGGTGGTGATCTCGATATTCTTGGCATGGGCTCTGGGCCCCAGAAGCTCGGCCACGCCCGCCGTCAGCGCGCGCAGATCGACTTCATCTTCGTCAAGCGTGAGTGTGCCCGACTCGATCTTGGAGAAATCCAGGATGTCCCCGATCAGGGCCAGCAACGCTTCGCCCGATTCGGTGATCGCTTCGGCATAAGTGCGCTGCTCGGGCTTGAGATCGGTTTCCAGAAGCAGCCGCCCCATGCCCAGCACGCCATTCATCGGCGTGCGGATCTCATGGCTCATGGTGGCGAGAAAGCCGGATTTGGCGCGGCTGGCCGCTTCGGCATTGTCGAGCGCTTCGCGCAATGCGCCTTCCAGCGTCTTACGTTCGGTGATGTCGCGGCCCACGCTCTGCACTTCGATCAGCTTGCCGCGGCTGTCGCGGACCGCATGATCTTCCCAGGAAATCCAGCGCCACCCGGCGGTGGTGCGCACATGCTGGTCGTAATGGGCACGGCCGCGTCCCACTTCGATGGCGGCAAAGCTGCCGAACAGGGCGGCGCGGCTTTCCGGATGCAGTTCGGGCGCGAAGGGATAACCGATAGCCCGTGATGGCTCCAGGCCGAACATCTTGAAGAAGGCTTCGTTGGCGTAAGTCAGGCGGCTCGACGCATCGCGGCGGAAAATGGCATCGCCCTGTGCGTCCACCAATCCCTTGTAGCGGATCTCGCTCTGATAAAGCCGGCTGTTCACCGTCGCCGCGTTGCGCAGCGAGGTTTCCAGTCTCTGCGCGGCGGCGCGCATTTCCGCCGCCTGCCGGGTCAGCATGTCCTGGCGTTCGCGCGAATTCATGCTGTTGGAAATCAAAAAGGCGAGCGCGACCGCCAGAAGCGCCACAAAGCTGATGGGCGAAAGGATGGTCAGGCGGCCGGACAGCACGACATCACCCACCGCCAGGATGAGCATGATCCCGGCGATTGCCCCGAATACAATTCTGATCAGGCGCGCTGCCCTCACGTGGTTCCGTGTCTTCCAAGTCTTGGATTGCCGCCACAATTTGACCGCACACAGGTACAAAAAGCTTAAAGTCTTATGGTTAGCGTCCGGTAAGTTTGGCCCTTTCCGCGCACCGATCCGGATCGATTATTCTCCATTTGAATCAGGTAGTTATGACGGAGGCTGCGGTTCCCGCCGGGCGCGTCACAAAAGCTTTGCAGAACTGTGATGTTCGTTGCGTGAGAGCCGTGTGAATTGCGGGCATCCGCTGCGCAGGCATTACAGCAATGGCCGATATCGCCTTGACCGACGCAACCGCCGACCTGGCACAAAGAGCTGAAGGCACCCGCCGTGCCGGACGGGGCGATGCCCGCTTTCACTTCTTCACCTTTGCCGCGGCGCTGGCCGTGTTGCTGCTGTTTTCCGGCGTCATCATCGCGCTGGTGATCGGAACGATCCCGGCGCTCAAAGCCTTCGGTCTGTCCTTCCTGACCTCCCGCGCCTGGGATCCCGCGGCCAACGAATTCGGCGGCCTGCCCTCGATAACCGGCACCCTGATCACCTCGGCCCTCGCCATGCTGCTGGCCGTGCCCATCGGCATCGGGGTCGCGATCTTCCTGACCGAATTGTGCCCGCGGGCGCTCCGCCGTCCGATCGGCATCGCGATCGAATTGCTCGCCGGCATTCCCTCCATCATCTACGGCATCTGGGGCCTGTTCGTGTTCGCGCCCTGGTTTCAGCTCCATGTCCAGCAGCCAATCATCGACGCGACCGACGGCATTCCCGTGATCGGCACCGTGTTCGGCGGCGCGCCCTATGGCATCGGCATCTTCACCGCCAGCCTGATCCTTTCCATCATGGTGCTGCCTTTCATTTCGGCGATAACGCGCGACGTATTCGAAACCGTCCCCGCGATGCTGAAGGAGGCCGCGTACGGGCTGGGTTGCACCACATGGGAAGTGATGTGGCGCGTGGTCCTGCCCTTCTCCCGTTCCGGCGTGATGGGGGCGGCCATGCTGGCGCTGGGCCGCGCGTTGGGCGAAACCATGGCGATCACTTTCGTGATCGGCAACGCCCATACAATCGACAAGTCCCTGTTCGCGCCGGGGACCACGATTTCGGCCACCATCGCCAATGAGTTCACCGAAGCAACGTCGGCGCTTTATTCCTCTTCGCTGATCTATCTCGGCCTGGTCCTGTTTTTCATCACCTTCATCGTTCTGGCCGGCTCGCAATTGTTGCTGCGGACGCTGGAACGCCAGGCGGGAACCAAATGATCATTTCGCAATCGCTTTATCTGCGCCGCCGCCTCACCAATGGCGTCTTTATCGCGCTTTCGGTCTCCGCCGCCCTGTTCGGGCTGGTCTGGCTCGCCTTCATTCTTTCGGCGCTTCTTTCCGAAGGCTTCTCCGCGCTGACGCCGACGCTCTTCACCCATTCCACGCCCCCGCCGGGGATGCCGGGCGGTCTTTTGAACGCGATCCTGGGCAGTGTGCTGATGAGCGGTGCGGCGGTGCTGTTGGGCACGCCGGTCGGCCTGTTCGCGGGCACCTATCTCGCCGAGTATGGCAAGCACACCAAATTCGCCTTCGTGGTGCGCTTCGTGAACGACATTCTTCTGTCGGCGCCCTCCATCGTCACCGGCCTTTTCATCTACGAGGTGGTGGTGGTGCGGATGGGCCATTTCTCTGCCTGGGCCGGCGCGCTGTCCCTGACCGTGATCGTCATCCCCGTGGTCGCGCGCACCACCGAGAATATGCTGGTCCTGGTCCCCAGCGGCCTGCGCGAGGCCGCAAGCGCGCTGGGCGCGCCGATGAGCTTTGTGATCCGCAGCGTGACCTGGAAAGCCGCCCAGGCGGGCATTGTCACCGGCGTGTTGCTGGCCGTGGCGCGCATTTCGGGCGAAACCGCACCCCTGCTCTTCACCGCGCTGAACAACCAGTTCCTCTCCACCAATTTCAATGCGCCGATGGCCTCCTTGCCGGCGGTGATCTTTCAATACGCCATGTCGCCCTTCGACGATTGGCACAAGCTTGCCTGGGCGGGCGCGCTGCTGGTGACCGCCACGGTGCTCACGCTCTCCATCATTGCCCGCCTGCTCGAAAAGAAACGGATCTGACCATGGACGCCGCGACCCTTTCAGCCATCAACGGCGCCGCGCAGGGCGAGAAGACCAAGATCGATATCCGCGATCTGTCGTTCTTCTATGGCCAGACCAAATCGCTGAAGAACATCACCCTGCCGCTCTATGACCGCAAAGTGACCGCGTTCATCGGCCCGTCCGGCTGCGGCAAGTCCACCTTGCTGCGCGCGATCAACCGCATTTACGAATTGTATCCCAACCAGCGCGCCGAAGGCACGGTCACGCTGGACGGCGAAGATATTCTCGCGGTCAAGGACCTCAATCTCTTGCGCGCCCGCATCGGCATGGTGTTCCAGAAGCCGACGCCGTTCCCCATGTCGATCTATGACAATGTCGCTTTCGGCATCAAATTGTACGAGCGCCTTCCCAGGTCCGAAATGGAAGGCCGCATCGAAGACGCGCTGACCCGCGCCGCGCTGTGGGGCGAAGTGAAGGACAAGCTCAATGCCTCGGGCCTGTCGCTCTCCGGCGGCCAGCAGCAGCGGCTTTGCATCGCCCGCACCGTGGCGACGCGCCCGGAAGTGATCCTGTTGGACGAACCCTGCTCGGCGCTCGACCCGATCTCCACCGCCAAGATCGAAGAATTGATCGACGAATTGTCGGCCGACTACACCATCGTGATTGTGACCCACAATATGCAGCAGGCCTCCCGCGCCTCCGACTACACCGCCTTCATGTACCTGGGCGAGCTGATCGAATATGGCGCGACGGAGAAGATTTTCACCGCGCCGGACAACAAGCGCACAGAGCAGTACATCACCGGCCGTTTCGGTTGAGCGCGCGCCTTTTGGCGTTTGAGTTCGTCATTCGTCGCTCATGGGCTTTTTCGCCCACTTCGCTCCTCGTTCCTGCTCAGCGGCCAAATTCGCTGCGCTCAATGATCAGACATAGTCGGCAGCCGCGGTTTCGTCGGCGCGCTTTGTCTTCGACAGCGCGTTGAAGACCAGGCTCAGCACCACGCCAACCGCCAGATTGAGCGCCAGTGCGCTCAGGGCCGCATAGCAGGGCACCGTCACACCGAAGATGTGCAGCGGATAGACCGAACTCTTCAGCTCCAGGCTCCAGGCCATCGCAGTCCCGGCGGCGATGCCGCAGGCCCAGCCGATCAACAGCGCCATGGGATGCATGGCGCGGGTGAACAGCGCCACCAGCACCGCCGGCACGGTCTGGCAGATCCAGATCCCGCCCAGAAGCTGCAGTTCGATGGCGTAGGAGCTTTTCAGCGCCAGCACGAAGAACAGGGCCCCCAGCTTGGCGGTGAAGGCGACCATCTTGGCGACCTTGGCCTCGGCCTGCGGCGTGCAGTCCGGCGCGATGAATTCGCGATAAATGTTGCGGGTGAAGAGATTGCCGCAGGCGATGGACATGATCGCGGCGGGCACCAGCGCGCCCACGCCGATGGCGGCAAAGGCGATGCCGGCGAACCAGTCCGGAAACATGCGCAGAAACAGCGCGGGCACGGCGAAATTGTTGCCGAAGCGCTCGAACCCGGATGCGAATTCCGGCATCGCCTTGACGCCCGCCGCCACCGCCATGAAGCCCAGAAGCGCGATCAGCGCCAAGGCGAAAGAATAGATCGGCAGGATGATGGAGTTGCGCTCCACCACATCGCGGCTGGCCGACGACAGCATGCCGGTGGTGGCATGGGGATACAGAAACAGCGCCAGCACAGAGCCCAGCGCCAGCGAGGAATAGGCGAAGCCCGGGCCCAGATTGTCCGCGGTGCCCTTGCCCAGGATGAGAAGCTTGGGATCGATGCTGGCGAAAATCTTGCCATAGCCGCCCAGTTCGATCGGGATGATGATGATCGCCGCCAGCACGGTGGCGTAGATCATAATGTCCTTGGCGATGGCGATCACGGCGGTGCCGCGCAGGCCGCTGGAATAGGTATAGAAGGCAAGAAACACAAAAGCGATCAGCAAGGGCAGGTTGGGAATTGCCGACAGGCCCGGCAGATTCTGGATACCCAGCGCCGCGATCACCACCTGCAGCCCCAGCAATTGCAGCGCGATATAAGGAATGGTGG
>CAYWWT010000111.1:0-8785 GCA_964461855.1 uncultured Rhizobium sp. | reverse complement strand
GCGGGCAAGTCGGCGGCGCCCTTCGCTTCGCAAGGCAGATTCAGCTCCGGCCCGACATTGTAGCTGGTCATCGACAGCGAGCCCAGCGAGTAGCCCTGTATCAGCGACTCCGACCGGCCTTCCTGCGCGGCGATTCCGGCGGTGTAGAGCAGCGGGATATAGTGATCGGGGGTCGGCACCGCCCTTGCGTAATCGGGATGCTCGGAAAGCTTAAGAATCGCCGACGGATCCTCGGTCATCTGCACACGGACGGCGTCGTCGAAGCGCCGGGCCCAGTCGGTGCCGCTGGTGGGTTTGTCCCACTCCACGAGTTTTAAATTGTGGACGACGTTGCCGCTCGACAGTATGAGCACGCCCCGATCGCGCAGCGCCGACAACCGCGCCCCGAGGGCGAGATGGTATTCGAGCGGCTTAAGCGCGTTGATCGAGAGCTGGAGGACCGGCACGTCGGCGTCGGGGAAGAGGTGGGCGAGCACGCTCCAGGTACCATGGTCCAGACCCCATTGGTCGTAGTCCAGGCCAACCCAATCGGGCTTGACCGCTTCTGCCACCTCGCCGGCGACTTCGGGCGATCCGACGGCCGGATACTCGAAGTCGAATAGCGGCTTGGGAAAGCCGTAGAAGTCATGAATCGTGCGCGGGCGCGCCATCGCCGTCACCGCCGTCGCGCCGATGAACCAGTGCGCTGACACCGTGAGGATGGCGCGCGGTCTCGGCAGCGCCGCACCCAGCGCGCGCCAGGCACGGGTGAAATCATTCAGTTCGAGAGTGTTCATCGGGCTCCCGTGCCCGATGAACAGCGCTGGCATTCGGGTCATCGGCACCCTCCTCCATGATGCGCCGCCGTCAGTAAAACACGTCCGGTATCACATCTTCGACACGGCGCGTGCGCACATTCACCAGCACCAGATCGGGCCCATAACGGACCCAGCGCCGGCCCGGCGGCGGACGGTCGATGCCCAGACCGCGCCAATCGTCGAAGAAATAATTCGCGCCCAGAAAGATGCCGGGCAGAAACGCACCGACCGCCCAGCGCCGATAGGCATAGCCGCGCGGATAATGGAACGCGGGCCCCTGCCGGCGGAAATAGGAACGGCCGCGCCAGGAGAATTGCGGGCGCGGTGGCGGACGACCCGGACGCGGCGGTGGACGCATGCCGGGGCGTCCCGGCCTGTTATCGCCGGGACCGCCAGGTCCTGGGCCAGGACGATTGCCCGGGCCACCAGGCCGGTTGCCGGGTCTGCCACCGATGTTGGGTTGTGCCAGGGCGAGCGAAGGGAGCAGCAGAGAGACACTCGCACCGAAAAGGAAATCGCGACGCTTCATTCCTATTCTCCAAAATTGTGATTCCAAATTGTATCGGGACACGCAACCAATGGCGCGATACTGTTCCCGCGCGCAGCGACGGTCAACCAACGGACGATGCATGCGAGAGCGCGCAGCGATGTTACTCGCGGTCACCGGCGCTGTGCTGGGATGGTCCGCGCTGCTTCTGCAACTGTCATTGACGCTCACGCTGATCACGTCGCAAGGGGGCAGCATTGCGGATGGCGTGTGGCGCTATCTCGGTTACTTCACGGTCATCGCAAACATTTTTGCGTCTGCGATTCTGACCTGTGCCGCTTTGCGACAGAATTTTTACAGAGGAGAATTCGCCGCCGCGACGGCGATGATTCTGGTCGGTGTGGTCTATTCGCTTCTGTTGCGCGAAAGCTGGGACCCCCAAGGCTGGCAGAAGATTGCCGACGTCGCATTGCATGACGCCATGCCCGTGGTTGTGACCTTGTTCTGGTTGTTGCAGCCGCATGGTCATTTGCGCAATGGCATCATCGCCGCCAGCCTCATCCTGCCGCTGGGCTTTTGCGCCTATGCATTGATGCGCGGCGCTTTCGAGAATTGGTATCCCTACCCGTTCCTCGACGTGACGCATCTCGGCGCATTCGCCGTGGCGATGAACTGCCTGGGAATAGGATTGGCGTTTCTGATCCTGGCTGCGGGCCTCGCCGCGCTGGATCGGATATTTGCACGAAGCGCGGCGATCAAGGTACGCGCGGCGCCCTGACCGTCACATTCAGATCGTTTACCAGCCCGGTCGCGAGCGAATAGACCCAGCCATGCACCGACAATTTCTGGCCGCGTGCCCAGGCATCGAGCACAAAGACGTCCGACGAGACATTGTGAACCTGCTGCATCACATTCAGTTCGCAGAGCCGGTCGTTGCGCTTGTGCGGATCGGCGATCGCCGCCAGTTCGGCGTGATGTTCTTCCGCGACTTCGCGGATGGGGTGCAGCCAATGATCGATCAGGCCGCGGCGCTTGCCATCCACCGCCGCGGCGATGCCGCCGCAGCCATAATGACCGACCACGATGACGTGACGGACCTTGAGCACATCGACCGCGAATTGCAGCACCGAGAGATAATTGGCGTCTTGCGGCGGCGCGAGATTGGCGACATTGCGATGGACGAAAATCTCGCCCGATGCCAGATCGACGATTTCATTGGCGGGCACGCGGCTATCGGAGCAACCGATCCAAAGATATTGCGGGCTTTGCTGGTTCTCCAGCCGTTTGAAGAAATCCGGATCCTCAGCGACCATGCGGTCGGCCCAGGCGTGATTATTGGCTTTCAGATCGTCCAGCATGGGGCCTCTCTAATCGAAGCGAGCGGGCCGGTCAAAATCCATATTCGGGGCGGCGCCAGACCAGGAGCTTGACCGTCAGGCTCTGCAGCACATCGCCATTCTGGTTCCTGGTTTCACTTTTCAGGGTCGCGAAGCCGCGCTCGGGCCGCGACTTTGACGGCCTGACCTCGGTGATCTCGCTTTCCACATGCAGCACATCGCCGGGCCGGGTCGGCTTGGGCCAGGCGATCTCGCCGCCCGCGCCGATCATGCCGCCCGCGATCGGCGGACCGCTTTCGATCTGTAGGCGCATGGTGATGGCAGCGGTGTGCCAGCCCGACGCGGCCAGGCCGCAGAAGAAACTGTCCTTCGCCGCCTCTTCGTCAGTGTGAAAGGATTGCGGGTCGTAATCGCGGCCGAACGCCTTGATGGCATCGGCGGTCAAGGCATAGGTGCCGGTGACAAAACGCTGCCCGACAAAGATGTCTTCCAGATAAAGTTTTTCACTCACAAAGGACCTCCCGCGGGGGCTGGATGGAAACCCCCGCGGCGATCCGAGGTCAACCGTTCAGGGTGCGTAAGGCGTCCGCGACCTTTGCAATCCTGCGGCCCTGGAAGCGGGCAACATCGAGTTCCTCCGGCGTCGGGCCCGACGGCGGATTACCGGAGACCACGCTGGGGCCATAAGGCGTGCCCGCGCCCTTGAACATGACGCCATCGGCAAAGCCGGTGGGCACGATGATCAGGCCCAGATGCGCCATCGGGTTGAACATGGAGATGATGGTGGATTCATTGCCGCCATGCGGTGTGGCCGAGCCGGTGAAGGCCGCGCCCGCCTTGCCGTTCAAGGCGCCTTTCACCCACAGGCCTCCCAGCCCGTCGATATAGGCTTTCAGCTCAGAAGACACCGAGCCGAAACGGGTGGGCGTACCGAAGACAATGCCGTCGGCCCAGACGGCATCTTCCGGGGTGGGGGCGGGATAGCGCGCATTCATGGCTTCGGCGCTTTCCTTCCAGCCCGGCACCGAGCTCATGATGTCATGGCCGATCAGTTCACGGGCACGACGCAGGCGCACCTCCGCGCCTTCGGCCTCGGCCCCTTCGGCCACGGCCCGGGCCAGCGCCTCAATGGTGCCGGTGCGGGAATAGAAGGGAATAAAGATTTTCGCGGCCATGAGAGCCTCCCGGAATGTTGCAGATTGGATATAGGTGCCCCGGATCGTTCCGAAAATTGGTATAATTCTGAATATTGTGTTCAGATAATCGGAACATGGAGCCAAAATCCCCCACCTTGGATCAGATCGCCGTCTTCCTGGCGATCGTGGAAACCGGAAGCTTCGCGGGCGCTGGCCGCAAACTGGGCCGCGCCACCTCGGCTGTGAGCTACGCCATCGCCAATCTCGAAAACCAGCTCGGCCTCGAACTGTTCCGCCGGGCGGGTGCGTCCAAGCCGCAACTCACCGATGCCGGGCAGGCGATCCTTTCCGACAGCCGCGGCATCGCCATGGCGCTGGACGGATTGATCGCCAAGGCGCGCGGACTGACCCAGGGACTGGAAGCCGAGGTCAGCCTGGTGGTGGATGTGATGCTGCCGGCCAAACTGCTGGTGAAAGCACTCGAGGAATTCCGCCGCCAATTTCCCACCGTGGCCTTGCGGCTTCGGGTCGAAGCGCTGGGCGCGGTGACGGAAGCGGTGCTGAACCACCAAGGCCAGTTCGGCGTCTCCGGACCCCTGGAGTTGAACAATGACCTGCTGGTGCGTGGACCGGCGGGATCGGTGAAGCTGATCCCGGTCGCCCATCCGGATCATCCCTTGGCGAAATTCGACAGCATCACCGCCGCCGAGGCGCGCGACCATGTGCAACTTGTCTTGACCGACCGGTCGTCTTTCACGGCGGGCCGCGATCTGGGGGTGGTGTCGATCAAAAGCTGGCGGCTGGCGGATTTGGGCGCCAAGCATGCGCTGCTGTTGGCGGGCCTGGGTTGGGGATCGATGCCCAAGCCCATGGTGTCGGACGATATCAAGCGCGGCCGGCTGGTGCGGCTTGCCATCGATACCTGGGATGACGCGCAGTACCGCTTCCACACCGTTCATCGCAGCGACACGCCGCTCGGTCCTGCCGGCGGGTGGCTGATGGAACGCCTGGCGATGGTGCACTGAAGAAACGATCTGCCCTCTCGCGCATAGTCTTTAACGCGCCTAAGGTGCGGCACCCTTGAACGGAGAGATCCATGGCCAAAGCCAAAAAATCGAAAGCCAAAAAAACCAAAACCAAGAAAACCAAAGCCAAGAAAACAAAAAGCAAAGCTGCAAAATCGAAGAAGCCGGTAAGGCGTGCCGCCGCGGCTTCGCGTGGCGCAAAGAAGAAAAGCAAAGCCAAGCGCGCAGCGCCCAGGAAGGCGAGCAAGAAAGCCAAACCCGCCAAGGCCAAGCGCCCGGTGAAGGCATCGAAGCCTGCCGCCAAGAAAGCCGCGCCCAAAAAGAAAAAGCAGATCGTCGGCGAAGGCGACTACCAGGCCTCGCGCGCGTTCCTGAAGGACCAGGGCAATTTCGTGAAGCGGCACAATGCCGAGATCCCGCAAATGGGCCGGGACGCGGAAGCCGCATTGGATGGACCGCAAGGTGCAGAACTACGCATGGCGGAAGAAGAAGCCCGCAACCATTCCCGCGCGGGCGGATCTGAATCCTGACGAATGATTTGTGAAAAGACGCCGCGGTCCCATTGGGACCGCGGTCTTTACAGGCGGGACTCAGCTATTTTCGGGCTTAAAATCTAATGCTGCCCCATTAATACAAAAACGCTCGCCGGTCGGGTTCGGGCCATCCGGAAAGACATGGCCCAGATGGCCGCCGCAGCGGGCACAGTGAACTTCGGTGCGCACCATGCCATGGCTGGCATCGGTCGTGGTTTCCACCGCACCCGGCATCGGCGCATAAAAGCTGGGCCAGCCCGACCCGCTTTCATATTTGGTGTCGGACCCGAACAGTTCGGTCCCGCAACCGGCGCAGAAAAATTCACCCTTGCGCTTTTCATGGTTGAGCGGGCTGGTCCCGGCCGGTTCGGTGCCATGCTGGCGCAGCACCCGGTAGCGTTCGGGAGACAGATCGCGCTTCCAGTCGCTATCGCTCTTTTCCATTTTGGTCATTGGAGATCCTTCTGTCGGGATGCAGCCGGTAAATGGTTATTCAGGGTGCCTGGCTCAAGACCAGTTTGAGGGTGTCGCTGAGCTTGCCGGTGTTGCCGAACTGGAACCCGCCGCCATAGGCGATGTCGTCGATCCGCCAGCCTTGCGGCGTGTGGGCCAGCAGCAGCATGTCCGTCCAGTTCACGGGCGGACGGCCTTTCTGGGCATGGGTGAACGCGATGGGGCACCGCGCCGTCGCAGCTGCGACGCTGCAGGCACCGGCACTCCAACCCGACGCGCCTTCAAACATCGAGCTGAAGAGATCGCCCTCGATCAGCGGTGGCGCGCCTTTCACCTTGGCCGCGAAACGCAACTCCGCCGCGGCAGCATCGGCCAGCATCTTGTTCAACTGTGGTGAAAGATAAGGCGCAAGCCGGGCCCGCCCGCCGGCATCCGGAATTCCGTCGGACGGATGAAACGTGCCGTAAGCAGCCAGAAACCCGTTGGCGACACTTGCCGGATCGGTCTGGGCCAAGGCTGGAAGCGCTACCGTCAGCAACGCAAAAGCCAATCCCGGACCGATCCATGCCCGCATGTCACCGCGTCTTCAGGCTGTCGCGGATATCGCGCAGCAAAAGAATCTCTTCGGAAGGCGGCGGCGGTGGCGCGTCCACTGCCGGCTTGGGTGCCGTCAGCTTGTTGATCTGGCGGATCAGCAGGAACAAGACAAAAGCGACGATCAGGAAATTGATCACGGCGTTGACGAACAAGCCGTAATTGAGCGTGACATCCTTGGCCGCCTTCGCCGCGGCCAGGGTGTCGACATTGGGATCGCCCTTCAGCACGACAAAGAAGTTGGAAAAGTCCACGCCACCCAGCGCCAGACCCACCGGCGGCATGATGACATCATTGACCAGCGAGGTGACGATGCCGGTGAAGGACGCGCCGATGATGACACCGACCGCCAGATCCAGCACGTTGCCGCGCATCGCGAATTTCTTGAATTCCTCGAACATGCAACCTCCACCCGAAATGTCCCGGGCCAAGGTTACCGGGCGGCGCGGCGGGCAACAAGTGCGCGGTCCTGCAACAGAAAGTGGATCAGCAGGGCGGCGAAGAACCCGCAGGCCACGCCCAGACTGTTGGCAATGAAGTCCGAAAGCTCCGCGTCCCGTCCGGCGGCGAACTGAATCAGTTCCAGCAGGCCGCTGAACCCTGCAATCGCCACGAGAATCGCGGTCAACCGAGGCTTTGGTCCCACGATCATCGTCGCCATGGCAGCCAGGCCGAAATAGGCGACGAAATGATCGACCTTGTCCCAGCTGAATAATCCCTCGAGATGGGGGGGATTGGGCGTGAGTTCGCCCCAGACGATCAAGACAACACCCGGCCAGAACAGCCAGAGCGACAAAAGACGGAGAAATTTCAAGACTGTCACTTTCGGCATGCGTGACCCCACCCGCCAATCCTTGCGGCGGAATGTGGCGAGGATCGGGCGGCTTTACGCGGTCTGGGCGTTGGCGACCAGCGCCTGCGGCACGGTCAGACGGAAGGTCGATCCCAGATCGTCGGAAGAAATATCGAGCGTGGCGTTCAGTTCAGCGGTCAGCGCGCGCATGATCTGAAAGCCCAGACCACCATCCTTGTCGGGGTCGAATCCTTCCGGCAAGCCGACACCGTCATCGCTGACGGTCATTATCAGCGCGCCATCATAAGACGCTTCGCAACGAAGCTGGATCTTCACGGCCACGCCCGAGGGATGAGAATATTTCACCGCATTGGTAAGAATTTCACAGAGGATCAGGCTGACCGGCTGCACATGCCGGGCCAGGACCAGACACTCGCTCCCGGGATATTCAATCGTCACCGGCCGCTGCTCGGACGAAAAAGTCGCGACCAGGTTGCTGCCGATGTCGCGCAGGTGACTGTTGATGGCAACGGCCCCGTCCGCGGGCATATGCGCCAGAAGGCGATGCAGCTGGCCCATGGTCGAGACCCGGGCCGCGATGCCGTCCAGCATCAGCCGGACTTCGGCGTTGGTGAAGGGCTGGGTGGCGCGGGCGGCGGTCTTCGCCTGCATCCGCACCAGGCCGCTGAGAAGGCTGAGGCTGTTGGCCACCCTGTGATTGGCTTCGGCGGCTAGGTCGGGATACTTGATCGGGTCCATGGGGACCTCCTTCAAGTCCAATCTCTACCTCTTGTCCTCCCGCCGCAAGTAAAATTATCTATATAAATCAATGTGTTATATTAGCAGGAGTCCCCTTCTGTACGTTTGCCGCCGTTGCCGCAATCTGCCCCCTGCCCTATAATGGGAACTATTGGAAACAATCTAACTTTACATAAAGTGAGTAAGACGAGACCGGAAACGATGAATGACCTGACCAGGGGCGAGCGCCTGCAGATCATGCTGACCCAGGAAGAGCTGGAAGCGGTTGATAATTGGCGCTTTTCCCGGCGCATGCCCAGCCGCGCCGCAGCCGTTCGCGAACTCTTGAAGCGCGGCTTGGCGGCGGAAGGCTTCAATCTTGCCGAAGGTGGAAGCAAATCCCAGGATTTCGGAGTCACGGGCCACTCCTCTTCCAGTCCTACCAGGGCCCGCCGCGATGGCTCGGGCGCGGACGAATAGTCCCGCTTGCCTTTCTTCCTGTTTTGCCTTTTAACGCGCGCTCTTTCGGGCCGCCCGGCGGGGCATGCCGTGGCGACCCATGAAAGCTATGCGGCTTAATTGCCGCCAGAGGAGAGCGAAATGCCCAAAATGAAGACCAAGTCGGGCGCCAAAAAGCGCTTCAAATTTACCGCGACCGGAAAGCTCAAGACCGGCAAGGCCTATAAGCGCCACCGCCTGATCAGCAAGTCCAAGCGCACGCGCAAGGAACTCCACGAAGTCGTGTCCGAATCCGAAATTCAGCGCGTGAAGCGCTGGATGCCGTACGCGTAAGGAGACAAGAACATGTCACGTACTCCCCGCGCCGTACCCAGCCGCGCCCGCCGCAACAAGGTTCTCAAGCAGGCCAAGGGCTTCCGCGGCCGCCGCAAGA
>CAYWWT010000110.1:0-8903 GCA_964461855.1 uncultured Rhizobium sp. | reverse complement strand
TCGCGCGGGCACATCATGGATTCCGTCGAGGCCAGTCTCGACCGCCTGCAGATGGATCATATCGATCTCTATCAGATCCACGCGACCGATCCCGTCACGCCGATCGACGAGACCTTGCGGGCGCTGGACGATCTCGTCTCCGGCGGGCTGGTGCGCTATATCGGCGTGTCCAACTGGCAGGCTTGGCGGATCGCCAAGGCGCTGGGTATTTCCGAGCGCAAGGGTTTTGCCCAGTTCGACAGCCTGCAGGCTTACTACTCGATCGCCGGCCGTGACCTCGAGCGCGAGATCGTGCCGCTTCTGACCGAGGAGAAGATGGGCCTGATGGTCTGGTCGCCGCTTGCCGGCGGTCTCTTGTCGGGCAAGTACGGTCCCGGCGCTCCGGGCAATGGCGCAGGTCGCCGGGCAAATTTCGACTTCCCGCCGGTCAATACCGATCGGGCCTGGGATTGCGTCGCCGCCATGCGTGAGGTCGCCGCCAAACACGACGCCAGTGTCGCCGAGGTGGCGCTTGCCTTCATCCTCGCCAAGCCGTTCGTCACCAGCGTCATCGTCGGCGCGAAGAGGGTCGAACAGTTGGAGGAGAACCTGAAGGCGGTCGATCTGAAGCTGGATGCGGAGGATCTGGAGAAGCTTGACGCCGTCAGCGCCCTGCCGCCGGAATATCCCGGCTGGATGCTCGAGCGTCAGGGGGCAGCGCGCCGACCGAAGCCGTTCGAACCCAAGGCATAGTGCCGCAATCGGTGTTCTTTCCACGTCGATGAAGGGAGCAGGCTTGCATGTTGGCCGCATTGGACCGACAAGGGATGGTCTGCTCCCGTATTCTTCAACTGAAAGTAAAGTATTGAACGACAACCCTCTTGCCGCCGTTGACGTGATTGCACGGATCAGTGCCGTACCGACGATCCTCGATGTCGTCTGCAAGGTGACGGGCATGCGCTTTGCCGCCGTTGCGCGTGTGACGGTGGACCAGTGGATCGCCTGTGGCGTTCAGGACAATCTCGCCTTCGACCTGGCGCCCGGCGGCGAGTTGAAGGTCGAAACAACGATCTGCAACGAGATCCGCGATCATCGGCAACCCGTCATCATCGACAATGTCGCCGAGGATCCGCGATACGCCGCACATCACACGCCCCAAATCTATGGACTGCAGAGCTATATCTCCGTGCCGATCCTGCTCGACGACGGCTCCTTCTTCGGCACGCTCTGCGCCATCGACACCGTGCCGCGCACGCTGAACACGCCGGAGATCGCCGGCATGTTCACGTTGTTCGCCAAGCTCATCGCCTTTCATCTCGATGCCCATGAGCGGATCGAGCATGAGCGACAGGGCAGCGAATTGCGCGAGCAGTTCATTGCCGTGCTTGGCCATGACCTGCGCAACCCGCTGGCCTCGCTCGATGCGGGAACACGGATGCTGCTGCGGACGATGACCGACGAGCGCGGCAAGTCTGTGCTGGGCCTGATGCAGAACAGCATATCGCGCATGTCCGGCCTGATCGACAACGTGCTGGATTTCGCCCGCGGACGGCTGGGCGGCGGGATTCCGATCGAGCAGGCGGATGCTGTACCGCTGCGACCGGTGCTCGAGCAGGTGATCGCCGAATTGCGGATCGCCAACCCCGATCGGGTAATCGAGACCCATCTGACGGATACGCCCGTGCGCTGCGACCAGGAGCGTATCGGACAGCTTTTGTCCAACCTGCTGGCGAATGCGCTGACGCATGGCAATTCCGGAAGCCCGATCAAGGTTCGGTCCGCCGCCGTCAGGGACCGGTTCGAATTGTCCGTCTCCAATGGCGGCGAGCCGATCGCCGATGCTGTCGCGAAGGACCTGTTCAAGCCTTTCGTGCGCGCATCCGATACGGCCAATGCGCCGGGACTGGGGCTCGGGCTTTATATCGCCTCGGAAATCGCGCGGTCGCACAAGGGCAAATTGCGGGTAACGTCGTCGCCCGACGAAACATGCTTTACCTTTTCGATGCCGCTGCAGTGACGGTCACGGCCTGCGGCCGATGGGCGTCTCGTCGGCAATACCGGGCCACACGCAAAGCACGACGAACATCACGAGACTGAGCACAGGGATGAACAGGCAGATGGCGTATATGCCGGGATAGCCGACGTCACGGAGACGCTTGATGGTCAGCATGACGAACGACACCGTGGAGACGAGACCGGTGACGACCAGGGCAAGTGTCCAGAGCGCCAGGAGAATATCCTGGTCCTGCGTCGCCATCATGCGGGCGAGAATGAAACCGCCGATGGCGATCCAGAACAGCCAGCCGAGGAAATAGGGCAGGCGGGTAATGCGGCCGGAGGGGCTGAAGAACAGCCAGGTCATGGTCTGCCGCCCCTCCGTCACCATGATCAGTCTCGCAGCAGTTCGTTGATGCCGGTCTTGGAGCGGGTCTTTTCGTCGACGCGCTTGACGATGACGGCGCAGTAGAGGTTCGGGGCGACGACGCCGTTCGGCATGACCGCGCCCGAGCCCATCGAGCCGGCGACGACGACCGAATAGGGCGGAACTTCGCCATAGGTGACTTCGCCGGTGGCGCGATCGACGATCTTGGTCGACTTGCCGATGAACACGCCCATGCCCAGTACCGAGCCTTCGCGCACGATGCAGCCCTCGACCACCTCCGAACGGGCGCCGATGAAGCAATTGTCCTCGATGATCGTCGGGCCGGCCTGCATCGGTTCCAGCACGCCGCCGATGCCGACGCCGCCGGACAGGTGAACATGCTTGCCGATCTGGGCGCAGGAGCCGACCGTGGCCCAGGTGTCGACCATCGTGCCTTCGCCGACATAGGCGCCGAGATTGACGAAGCTCGGCATCAGCACAGCGCCCTTGGCGACAAAGGCCGAACGGCGCACCACCGAACCTGGCACCGCGCGGAATCCGGCTTCACGGAAACGCGCTTCCGTCCAGCCGATGAATTTGGAATCGACCTTGTCCCACCACGCAGCCCCGCCCGGCGCACCTTCGATGGGCTTCATGTCGTTAAGGCGGAAGGACAGAAGCACGGCCTTCTTCAGCCATTGATGCACATGCCATTCGCCCTGGAATTTCTCCGCCACGCGCGCCTTGCCGGAATCGAGCGCATCGAGTGCGGCATCAACCGCCTCGCGCACGGGGCCGCGTGTGGTGAAGGAAAGCGCGTCGCGGTTTTCCCAGGCGTCGTCGATGATGCGTTCGGCGTCGGCAAGCGAAGTCATTTGGTTTGTATCGTCCTTAGGAAGTGGCCGAGGTCGGAGGTCTCATAGTCGATATTTCCGGGCCCCGCGACGGGAAATTCCGGCCCCTGCTTCGACCAGTGCGAATCGTTCTTCACCCACACCGTCGTCATGCCCAGCGCATGGGCGGGCACGAGGTTGCGCGAGATATCTTCGAACATCGCGGATTCGCGCGGCTCCACGCCGGAATGGGCCAGGATGTGCTCGTAGGATTGGGCCAGCGGCTTGGGTGTGAACCGTGTTGTTCGGATGTCCCAGATGTCCTCGAAGAAATCGGTCAGCCCGGTGCGGATCAGCACGCGCTCGGCGTGGTGGCGGCAGCCATTGGTGAAGACGAAGCGCTTGCCCGGCAGCGCCGCGATGGCCTCGACCAGGCGTGCGTCGACGTCGATGGCGGCGAGGTCGATGTCGTGGACTTCGGCCAGGAATTCCTCGGGGTCGGCGTCATGGAGCTTGATGAGGCCGGTAAGCGTGGTGCCGTGGTCCCGGTAATAGGCTTTCTGGATGCGGCGGGCCTCCTCGGCGTCGACGTTCAGGAAGCGCATGACGAAGGCCTGCATCCGCCGGTCGATCTGGGCAAAAAGGTCGGAATCGGCCCGGTACAAGGTGTTGTCCAGGTCGAAGATCCAGGTCCGGATGTGGCGGAAGTCGGGGGCGGTCGGCATGGCGCCGGACGATGGGCGAAGGCGGGAAAGCCCGCAAGGCCGGGCCGGTAACCAAGTCCCTTCAAGGAACCTTAAGGCCGTCCTGGCGAAACTTCGCCGAACCGGAGGAAAGCCATGACGGCCAGGGGCGCCAAGTCCGACGCACCGGAAAAGCTCTCGCGCGATCAGGTCCTTGAGATACTGGAAGAGCGCGAGAAGTCCGCCCACCACGAACTGGCGGCCCGCACCGACGCGGGGCCGGACGTGCTGCTGTATCTGGCGACCAAGGGTGCGGCGGTGATCCGCCGCGCGGTGGCCGCCAATATGGGCACGCCAGCCCAAGCCAACCGCCTCCTTGCGGACGACGAGGACGACGAGGTGCGCGTCGAGCTGGCGCGCAAGATCGGCCGGTTGATGCCCGATCTGGACAAGGAGGAAAGCGAGAAGCTCCGCGCGCTCACCATCGAGACGCTGGAGAAACTCGCCAACGACCAGTTGCCGCGCGTGCGCGCGATCCTGGCCGAAGAGATCAAGTCGCTCGACTGCGTGCCGAAGAAGATCATCCGCAGGCTGGCGGTCGATCTGGAGATGATCGTCGCCGCTCCCATCCTCGAATATTCGCCGCTCCTCTCCGATGCCGATCTGATGGAAGTGATCGCCACAGCCAAGGCGAGCGCGGCGCTCACGGCAATCGCCAAGCGCAAATTCCTGAGCGCCAATGTGGCGGATGCGATCGTCACCTCGCTCGACGTGCCCGCCGTTGCCGCGCTGCTCGCCAACCCGGATGCGAAGGTGCGTGCGGAAGCACTCGACGACATCATCGCGCGGGCGGAGAAGATCAGAGCCTGGCACCAGCCGCTGGTCCTGCGCGCCGACCTGTCCCAGCGTGCGATTCGGCGCATTGCGTCGTTCGTGGGCGCGGCGTTGATCGAGATGCTCGGCCAGCACCACAAGATCGATGCCGAGACGCGCAATCATCTCAATCAGCAGCTTCGCCACCGCATCGAGGCGGGCGACGACGCACAGCGCAACGAAGAAGAACACGCGGCAAGCGAAGTCGAAACCGCGCGGCGCAAGGGCAAGCTCGATGACGGTTTCGTCGATGCAGCCGCCGAGGCGGGCAAGCGCGAGGTCGTGATGCTTGCGTTGGCCGCGCTCGCCAATGTCCAGCCGGAGACGGTTCGAAAAATTCTGCAATTCAAATCCGCAAAGCCGATCACCGCACTTGTCTGGAAGGCCAAGCTCAGTATGCGGGTGGCGTTTCGAATCCAGCGCTTCGTTATGAAATTGCCCGCTTCGGAATTGCTGCCTGCGCGCGATGGGGTGAGGTTTCCGCTCAGTGACGACGAGATGCGCTGGCACTTGAGCTATTTCGACGTGCCGGTGTAGCGATCAGGCCCGCAGGGCCGATCTTGGCGACATAGCCGTCCGCGCCTTTCACATTGGTCTCGGCGAAACCCACTTCGCGCATGCCGCGCTTCTTGCAGTCGTTGCGGCCCTGGATCTCGAACGCGATGTCGGTGACGCAGAATTTGTTCGCGCCGGTGACCAGCGGCTTCTTGCCGGGAAGATCGGCCAGCACATAGATGCGGTCGGTATCGAGGGGATCGGTGATCGCGGTGGCGCAGTTCGACGGCGGCACTTTCCACCAGCCGCGGGAAACCCAATCCTTGCCGTTCTTCTGGCCGATGGCGGCCCAGAAGGGTGCGGCGGTGGCGTTGCACACCGAATAGCCCGCGGGTGCCGCGGTTTCGCCAGCCTTCTTCTCCAGCGCGTTGAAGAGATCGGCGTCGGTCGCCTTGCGTTTGAGTTTGGCCTTGCGGCGGAAATTGGCGAGCGCGGTTTCGGTGGTCTTGTCGTCGTTGCCGTCGATCTCGGCGATTTTGTAGCCGTTGTCGGAGAGCAGGCGCTGAAGGCCCGCGATGCGCGCCTGATCCAGCGTGGCGAGCGAGGATTTCTCGGTCAGCGTCTGGGTGAAATCGGTCTTGCGCTTGGTCGCGATCTCGCTGAATCCGACATCGAAGGCATCTTCCGCACAGCGGCTGCGAACGGGCGCAGTAAAGATGAAATTGCCGTGCTTGACGCAGAATTTGCCGCCCGCGCCCCAGGCGCGCGATGGGCCGGAATGGGAACGGGAGGATTGCGCGTAGATGTAGTAAGGCGGGGATTTGAGCGGCGTGGGAATGGCGGTTTCGCACGATCCCGGTGCGATGCGCGTCCAGCCCTGGGTGACCGTGTTGCCTTTGGCGGTGGCGGCGACGGCTGCATACAAAATGTAACTGGTGCGGTTGCAGAGCTTGAGGCTTGCGCTTGCGGGCGCCGCTGCGAAGAGGGCAGCGAAAAAAAGAAGGAGTGCTGTTGCGCGCGGTGCCGTCATTCCGCCGTGATCATGGTGCCGGCGCCGTGCTCGGTGAAGAGTTCGAGCATCAGCACATGCGGGATACGGCCGTCGAGAATGACCGCCGCCTTCACGCCGGATTCCACCGCGTCGATGGCGGTTTCTATCTTGGGGATCATGCCGCCCGAAATCGTGCCGTCGGCGATGAGCGCGCGCGCGTCCGCCACCGACAGTTTGGGGATCAGCTTGCGTTCGCGGTCGAGCACGCCTTCGACATCGGTAAGAAGGATCAGGCGTTCGGCCTGCATCGCGCCCGCAACCGCGCCCGCCACCGTGTCGGCATTGATGTTGAAGGTCTCGCCCTTCGTGCCCACGCCGATGGGCGCGATCACAGGAATGAGGTCGGATGCGATGATGGTGCGCAGGATCTGCGGGCTTACTTTTTCGGGCTCGCCGACAAAACCCAGGTCGACGGGCGTGCCGCCATTGGTCTTGTGTTCGAGTTTGCGCGCGACGACGAGATTGCCGTCCTTGCCCGAAAGGCCGACGGCGCGCCCGCCGGCGGCATTGATGCCGCTCACGATCTGCTTGTTGATGGAGCCGGTGAGCACCATCTCGACAACTTCCACCGCAGCGGCATCTGTGACGCGCAAACCGTCCACGAAGCTCGATGCGATGTTGAGCTTCTTGAGCATGGAGCCGATCTGCGGGCCGCCGCCATGCACCACCACCGGATCGATGCCGGTCTGCTTCATCAGCACGATGTCTTGCGCGAAATGTTCGCTGACGCCGTTCTCCATGGCGTGGCCGCCATATTTCACGATGATGGTCTTGTTGTCGTATTTCAGGATGAAGGGCAGCGCCTCGACGAGGACGCGGGCGGTGGAGCGCCAGCGCGCCATCACCCGCAAATTCCGGTCCTGCGTCGTGTCGTCCTGAAGGGCCATCGGGGGGTGCTGCCTTGGCAAAAGCGCGGGGGTTATAGCGGCAAAGTCAGGGGGCCGCCAGCGCGACCAGATGTGCGCGAAGCCCTTCCAATCCTTGGCCTTTCAGGGCCGAAGTGGCCTCCACGCCGGGATAGGCCGCAACATGCTTGCGCGAAGTGGCGAGCGTCGTTTCGAGAACCTGCGCGGCTTCGCCTGCGCTCAACTGGTCGAGCTTGGTGAGCACGAGGAGATAGGAGACCGCCGCCTTGTCGAGCAGGCCCATCACCTCGCGGTCCACATCGCCCACGCCGCGCCGCGCGTCGATCAGAAGGGCCACACGGCGCAAACTCGCGCGCCCGCGCAAATAGGCGAAGATCAGCTTCTGCCATTCGGCGGCCAGCGCCTTCGACGCTTTCGCATAACCGTAGCCCGGCAGATCGGCGAGGATCAGCCTGTCGTTGAGGCGGAAGAAATTGATCTCGCGCGTGCGCCCCGGCGTGTTCGACACGCGCGCGAGCGCCTTCCTGCCCGTCAGCGCATTGATGAGCGAGGACTTGCCGACATTGGAGCGCCCGACGAAGGCGATCTCCGGCAGCGTGATCGGCGGCAGATTGTCGGCCGACGATGCGCCCCAGAAGAAATCGCAAGACCCGGCGAAGAATTTGCGCGCGGTTTCGGGATCGACGGGCTGTTCGTTTTCGCTCTCTGTCATGGGCCGAGTGCTTACACGGTTCGGTCCGCGTTGGGCAGTTCGCCCGCGAGGCGGCGCATCAGCGCGCGGCCCTCGCGGACGAGCTGCATGATCTCCTTACGCCGGGCGATGCGGACGCCGCTGTAACGGCCGTGTTTCAGCCGGTTCGTGTTGCGAAAGGCGGCGCCGCGCTTGGGTAGATGGGGCGGGGGTAGCCCATCATCTTTCCCTCTCCCCCCACGGGGGAGAGGGCCGGGGTGAGGGGGTGCCTCAACAGGCGATTCCGTTTCAAGCATTGCGGTAGCGGTCCAATCAATCCGGCCTTTGTACCGGTGGCGAGGCCCCCTCACCCCAGCCCTCTCCCCCACTCCGTGGGGGCGAGGGAGAACGCAAATAGAAAAGTTCCTTTGAACCTCACTTCTTGGGGGAGGGGGTGGGGAGGGACTCGGCCTCGATCACCTGGGTCAGCGCACGCGCGGCTTCGCGCTTCGCGTCGGGGCCGCGTACCACGTTGATCTGATGCTCGAATTTGCCCCGGAGCTTGGCGAGCGCATGGCCCATCTCGGCCGTCAGCGAGATCAGACGGGCGGCGTGGCCGATCTCATAGGATCGCTGGTTTTGATAAGCGGTGTGATCCTCGGCTTCGGACAGCTCGAAGCAGCGGCCGATGGCGGCGGTCATCAGCCCAAGCTGGGCCACGATTTCGGCCTCGGCCAGGGAAACAGGGGATAAAATGGCAGTTTGTGACATGACTTCTCTCCTTGGTAGGGAAAGAAGTATAGGTATTTTTACTGGGATTGCAAGCCTAAGTCAGATTGAGACTGGAATTACCCAGCTTTGCCCAAGCTATCCCAAAAATCTGTTGTCTGCCCCTTCCCCACACTTTAAGCCTAGCCCCGACGACGAAATTTCGTCGCCAAAAGAAAACCCCCGATTGCGCTAACAACCGGGGGCCTTCTTGAACCGGGTTGGGAGGGCACGACTCGAACGTGCAGCCTGACCCAAGTTAGGCGAGTCCGCTCTATCCTATTGAGCTACCCCAGCCGCCTTGGCACCCGTTGTAGGCCCCC
>CAYWWT010000109.1:0-8953 GCA_964461855.1 uncultured Rhizobium sp. | reverse complement strand
CCTTTCTCACCGTTCAGGAAGGTTGCGACAAATTCTGTACCTTCTGTGTCGTGCCTTACACGCGCGGCCCCGAACATTCGCGCGGCCCCGAACAAATCCTGGCCGAAGCGCGCGCGCTGGCCGCGCGCGGTGCGCGCGAGCTGGTGCTGCTGGGCCAGAATGTGAACGCCTATCGCGGCACCGATGCGGCCGGGAAAATTTGGTCCCTGGCGCGGCTGATCGAAGCGATTGCCGGCATCGATGCGGTTTTGCGTATCCGCTACACCACCAGCCATCCCCGCGACATGGGCGATGACCTGATCGCCGCGCATGGCGATATCGAAAAGCTGATGCCGTTCCTGCATCTGCCGGTCCAGTCCGGATCCGACAGCGTGCTGGCCGCAATGAACCGCCAGCACACCGCCGATGATTATCGCCGCCTGATCGAACGTATTCGTGCGGCGCGGCCCGACATCGCCTTTTCATCGGACTTCATTGTCGGATTCCCCGGCGAAAGCGACGCGGATTTCGAAGCCACCCTGCAGTTGGTGCGCGATGTCCGTTTCGCCCAATGCTTCTCGTTCAAGTACAGCTCGCGGCCGGGTACGCCCGCCGCCGCGGCGAAGAAGCAGATTGCCGAAAGCGTGAAGAGCGCGCGGCTCGATGTATTGCAGAAGCTGCTTCTGTCGCAGCAGGACGATGCCAATCGCGCGCTGATCGGAACGACGCAGGATATCCTGTTTGAAAAGCCGGGCCGTGGACCGGGACAGATTGCGGGCCGTACGCCGCATCTCAATCCTGTCCATGTCGAAGGGCCTGCAACTCTGATCGGCGCGGTCCGGCCTGTGTCGATCGAAGCCTTGACCGCCAACAGCGTGAAAGGCCGCCTGGTTTGAGCGCCCGTTCCAAACCCATTCCGCGCAAGGCCGGGGCCGAACAACTCACCTTGGAGTTCGATGACAACAAGCTCCTCGCTGCGCTGACCGGCCCGCACCAGAAGCATGTCGCCCGGATCGAGCAGCGATTGTCGGTGCTTCTGACCCAGCGCGGCAATCTCATCGCCATTGCCGGCACCGCCGACACCCGCGCCCGCGCGGCCCAGATCCTGCGCGCGCTCTATGCGCGGTTGCAGGCGGGCGAAAGCGTCACCCTGGCCGAAGTCGATGCCGAGATCCGTTTCACCGATCCGGACGCCAACAACAACCGCGCCGCCAGCGAAGGCGCCATCCGCACCGCGTCGTCGCGCATCACCCGGCCGCGCAGCCCCGCCCAGGCCGCCTATCTCGACCTGATGCGCGACAATCCCCTGGTGTTCGGCGTCGGTCCAGCCGGCACCGGCAAGACCTACCTCGCCGCCGCTTTTGCCGCGCATATGCTGCACCAACGCCAGGTCGAGCGGCTGATCCTGTCCCGCCCCGCGCTGGAAGCGGGCGAGCGGCTGGGTTTCCTGCCGGGGGATCTGAAAGAGAAGATCGATCCCTATCTGCGCCCGCTCTATGACGCGCTGTTCGACGTGTTGGGCGAGCAGACCACACGGTTGATCGAGCAGGGCGTGATCGAAGTGGCCCCGCTTGCCTTCATGCGCGGGCGCACCCTGACGCGCGCTTTCGTGATTCTGGACGAAGCCCAGAACACCACCCCGGCCCAGATGAAGATGATGCTGACCCGGCTGGGCGAGGACAGCCAGATGGTGGTGACGGGCGATCCGTCGCAATCCGATCTGCCCGGCAATATCGCATCCGGCCTCAACGAGGCGCTATCCTTCCTGGAAGGCGTGGAGGGCGTGGGTGTCGCCCGCTTTGCGGAAGGCGATGTGGTGCGCCATCCTCTCGTCGGCCGCATCGTCGCGGCCTATACTGCGCGCGGCAAATGAGCGTTTCGAGCCTTTCAGAGGGCATTCAATTCGTGATCGACGAGCCGGGCTGGCGCAAAGTCCGTGGGCTTTTGCCGCGATTGAGACGCGCCGCCGCCGCCGCGGAAAAAGCCGCCCGCTTTCGCGGCCGCTCCTCCATGACCGTGCTGCTTGCCAATGACCGCAAACTCAAAGCCTTGAACCGCGATTTCCGGGGCAAGGACAAGCCAACCAATGTGTTGTCCTTTCCCGCCGGTCCGGGTGCGCAAGGCTATCGCGGCGATATCGCATTGGCCTTGGGCGTAACCCGCCGCGAGGCGAAAGCGGAGGGCAAAAGTTTGATCGACCACACCGCGCATCTGGTGGTGCATGGCGTCTTGCACCTGGCGGGCCACGATCATGTCCGGGCGCGCGATGCCAAGGTGATGGAAAATCTGGAAATTGCGATTCTCGAATCTCTCGGCATCGCCAATCCTTACGAGGCCGCCGGATGAGCGACGCCCCCGCCGGCAATCCGCCGATCCTCAAGCGCCTGCTGCAGATCCTGCGCGGCGAAGACGCCTCCAGCGCCGCGATGCGCGAGAGCCTGGAAGAGGTGATCGAGGAAAGCGAACGCAAGGAAGCCGCCCTGTCGCAGCAGGAACGGATCATGCTTTCCAACCTTCTGTCGTTTGGCGAATTGAAGGTTTCCGATGTGATGGTGCCGCGCGCGCAGATCCTCGCGGTGGACGAGGATACGCCGATGCCCGATCTGGTGGCGATGTTCCGCGACGCCAAGCATTCGCGGCTGCCGGTGTATCGCGAGACTTTGGACGATCCCACCGGGCTTGTGCATGTCAAAGACGTCCTGGCATTGCTGGAGCCCGACGACGCGGGCGGCTACCGGCCCGCGCCGTCTTCCATCGCCAGCCTCAAGCGCCCGATCCTGTTCGCGCCGCCCTCGATGCGCGCGCTCGATCTCTTGCTCAAGATGCAGGCCAGCCATACCCATCTGGCGCTGGTGATCGACGAATATGGTGGCACCGACGGACTGGTTTCGATCGAGGACATCATCGAGGAAATTGTCGGCGACATTGCCGACGAGCATGATGAGGAAACCCCGCCGCTGATGCGCGAAGGTGAAGATTACATCGCCGATGCGCGCCTGGAGCTGGAGGATTTCAAGACCGAAACCGGCATCGATCTGGCGCCGGACGAACCGGATGCGGATGTCGATTCCCTGGGCGGCCTGGTGGTGTGGCTGTTGGGGCGGTTGCCGCAACGGGGCGAGATCGTCGCCCATCCGTCCGGCTATGACATCGAAGTGCTGGAAGCCGATCCCCGCAAGGTCAAGCGCCTGCGCATCCATCGCACGGACGGCAAGCATCCCGAAGACCAGCGCTCCGGCGATCAGCGTTCTGTATGATGGCATGGCTCCATTGCCAGGGTGACGCGATCCGCGGCCTTTCCGGCTGGCGCCGCATTCTCTTCGCGTTCGCGGCGGGTTTGGTTTCGGCGCTCGGCTTTGCGCCGGTGGAATTTTTTCCCGCCTTGCTGCTCGGCTTCGCGTTTCTGGTGCTGTTGCTGGACGGCACCGCACAGGGCCCGCATCGTTACCGCAAGGCCGCGGCTGCCGGTTGGGCTTTCGCGTTCGGGCAATATCTCCTGGGCTGGCATTGGATCGGCTATGCCTTCATGGTCGATCCCTCCGCGCATCTGTGGCAGATGCCATTCGCGCTGGTCATCCTCACCGGGGGGCTTGCACTTTATGTCGGTATCGCCTGTGCCATCGCCATGCGTTTCTGGTCCCAAGGGGCCGCGCGGCTTCTGGTCTTCGCCATCCTTTATGCGGCCGCGGAGTGGATACGCGGCCATGCGCTGACCGGCTTTCCCTGGAATCTTCCTGGCTATGGCTGGGGCGCGTCCTGGGCGGTGATGCAGAGTGCGTCGCTGTTCGGCGCGTACGGCCTTTCCTTCCTCACCATTCTTCTGGGCGCGTCGCTGGCGGAATTTTTCGCAAAATCCCGCAAACTGGCTGTTCCCATCGCAATGATCGCGCTGTTCGCCGGTCTATGGATTTTTGGCGCGGTGCGGCTGGCGTCAACGCCTGCTCCGGATGTTTCCGGCGTGACCGTGCGCCTGGTGCAGCCCGACATTCCGCAGAATGAGAAATATGCGCGTCCCTATGTGCGGCGCAATTGGGACCGCCTGCTCGAACTTTCGCAAAGGCCGGGTCCGGTCACACACATCATCTGGCCCGAAGCCGCGCCGCCCTTCCTGCTCGACCGCTCGGCCGTGGCGCAGGAAGAAATCGCAGCCCTGACCCGGGGCGGAAAAAGCCTTATCACCGGCGCCACGCGCGCCACCCGCGACGCCGAGCCCGTCTTTTACAATGCGCTCTATATGTTCGGTCCCGGCGGCAAGCTGGAAGCGGTCTATGACAAATTCCATCTGGTGCCGTTCGGCGAATATGTGCCTTTTGCCGATCTGCTCGGCAAGTTCGGCATCACCAAGCTGACTGAAGGCCAGGGCGGCTTCGCTTCCGGCGATGGGCCGCATATTTACACGATCAGTGGGGCGCCCAAGGTCACGCCATTGATCTGCTACGAGATCATTTTCCCGGGCGCCGTGACAACGAATCAACGTCCCGGCTGGCTGATCAATGTCACCGACGATTCCTGGTTCGGTCCCTGGGCCGGGCCGCTGCAACACCTGCTGATCGCACGTGTGCGGGCGATTGAAGAGGGGCTTCCGGTTGCCCGCGCCGCCAACACCGGAATTTCCGCCATGATCGATCCCATGGGCCGGGTCAGGGCCTCCCTCAATCTGGGGGATATGGGTGTGGTTGACGCGGGTTTACCATCCGCGCTGGCGCCCACACTCTATGCCCGCTTCGGTGATTGGCTTTTTGCCGCCATGCTGCTGGCTGGCCTCATCGGCGGAGTGCTTGTGGCGCGAAAAGAGGCTCGGTAACTAATCAGGCAATTACATCTTTCCGTTATCCTACGGTCCGGTTAAGTTCCCGTCCGCTTCTCCCACCCGAAAAGCCGTGATCAAGAAAGCCAACCCCATCGACGCTCAGGTCGGAAATCGCGTGCGCATCAGGCGCATGCTGATCGGCATGAGTCAGGAAAAACTCGGCGATCTTCTCGATCTTACCTTCCAGCAAGTGCAGAAATACGAAAAGGGCGTGAACCGCATCGGTGCGGGCCGCCTGTTCGAAATCGCGCGCATCCTGGGCGTGCCGATCGACTTCTTCTACGACGGCATCGGTGCGGCCGCCGATGGTCAAGCCGAAGGAACGCCGCCGGTGATGGCATTCGTTTCTTCCGGTGAAGGTCTGCAGCTTTCGCTCGCCTTCATGAAGATCAAGGATCCGAAAGTGCGCAAGCGCGTGCTCGACCTGGTCAAAAGCCTCGCCGACGAAGAAGAAGCGGCGAACTAGTCAAACATCGGAAAAGTGCCAAGCGCCTGTCGGCGCGAAGCGGTTTCCGTCCGGCCGGTGCGCGATATTATGAGCTTTTCCGCGCCGCTTTTTCCGCGAGGCCCGATTGACTCTCGCGGCTCTTCAACACCGCATAGACGTCGTCCGGCGTGACGCCCGCCGCGGCCCACAACACCAGAAGATGATAAAGCGCGTCCGCGCTTTCGGATGCGAGCTGTCTGGGATCGCCCGATACTGAAGCCAGCACGGTCTCCACCGCTTCTTCGCCGAATTTCTTGGCGCATTTCTCCACGCCCTGCGACAGGAGCTTGGCGGTATAGGATTGATCGGTATCGCCGGCGGATTTGCGCGCCGCGATGGTGGCGAACAGGCGGTCCAGGGCGTGGCTGTCATTCATGGCTGGGCTTTAGCATGGTCCGGCAGCCCAGGACCAGCGGCACCGGCGCGGAAGACTCACAGCAGCGCTCCAACCCCTGCTGGCGTAACGCCGGAAGCGCGCAGGTCCCGCAATGTCGCGGCATGGTCGCGCTTGGAGAATTTGCGCCCGTCCTTGTCCAGTATGAGGCGATGGTGCGCATAGGCGGGGGCGGAATATCCCAGCAAGGCCTGCAACAAGCGCTGCACATGGGCGGCAGGCAGCAAATCCTCGCCGCGTGTTACCAGGCTCACACCCTGGAACGCATCATCGACCACCACCGCCAGATGATAGGAGGCCGGCATGTCCTTGCGCGCCAGCACAATGTCGCCGAACAGAAGCGGTGTGACGGCGCGCGTTTCGCCGTGCTCGATCAAGTCCAGCGGCCCGGCGGCCTCGAAAGCCGTTGCGGTATTCAATCGCACGGCATAGGCCTCGCCGCGCGCAATCCGCGTCTGCCTTTCGTCCTCGGACAAGTGACGGCAGGTGCCCGGATAGAGCGGGCCGTCCGGACCTTGTGGTGCCTCCGCCGAACGCGCGATCTCGTCGGCGATCTCCTTGCGGGTGCAGAAGCAGGGATAGGTGAAGGGTGAAAGGCGGCCAAGCGCCACGCGATAGGCCTCGAAGCGGTGCGACTGGCGCAAGACCGGTTCGTCCCAGGAAAGTCCCAGCCAGGCGAGATCCTCGAAAATCGCCGCGATAAAATCTTCCCGCGACCGGACCTGATCCAGATCTTCAATCCTGAGCAGGAAGCGGTCGCCCGCGCGCGCCGCGGTCCAGGCGGCGAATGCGTGCCCCAGATGCAGATACCCTGTCGGAGACGGCGCGAAGCGTGTAACGATCATCCCGGCAATCTAAACAAAAAAATTCGGCATGGCTTTGCTTTCCGGTCCCAGGCGTCCTTCGGCGAAAGGTGAAGCCAGCCATCTGGTCGTCCTGCTGCATGGCTATGGCGCCGATGGCGACGATCTCATCGGCCTGGCGCCGCATTGGCAGGATTTCGTGCCGGGCGCTGTCTTCGTTGCGCCCCATGCGCCCGATCGCGTGCCCGGCGCCCCTTCGGGCTTTCAATGGTTTCCCATCTCGCGCATCGATCCGCATGAGATGCAGAAAGGCGTCGCCGTGGCGGCGCCGGGCATCGAACAATTTCTCGACGCCGAATTGGCGCGATTGGGTTTGCCGCCGGACAGGCTGATCCTCGCCGGATTCAGCCAAGGCGCGATGCTGGCGCTGCATCTGGGATTGCGGCGCCAGATTCCGCCCGCCGCGATCATCGGCTTTTCCGGCCTGTTGGCAGGTCCGCCCCCGGAGCAGGGCGCACGGCCGCCGGTTCTTCTCACCCATGGCGATGCCGACACCGTGATTCCGGTCGCCGCCATGTTCGCGGCGGCAAGCGCCCTGGGCAAAGCGGGTGTGCCGCTGCAATGGCATCTGGCGCGGGGCATGGGACATGGCATCGACGAGGACGGCGTGGTGCTGGCCGGATTGTTCATGGCGCTGGCCGCAGCGGGCCGCCTGAACGCGGAAGGCCCGGTTTCCAGCCCGCTTTAGCAGCCCTGTCACATTGAGGCCGCACTCTGGACGGAGACGATTCGACGCCTTGAGGATCGGGTCGAATCGCCCTTACACTCCGGCCCACGCAAATTGCGGCCAGATAATCCGAGGAGTAACGCCTTCACAGGATTGCCACCGTGCTAGCCCCCCTGCGCTCCGCCAGCAATTGCCCGGCGTTGGTGCTCAACGCCGATTATCGCCCGTTGAGTTACTACCCGCTTTCGCTCTGGTCCTGGCAGGACACGATCAAGGCGGTGTTCCTGGAACGGGTGAACATCCTGGAAGAATATGACCGGGTGGTGCACTCGGCGCGCTTCGAGATGAAGCTGCCTTCGGTAGTTTCGCTCAAGACCTATATCAAGCCCGCGCGTCATCCCGCCTTCACGCGGTTCAATGTATTTTTGCGCGACAGTTTCGAATGCCAATATTGCGGCGATCCCAAGGATCTGACGTTCGATCACGTCGTTCCGCGCTCGCGCGGCGGGCGCACCACCTGGGAGAATGTCGTCACGGCTTGCAGCCCCTGCAATCTCACCAAGGGCGGACGGCTGCCCGCACAGGCGGGCATGCATCCGCGCCTGCGCCCGCAACAGCCGACGGTCACCCAATTGCGCGAGCGGGGCCGCAAATTCCCGCCCAATTACCTGCACGATTCCTGGGCGGATTATTTGTATTGGGACAGCGAGCTGGAGCCGTGAAGCTCACCCTTCGACAAGCTCAGGGTGAGGAGCCTCATGCTGGTCGCGCTACGCTGGCGCTAGCGACTGTCGAAGCATGAGGAAGCTCAGATCTTCTCCGACAACTTGATCGCGACCCGGCAACCCGCCTTGATCGTCTGGCTCAGCAGGCGGTAGCCGGGCGCCTGTTCGGCGCCGTGATCCAGCGCGGTCTGCCGATGCTCGGCTTCGTCGGCACGGAACTCTTCGACCGTGCGTTTCAAGTCCGGGTCGCGGTCGCCCAGATCGGCAATCTGCTGGGCATAATGTTCGTCGATGGCTTCTTCCACGGCCGCCGTGCAGGCGAAAGCCGCCTTTTCACCCATCAGCGCGGTGGCAGCACCCAGCGCAAAGCCGGCCACCCGCCACACCGGCTCCAGCGCCGTGGGGCGCACACGCCGCTCATTCACCAGCCGGTCGAACGTCTTGAGATGATGTTCCTCCTGCTCCGCCATATGACGGATGGTCTGCGCGCTGGCGCGGCCGCGCAGCACCGCAAGCTGGCCTTCATAGATGCGCACGGCGCCATATTCGCCGGCATGATCCACCCGGATCATGGCATCGGTATCCGGCGCGGCGCCCGGCGCCTTCGGTTTGGGCTTACGCGGCATTGCCTTGGCCCAGCGGCCGCGTGGCGGGCGCAGCGATGCGCGCCAATCCCACAGCGCCAAGCCCGGCGATCAGGAAGGAGAACAGCGCGTTGTAGGTCGCCATCGACAATCCGAACAAAGACCAGGTCACCACATCGCATTGCACTTCCGGCGGCGGCGCACCGCTTCCCAGCACATAACGATGGCCGCTGCACGACGCGGGGCCCGGGAGAATGTGATATTCCATGCCGGTCTGATACGCGCCGATCAGGCCGGACGTCAGCACGAAGAGGATGGCAAACCAGGCAAGGCCCCGCGCCGTGTTGTCGCCGCGCGCCATGGTGATGGCCAGAAGGCCGGTCGCGAAGGCGCCGACATGCGCCCAGCGTTGCCAATGACACATCTCGCACGGCGGATAGCCGC
>CAYWWT010000108.1:4934-8967 GCA_964461855.1 uncultured Rhizobium sp. | reverse complement strand
AGATTTTGGCGCAGGTCGCGGTGGGGGCGGCTTCGGGCTTGCCTTCGCGGCGGGCGCGATCGGCTTCGCCGTGCCACATGCGCATCACGATTTCGCATTCGCGCTGGGTCTGGAAGGCGCGGCTGAAACCGGTTTTTTCCTTGGGGTCGTTGACGGTCAAGATCCAGTTGCGCGGATAGAACCAGTTCATCGCGAAACTGCTGACCAGCCAGACAAACAGGACGCTCCCGACAACCAAGAGTCCGGCCCGGAACCACCAGGTCCCGGGTTCTCTTTGCCGCAGCGGCGCGTCCTGTTGTCCGTTGGTCATTTGCGATCAGCCGAAATGGTAGGCGCAGAGCTTGTTGCCGTCGAGGTCGCGGAAATACGAGAAGTAGAAATTGGGGCCGCGTTCACCCGGCGCGCCTTCGTCGGAACCGCCCAGCGACAGGGCGCGGGCGTGGAATTCATCGACCTTGGCGCGGCTGTCCAGGTTCAGCGCGACCATGGAGCCATTGCCGACCGAGGCGGGCTTCTTGTCGTAGGGGCCGAGCACGCCGAGGAGGAAAGCACCGTCCTTGCCATAGACCCGGCCGCCCGATGGATGCTCGAACAAAGAGGTGACGCCTTCCGGATTCAGAAGCGCGTCGTAGAATTTCTTCGCCTCTTCCAGCTTGTTGGAACCGACAGTGGCGTAACCGAGCTTGACCATGATCTTCTCCCTGATGCCCGCGCACCGAACGCGCGCGATACGGCGCCTCGATTAGCCCATCGGACCGGGAAAATACAGGGTCCGAAGCGGGGTTTCGGTCCTCAGCGGCGCTGGCGTGACAGCCAGATCAGGGCGGCGCCCGCGATGGCGGTGGCGAGCCCGATATAAGTCCATTCGGGCCGCAGATACATCAGCGGGCTTTGCGGATAGGCCAGGATGCCGGAGCCTTCGCCGACCCAATGCAGGCCCAGCAGCAGGATCAGGGTGCCGGCGATCAAAAGCGTGAGCTTCATGGGGGTTTCCCCGGCGGTGTGGGCGCATTCTAGCAGGGACGCGGCCTTGGGGCGATGAGGGATCGGCCTCATTTTCCGGCAGGCTTGACCATTTCCTATTACGGATATATGTTATCCGTAATAGGAAATGGAGGCACGCAATGACCCAACGCATCGACTATGTGAAGCTTTCGCCCGAGCTGGCGAAGAAATACACCGAGTTCAGCATGGCGGCGAAAGCCAGCCCGATTGGCCCTACGATCAAGCATCTGGTCGATCTGCGCGCGTCGCAGTTGAACGGCTGCGCCTTCTGCGTCGACATGCATGTCAAGGAAGCCAAAATCCATGGCGAGCGGGAATTGCGCCTGCATCATGTCGCGGTGTGGCGGGAATCGCCCCTGTTCGACGAACGCGAGCGCGCCGCGCTGGAATGGACCGAGGCCTTGACCAAGCTGGGCGCGCATGGCGTGCCGGACGAGATCTATGACAAGGTCCGCGCGGTCCTGAGCGAGAAGGAGCTTTCGGATCTCAGCTTCATCGTGGCGGCGATCAATGGCTGGAACCGGATGAGTGTCGGTTTCACGGTGGTGCCGGGTTCGATGGACGGCCCCTATGGCCTCGCCAAATCCGGACTAAGCTGAAGCGGTGGAATCGGGCGGCATGGGATGCAATTGAAGAACCAGGTCGAATGGGCGCTGCATTGCTGCGCCATCCTGGCGGGGGTGCCCGGCGATGGGCGCCTGTCCGCCAGGGACCTGGCGAAATTGCATGGCGTGCCGAAGGAATATCTGTCCAAGGCGCTGCAGACCTTGTCGCAAGCCGGGATTGTGGAAGGCACGCTCGGTCCCACCGGCGGCTATCGCCTGGCGCGCGCGCCGGAGAAGATCACTTTCCTCAATATTGTCGAGGCGGTGGAAGGCGAGGCCTCGGGTTTCGTCTGCACGGAGATTCGCAAGAATAATCCTTGCCGCCCGGCGGGCTTTTGCGACGACAGGCCCTGCGCCATCGCGCGGACGATGTGGGCGGCGGACAAGGCCTGGCGCGACAGCCTGAGCGGGACAAATCTTGCCGATCTCGGCAAGACATTGGAAAAGGATATTCCGGCCGGTTTGCGGAAGAAGACAGCAGATTGGATCGCCGCGCGAAGCTGAGGGGGAGACATGGGCAAGGGACGGCTGGAAGCCTTCAGCGACGGCGTCATCGCCATCATCATCACCATCATGGTGCTGGAGTTCAAAACCCCGGAAGAGGCAACCCTGCCGGCGCTGCTGCATCTGCTGCCGCATGTGCTGATCTATGCCTTGAGCTTCATCTATGTCGGAATCTATTGGAGCAACCATCACCACATGTTTCATGCCGCCGGGAGCGTGACCGGCGGCGTCTTGTGGGCGAATTTGCATCTTCTGTTCTGGCTGTCGCTGGTCCCGTTCGTGTCGGGGTGGATGGGCGAGCATTATCGCGAGGCCCTGCCGGTCGCGCTTTATGGCGTCGTGCTGTTCATGAACGGGCTGGCTTATTACATCCTGGCGCTGCGGCTGGTGAAACATGAGGGGCCGGATTCGGTCTTGGGCCGGGCCTTCGGCAAGGACGGCAAGACCCTGGGCTCCATCGCCGCCTATGCCATTGCGATCCTGGCCTCGCCCTTTCTGCCGGCGCTGTCGCTTCTTCTCTATGCCCTGGTCGCGGCCCTGTGGCTGATCCCCGACCGGCGCATCGAAAAGGCCATGAAGGTGGGCTAAGGCTCACGATTCGGTAACCGCGCCCGGGCTAGGTTGATGCGCCCGGAGCCTGACGAATTTACCGTAATCGCCTGCCTTTCTTGACGCGCCTCTCCTTTTCCTAGGTGGTCCTTTTGCAATTGCAGGTTTGCCGCATCGCGCGGAGGTCCAGATGAGCCGCGCCACCACAGCCGGCACGGGGGAATTGAAATCGCTGACGGCCTTGCGCGGCATTGCCGCGATGGCGGTGGTTCTCACTCATTTCTCAGCCACCGCCCAGAAACATGCCAGCGTCACGATTCCGTCGCTGGTGCCGCATGGCTATGTCGCCGTGGATTTCTTCTTCGTCCTGAGCGGCTTCATCATGAGCTATACCTATCTGGCGGATTTCCGCACCCGCGGCATGCGCGCCTATGGTCCGTTCCTGGCCAAGCGGGCGGCGCGCATCATGCCCCTGAGCCTTGCCGTGCTGGCGCTGCTGGCGCTCGGCGGCGCGCTCAGCATGGCGCTGCTGGGCCGCAACCTGGTCTATCCTGTCATCAATCCGGTCTATGACTTCCTCACCAATGCGCTGATGCTGCAAGGCATCGGCATCGGCAACAATTTGAACAGCCCGTCCTGGTCGATCAGTGTCGAATTCCTGGCCTATTTCCTGTTTCCGTTGATCGTGCTGCTGGTCTATGGCCGCTGGCCGTCGCTGGTTCTGGCCCTGCTGGCGGGGCTTGCCGGCGTTCTTTGGATCGCGCTGCACCGACCCAATCTCGGCATGGCGGCGGATGGACCGAGCGGCGGCACCTTGCGCTGCGTCTGTGAATTCACCTGGGGTGTCGCCGCGCACCGGCTGTATCAATGGAAGGGCGCCGCCTTTCTGGCCCGCGACGATGTCACCATCGGTCTTTCGCTTGCCGTCGCGCTGAGCCTGGTGGCGCGTTACGACCTGCCGGCGGTGCTGATCTTCCCGTTCCTGGTGGTGTCCTATGCATCGAATGCGGGATGGGCGGCGCGCATCGTCCAGGCACGGCCCTTCTATTTCCTCGGCGTGGTCTCGTTCTCGCTCTATCTGCTCCACAGCCCGTTCCGCGAGGTGGAGTTGCTGGCCTTCCAGTCGCTGTTTCCCGAAAAGGTCGGTGCGGTCGCGGCGCTATGCTTCGCGTTCATCGGGGCCTGCTCGGCGATCCCGATTGCGTGGCTTGCCTATGTCACGGTGGAGCGGCCGGGGCGCAAATTGTTGCGCCTGATGCTGGTGAGCAAGCAGGACCGCGCGCCGGTCAAACTGGCGCAAGTCTGATGGAACGGCCGACCACGATACCGCCGTCGGTGGCGTTCTCAAGGCGGCGGGCGCTATCGCCGCT
>CAYWWT010000108.1:0-4834 GCA_964461855.1 uncultured Rhizobium sp. | reverse complement strand
GCCGGGCCGTCGCGTTTCGAAGTGCGCGACGATGCAGGCGAAGTGATGGGCGTGGCGACCGACGAGGCCAAAGCCGTGACCAGCGCAATGTTTTCCGCCGACCTGATCGGGGCGCAAGGATATCATGTGCGCGTGCTTGCGGGCCTGGAAAGCGGTGTCGAAGAAGTCTACGCAGTGCGCCGCCGTTCCTGAGCGTCAAGCCCGCATTTTGCGTTTCCCGGCCGGCCCCCTACACTTGGGCGCGGTCGAAACGTGAGCACAGATGGACATCGTCACCCGAATTGCGATCATGGCCATTCCGGTGATCATCGCGATCACGCTGCACGAAGCCGCGCATGGCTTCGTCGCGCGCCATTATGGCGATGACACCGCGGAACGGGCGGGGCGCGTCACCCTCAATCCGCTGAAGCATATCGACCTGTTCGGCACCATTCTTCTGCCCGCCTTCCTGCTTTTCACCAAGGCGGGGTTCCTGTTCGGCTGGGCCAAGCCGGTGCCGGTGGACTTCTCGGCCTTGCGCAATCCCAAGCGTGACATGATCTGGGTGGCGGCCGCCGGTCCGGCGATGAACATTCTTTTGGCGCTGCTGTCGGGCCTGGGCCTGGGCGTGCTGATCGCGCTGAAGGTGCAGGCGCCGCAATGGCTGCCACTGCTTTTGTGGAGTTCGGTCGAGATCAACCTGGTGCTGGCGGTGCTCAATCTGTGGCCGATCCCGCCGCTGGACGGCAGCAAGATCGCGGTCGGGCTTTTGCCGCCGGCGCTGGCGGTGCCGCTATGGCGCGCCTCGCGCTATGGCATGATCTTCCTGGTCGTGATCTTCATCCTGGCGCCGATGGCGGGAATCGATGTCTTTGGCTGGATGATCGGAAAGCCCGTCGCGTTCATCGAGCGCGGCGTCCTGGCCTTGCTCAGGCCGGGGGCTGCCTGATCAACGCGGCCCGATCAATGCGGCAAGAGGCGGGCGCTTTTCCCGCATTGCGGATTGGATAGCGGCACCGCTTCGCCCTTGACGGTGGCCGAGACGCGGCGCGTTGCCTTGTCGAGTGCATAATCCGCCGTCACGCCGTTCGCGGTTTCCTGCCAGGTGAACGCGGCGTCCGTGACCGACAGGAGCACGGTGACTTCGGTTTTCTGGAACGGGTTTTTGTCCGTCACGCTGGCCTTGTCCGTGTCGATCAAGAGCAGCATGCCGCCATCGTCGCAGGAGAGATTGAGAATCTCGGCACGGGCAGGCGTGGCAGCGAGAAGAAGCAGGACGATCAGGTGAGGGCGCATGGCGGCAGGCTAGCGCAGCGTCTTTTCAAAAGAAACGCGGCGGCTGCGTCATCGCTCGCAGCCGCCGCGCCAGTCACCGCTGTAGGGAGGTCGGGGGAGACTCTAGGTTACAGCGGCAAAACCAGACCCATCGCGCCCCACAGGCCGACCACCAGAAGGGCGGTGGCCAGAAGAAGCGACAGCATGAACAGGATCGGGTCCATCGCCAGGAGGCGGCGCACAAGCTTGTTCCCAAGGCTTTCGCGCGGCGTATTGCGCGGCGGCGGGGGCGGCGGCGGAAGCGCGGGGCGAGCCGGCTTCTTGCGGGGCGGCAAGAAATTGCCGCCGGGTGCGAAGAACCAAGCATCAGCTGCGGGTGCGAAAGACATGGCGTCCTTTCCTTTATCCGCCGAACCTGGCGGATGAGACAAATATAGGTCTTTGGCGGGCGGGACGGTGTCATGAGTTCGCAAGCGCATTGTAAAAGTTCTGAAAATCGGCGCCGCAACAAGGCGTTTCCGCTGGGGAAGTTCAGCCTTGACACGCAACCAAATGGTTGCATATAAGATCGCATGGATGACGATCTGGTGTTCAAGGCTCTGGCGGATGGATCGCGGCGGCTTCTGCTGGACCGGCTGCACCGCAAGAACGGCCAGACCCTGAGCGATCTTTGCCAGGGGCTGGAAATGTCGCGCCAGGCCGTGACCAAGCATCTGGCGATCCTGGAAGACGCCAATCTGGTGGCGGTGCAATGGTCGGGCCGCGAGAAGCTGCACTTCATCAATCCGGTGCCGATCAACGGCATCGCCGAGCGTTGGATCGGCAAGTTCGAGCAGCCGCGGCTGCGCGCGCTGTCGGCGCTGAAAGGCGCGCTGGAAAGACCCCCGAAATCCTGAATATCGAGAAAGGAAAGCCGATGCCCCATTCCCAATTCGTCTATGTCACCTTCATCCGCACCACGCCCGAGAAATTGTGGGCGGCGCTGACGATGCGCGAATTCACCGAGCAATATTGGTTCGGCGTGCGCCAGGAGAGCGACTGGAAGCCGGGTTCGAGCTGGAAGATGATCTTCAAGGATGGTCGCATCGCCGACATGGGCGAGGTGGTGGAGATCGATCGCCCCCGGCGCCTGGTGCTCAAATGGCGCAACGAGTTCAGGCCCGAGTTGAAGGCGGAAGGTTATTCGCGCTGCGTCTTCGAGCTGGAGCCGATGGGCGAGGCGGTCAAGCTTACGGTCAGCCATTCGATCGAGAAGGACCAGTCGCAGATGATCGAGGCGGTATCGGGCGGCTGGCCGCACATTCTCTCCAACCTGAAATCGCTGTTGGAGACGGGCAAAGTGCTGATGACGGAGACGTGAGGGGCGGTATCCTCACGCCGCCCGCTTGGGCGCGCGGCGCGCATCGCTCGCGATGATCCCCCGGATCATCGCGTTCGCGGTGCCCGCGAAACGCTCTGCGCCCTTCGCCAGGCTCAGGGTGAGGAATTGTGCTTATTTCAAGCGCCAGATGAAATCGGGTTTGCGGCCGGTCTGGGCGAGGATGATCATGCCGGTCTCGATTCCGTCGCGCGCCTTGAAGGTGCAGACGCCGCCCTTTTCCGGGATGCCGAAGGGTTCGGTGGCGGCGCGGTCGCGTTTGCAGTCCGGGCGGATCTCTTCGGCGCCGGTCGCGGTCTTGCGGATCAGGCCGTAATAGCGCGGTTCGGTGGGCTTGACCGCATCGCAGCCGGACGGCCGGTTGCAGTGGCTGAGTGAGACGGCTTCGTAGAGATACATGTCTTCGGGAATGCCGCGCAGATTGAGGAAGCGCAGGGAGATGGCTTCGCCCGGTTCGTCGTCCTTGTCGGTGCCGGTGAGGCGGTAGCTGCCATCCTTGGCATGGGCGAGCGCGAAATGCTTGGGACCGTCCTTGCCGCCGGTCTGTGTCACCATACCGTCACGGAACAGCGCCACGGGGTCGGCTTTGGCATAGAGCGAGCCATCGGCCTGCCAGCAGCCGCCGAGCATCACCAAGCCGGCGAGCGCGGCGAGATTTCTGATGGTCATCATCACTGAGGTGATCCGGGTTCGGGCGGGCGGGGACAATGGGGCGCCAGCCGGGGTTTCATCATGCGCCAGAACGCGACGACGGGCGCGGCCACCATCACGATCAGCCCCAGATGGCGGAGGTTTTCGTCGGCCGCGAAATGAAAGAGCAGGAAGCCGCCGATGAGGCCGGCCGCGCCTGCCGCCATGAGAACCCGTGGTCCAGCCATGACGAATCCTAGCATGAAAACGGGTCGCAAAGAGACGGGGGCGGAGGATTGCGGTAAGGTCTTGATCGCAAGGGGCGTTTGGCGGTGTAGCTTTGTTCCCCCGGTATGTTAGGATGATTTATGAGCCCCTCCGGCCGGAACGATCCGCAAAGCCGCGCGCAAGCCGTTTTCACGGCATCGGAGCTGCGCGACAAATCGGTCAGGGCTGAAATCGAAAAAGAGCGCGCCGCCACCGACGCCAAGACCGTGCGGCTGAAGGCCCTGCGCCTGGCCAAGGAAGCCGAAGACGCCGCGCGCGCTGCCGCGGAAGGCAAGTCCGGCGCGGGCAAGAAGCCTGCAAAGCCGCGCGCGAAAAAATCCTAGCAGGGAAAACGCCGCGCCGACTTGACAGGCGCGGCGCAGATTCTAGAACTCGCATCCGCGATGCGGAACTTTTCCTCTCTCCCGATACATGCCGCCCTGATGCTGGGCGTGCTTCATCTGGCCATCGCGCCCGCCATGGCGGAAGACAAGCTCCTGGCGCCCGGCCGCGCCGCCGGTCATTCCGCGGTGAAACCCGCGCCGCTGCCGCCGGGCAAAGCGGCGGGCACGGACAAAGCACAATCGGTTTCGCAAGGTGGCGGCCTTCTCATCATAGGGTTGGGTGGTCTGGTTATCGCCGGCGCGGTGCTGGTGGTGTCGGGCGGCGGCGGTAAAGGCGAGGGTGCGGCGCCGCAGAATTTCAGCATGTCGGCGTCGGGCACGGCGCCTTAGCCGCCGGCGGACACAACCATTCCGGGAATCTCTGCACGCAGCTCGCCTTCGGCAGCAACGCGGCGATATGTTGCTTGGCGCGGTGATAACCAAAGCGTGGCCTGCGGCATTATTGCAGCTAATTCGGAGTAACTATCATTTCGGCGAGCGGCGGGCGTCAATCCGGGCTAGATAAGGCAAGCGTCGCAAATGCCCATGACCAATCACACCAAGCGTCCCAACTCCGACGATCTCGCCGCAGCGGTGAGGGCCATGCCCGAGCCACTTGGCCGGCTGGGCGCTATCGTGCGGCGTTTGAAGCAGATGCCGCCTGTTCCACCGCCATTGGTGCGCGAAACAGGTGCAAGCCACTCCTGCGAGAACGGCGAATAAATATCCACACGAATTTTTGCATGGCGATGGAAATTTCATCGCCTTGATACGCTTTCCCCTAGTGGAGCGGCTCAGTGCCGGGGTTTTTGCATGTGTTTGCGTATGAACAAGGGCGGCAACGCGCCGTCCGAAAGGTCGCGTTTGAACGAAGACGATATCGACGAACTCAAGATGCGCGAGCCGCCCGGCTATCTGGGCG
>CAYWWT010000107.1:0-8989 GCA_964461855.1 uncultured Rhizobium sp. | reverse complement strand
CGCTTCAGGATCGCGGAAATTTCAGCGGGTTGGATATCCATATTAGTTCCCTCTCATGGCGGCGCGGATGCCGGCCAGCTTGGTGCGAATTGATGAATCGATCATGCGCGAACCCACCTTGACGACCAGGCCGCCAAGCAGAGTGGGATCGACGCGCGTATCCAGGCGCGGCTCGCGGCCGAGCTTGGCCTTGAGCACGGATTTCAGTTCCGCCGTTTGAGCAGGCGTGAGTTCATGGGCCGATGTGACCTGGGCCTGAACTTCGCCTTTCAGGCGCGCCACAAGCCGGTCGTAGGCGGCGATGACGTCGTCGAGCGCGAACAGACGGCGCTTGCCGGTCAAGGTCAGGAGAAATTTCAAGGTGAGCGGATGAACCTTCATCTGCTCCAGAACCGCCTTCAGCGCGCGGGCCTGATCCTCATGACCGAACAGGGGCGATCTGATCAGGCGGGTGAGATCGGAACTGGCCCGCATTGCGGTCTTGAGGCCTGCGAAATCCGCCGCGACGGCGTCCACAACACCCTGTTCCTGGGCCAGCTCGAACACCGCATTTGCATAGCGGCCCGCCAGTCCGGTTTCATGTGCCTTTTCGGTCGCCACCGTCACCTCATACGGAAGACCGCGCGGATGCTTTGATCTGGCGCCGGTCGTCCGACTTAAACGTTTGATTATATTGACTAATATTCAATGGCTGCGAGTCACCCTCACAGCGCGGGAGCCAGTTAGCATGCGCGTTACGCGCGCGCAATATTCGCGCTTTGGCCAGACTGTCGCGGCGCCAGCCATCCTTGACCTGGACCGGGCGAGACGCGATATGCCGCTGACCGTGTCATCCCGGATCCCATGATCGAGATTTCCCAACGTTTCAGTTTTGACGCCGCCCACCAGCTGGACGCTGGAGCGTCCGAGAACCGGCGTCTGCACGGCCACTCCTTCTATGCGGAGGTCACCCTGCGGGGAGAACCCGATGGCGGGACAGGCTTCCTGCGCGATTTCGGCCAGGTCGATGCGGTTCTCAAGCAAGTTCGCGATCTGCTGGACCACCGGCTGCTGAACGAGGTCGAAGGCCTGGGCAATCCCACGCTTGAGAATATCGCCCGCTTTATCCACGCGCGCGCCAAGGCGCTGCTGCCCGAAGTGGCGCGGGTGAGGGTCGAGCGGCCCTCCTATGGCCAGTCTTGCACCTATGAAGGCCCGTAACGGCATGGCGAAGAAACTCACCCAATTGGGCCGCGCCGTGGCGCAGCCTGCGTCTCCCGACCAAGCCGTGCTGGAAGCGGTGCCCAATCCGCATGCCGATGCTGCTTATGTTGTGCGCTTCACCGCGCCGGAATTCACCACGCTTTGCCCGATCACGGGCCAGCCCGATTTCGCGCATTTCGTGATCGATTACGTGCCGGGCAGGGCGATCCTCGAATCCAAATCGCTGAAGCTGTTCCTGAACAGCTATCGCAACGCATCCGGCTTTCACGAAGCCACCACCATCGCCATCGCCAAGCGCATCGCCGCAGCAATCAAACCCCGATACCTGCGCATCGCCGGTTACTGGTATCCACGCGGTGGAATTCCCATCGATGTTTTCTGGCAGACGGGAAAATTGCCGGCAGGCGTGTGGCTGCCAGAACCCGGCGTCGCCCCGTATCGCGGCCGCGGTTAGACCATCACTTTTTGCCATTGCTTCAAATCGGACTTGCACTTAACGTAATAAGAGCATATACCCTTATTTAGGGGCGCATCCCCTTATTGGAGGTGCCGATGGAAAAATTCGGAATTCGGGACTGCAATTGCAACAGCCTGCGCAGAGCCGCGCGGCGCCTGACCAGTTTCTATGACAGCGAACTTGCCCCAAGCGGGTTGCGCGCGACCCAGTTCGCCATCCTCGCGTTCGTCAACGAGATGGAAGAAGTGTCGGTCAACGCCATCGCCGAGCGTCTGGGGTTGGACCGCACCACCGCGGGCAAAAATCTGCGCCCGCTGGAGCAGGCAGGTCTGGTGGAAGTGGTCTCGGCCCGCCACGATGCGCGGCAGCGCTCCATCAGCGTGACCCGGGCCGGGCACGCGGCCCTGAAAGCCGCGGTGCCGCTGTGGCGCCAGGCGCAGAGCCGCTTTGAAGAGGCCAACGGAGCCGACAAGGCGGCCGCGCTGCGCGACACGCTCAAGGAACTCGTTCTGGATCCCCGCTAATCAACCGTACGGAGTGTCACATGCGCTTACCGATCTACACGGCTGCGTTCCTTGGCGTGATGTCCACCGCCGCATTTGCCCAGACCGCCGCGCCGGCGGTGCCCACGACCAAGATCCTGGCGATCTCGCATTCCACCGGCAAAGCTTTGACGCCGGAACAGCGCGCCCAGATCATGCCGCATGAAGTGCATGACACGGTCGATGCCTACCTCAATGGCAAGATCGACCAATGGTACTTCCAGACCGATGGCAAGGGCGTGGTCTTCATCGTCAACGCTTCTTCGATCGACGAAGCCAAGGCCATTCTTGAAAAATTTCCTCTCGGGCAAGCCGGTGTGATGGACTTCAACTATGTTCCGCTCGGCCCGTTGAACCCGCTGCGCATCATCAACAATCTGGTCAAGTAACGGCAGATTCGCGAAGCCTGCCAGCGCCGTGAAATATCGCGCCAGCGCAGCCGCTGACAGGTGCGCCATTTGCTGCCATTCTGACGGTCGGACTTGCCCAGAGACGGGCAGGTGGGGGCGAGATCATGAATGGGATCGTGATACGCGGCGTCCTGGTGGGCGCGCTTGCGGGCTTGCTGTTCGGTTTCGACACCGCGGTGATTTCCGGCGTCACCGCCGATCTGCGTGACGTCTATCACCTGAGTGCCGCCGGTCTCGGTATCACAGTCTCCAGCGCGCTCTGGGGCACGCTGGCCGGGGCATTGCTGGCGGGCCCGCCCGGTGATCGCTTCGGCGCGCGCCCTTGCCTGAAGGCGATTGCCCTTTTCTATATGGTGTCATCGGCGGGCTGCGCACTCGCCTGGGACTGGCCGTCGTTGATCGTCTTTCGGGTGATGGCGGGTCTCGCCATCGGTGCCTCGACCGTCTTGGCGCCAGTCTATGTGACGGAGATTGCTCCTCCCGCCTGGCGCGGGGCGATGGTGGGCCTGTTCCAGTTCAACATCACCTTGGGCATCCTGGTCGCCTATCTCAGCAACTATCTGATCGGCACGCTTGGCCTGGGAGAGGACGAATGGCGCTGGAAATTCGCCGTCGCCTTCCTGCCAGGCCTTATCCTGTTCGCAATGCTGTTCGCCATTCCGCAGAGCCCGCGCTGGCTGGCGTTGAAAGGACGCCGGGCGGATGCCGCAGAGATATTGCAGCGGATCGCGCCCGAGACCGGAGAGACAGAGCGCGAAGCCATTCTCTCTCTGGGGACCCGGTCCACGCAAAAGCAGCTCGACTGGACCCGCCATCGCAAGCCCATTCTGCTGGCGGTCACTATCGCGGCCTTCAATCAGCTCGCGGGCATCAACGCCATCCTCTATTACATCAACGATATCTTCGCCGCCGCCGGCTTCAGCAAAGTTTCGGCGGACCAGCAATCCATCGTGATCGGGGCCACCAATCTGCTGTTCACGATACCCGCGCTGTTCCTGATCGACCGGATCGGCCGTAAGAATCTGCTTTTGATCGGATCGGTGGGCCTGTTCATCGCATTGTCCGGAACCGCCGCAATCCTGACGACCGGACTTCATCAAAATCTTCTTCTTTGGATGTTGATCGGGTTCATTGCAGCCTTCGCGTTCTCGCAAGGTGCGGTGATCTGGGTTTATATCAGCGAGATATTCCCCAGCGAGGTGCGCGCTCGCGGCCAGAGCATCGGCTCCTCGACCCATTGGCTGCTGAACGCGCTCATCGCCGCGCTGTTTCCGGTCGTCGCGGCCTGGTCCAAGGGGGCGCCCTTTCTCATATTCGCGGGCATGATGGTCCTGCAGTTCTTTGCGGTGCTGTTTTTCTTTCCGGAAACCCGGCGCACCGCCTTGGAGGACATAGCCGGCGTCGTGTCCTCAAAGACATGACCAAAATGAAATTGCCGGGATGGCGGCCCAGACGCTCGTTCCTGGACCCAAACTGTTGTATGGCCCGCCGCTGTTTGGGGACGGATTATGATTTCAGAAAAAAGCATCGGCGTTGGGCTGATCGGCTATGGCTTTGCGGGCAAGACCTTTCACGCGCCTCTGATCCAGGCGGTCGAGGGCCTGACGCTCAAAGCCATCGCCTCCAGCGACGCGGCCAAGGTGCGCAAGGACTTTCCCGGTATCACCGTCCATGCCGATCCTGCCGAATTGATGCTGACGGAGAACATCGATCTGATTGTCATCGCCACGCCCAACGCCAGCCACGCGCCATTGGCGCGCGCCGCGCTCACCGCCGGGCGCCATGTGGTGATCGACAAGCCATTCGCCATCGACATGGCTGAAGCCCGAACATTGATCGCGTTGGCGCAGAAACAGGACCGCTTTCTCAGCGTGTTTCACAATCGCCGCTGGGACAGCGATTTCCTGGCCGCGAAATTCGGCGTTGAAAGCGGCGTGCTGGGACGGGTGACGCATTTCGAATCTCATATCGACCGTTTCCGGCCCGAGATCCGCGACCGCTGGCGCGAGCGCGCAGAGCCGGGCGCCGGCGTTTGGTATGATTTGGCGCCGCATATGATCGATCAGGCATTGGTGCTCTTCGGCCTGCCGGACAGCGTGCAGGCGGATTTCCTGATGCAGCGCCCGGGCGCACAGGCGGTGGACTGGGCTCATGCCGTGCTCGACTATCCGCATCATCGCGTGGTCCTGCATGCCAGCATGATCGCGGCGGGCGGCAGTCCGCGCTTTCTGGTGCACGGCGACAAGGGCAGTCTGGTTAAGACCGGCATCGACCAGCAGGAAGCGCAGCTTCTCTCTGGCATGCGACCCGGCAGCAAAGGCTGGGGCGTCGATCTGGATCGCATGCAGATCTGGAACGCAGCGAGCGAATGCCGCGGCATGCCGACACCAGCCGGCGATCACCGCCGCTATTACACGGCCATCCGCGATGCCTTGCGCGGCACAGCGCCTTTGGCGGTGCCCCCGGTCCAGGCGCTTGCGGTCATGGCGGTGCTGGAAGCGGCGATCGTGTCGGCGGAAAGAGGGACGAGGGAGCGGTTGCCACTGACCGATGCAGAGCGGGCCGACTTCATCGTCAGTTGGAGGCCGGACCAAAAATAAATGCGAGCCGGCGTGGGACCAGCTCGCAGATATTGCCAACCGCAAAAATTATTTCGCAAACTTCGCTTTGATCGCTTCAAGACCGGTTTCATAAATGCCGCTTAGAGCCGCAGCCGCATCCGCCTCTTTTCCCGCATCCGGCGTGTAATCGCCGCTCCAGGTGATTTGGGAATGGCCGCGCCCCTTGCCGGAGACCTTGAGGATCGATTTGTAGTTGGTGACCGGTAGGGGACTGGACACGAAGGTATAGCCATAGAGATGCTTTTCCTGGCTGACGGCGGTCTGGAATTCCACGAATGTCGCCTTGCCGTCCTTTGTAACCAAGGTGCGGGTCGGCGGAGTGTTGCCGTCTTCCGTGCAGCTTCCAATGGCGGGGTGCCAATCGCGAATGGCGCAAAAATCTCCGATCTGCGACCAGACCTGGGGCGGGGTGCCTTCGACTTCTACGCTGCGCGACAGCGACGCCGCAGATGCCGGAAATATGCTCCCGGCGAATAAAATAAGTACCGAAACGGGCACAACAGTTTTCGCCATCCCGGCGATGGCGAAAGTCCGGACTTTTCTGATCCGATGTTTTTGGACGAAACGCATAACGATCTCCTTTTGCGCCGGTCGCCAGTGACCGGCGTTGAGGAAGGCTCTCAAAGGCCGGTATTCCGCTCCAGTTCACGGACTGAATCGGCCCGGTACACAATCTGAACTAGGCCGAAGCTTGTCTGCGGGGCTAATGTCCGATCGATTGAGGATGGGTGAGAAAGATGACCCAGGGCAGCTACAAACAATTTTGTCCGGTCGCCATGGCGGCGGAGCTTCTCTGCACCCGCTGGACCGTTGTTCTGCTGCGCGAAATGCTGGCCGGCTCGACGCGATTCAACGAATTACGCCGGGGCGTGACGCGAATGTCGCCGGCGCTGCTGTCGCAGCGCCTCAAGGATCTCGAAAATGCGGGCATCGTTTCGCGGGTAAAGGTGGACGGAGAGCCTGGCCTGTTTGAATATCACCTGACGCGCGCAGGCAGGGAGTTGCAGCCTTTGATCGAAGGCTTCGGCGTATGGGGACAGCGTTGGGTTGATTCCGAAATGTCGCTGCAAAACCTCGATGCCCAGCTCCTGATGTGGGACATGCGGCGCAGCCTCGATCCCACGCCCATGCCCAGACGGCGCAGCACGATCCAATTCCGTTACCGCGATGCGGCGGCGGCACATCGAGTCTGGTGGTTGATCGTTGCGCCCGGCATGGAAGTGGATCTGTGCTCGATCGATCCGGGTTACGATGTCGATCTGTATGTGGCGAGCGATCTGAAAACCATGACGGCCATCTGGATGGGCCTGGACACCGTGCGCAAAGCCCTTGGCGAGGGACGGATGGAGCAAGTCGGGGACCAACTGCTTGCAAAGAGCATGCAGACCTGGCTGGGGCTCAGCCCGTTTGCGAAAGAACGCAAGATGGTGGCGTAACAAAAAGCACGCGCAAATTCCTCGGACTGGTTTCCGAGGACTTTGGGCGAATAGGCTGAAAAGAATGGCTCCCCGGGCCGGGATCGAACCAGCGACCAACCGGTTAACAGCCGGTTGCTCTACCACTGAGCTACCGAGGAACGCGAGGCGGGGTGTCTAGCGCGTCCCCATTCCCAAGACCAGCGGAATTTTTCCAGGGGTTAGCGGCATTTTCGCGTACGCAGCGACACAAAAAAATGAGGCCGGGTGCGAGCCCGGCCCCAAGGCGTTGGGTAATGGTGGGGTGTCTTCAAGGAAGACATCGCCATCATGCGGGCCCAGGGTTAACAAAGACTTAACCAGCCTGATTCGGGTTCCGGTTTTTTTGAAAGGGGGTGGAGGCCACGCCCGGAATTGAACCGGGGTTCACGGATTTGCAATCCGCTGCGTCACCACTCCGCCACGTGGCCTCGCTTAAGTTCCGTTTTGGCGGAGGCGGTCTTTATCAGCCCGCGCGGGGCTTGTCACTCGGGCTCATCATGCCATCGTCCTCGCCCCGCACGGGCGTTGTCTCCGCCGCACCCGCCCCCTATAACCGGCGCGATCCGCTCAAGGCGCTTTTTCCGCATGTCCGATACACAAATCGCCCGCTTCAACATGATCGAAGCGCAAATCCGCACCAACGATGTCACCGATGTGCGCATTCACGCCGCGCTGGACGCGGTGGCGCGCGAACGCTTCGTGCCCACCGCCAAGCGTGCGCTGGCCTATGCCGATGTGCCGGTGGAGATCGCACCGGGCCGCTACCTTCTGGACCCCAGAAGCTTCGCCAAGGCCTTGCAGCTCGTCCGCGTGGGGGCAGAGGACAAGGTTTTGGATGTGGGATGCGGCACCGGCTACTCGTCCGCGGTCCTGGGCCGGCTTGCCCGGAACGTTGTGGCCCTGGAACAGGACGCCGATCTGGTGCGGGTCGCTGCCGGTCTCCTGGAAGGCCAGCCCAATGTCCAGATCACCCAGGGAGCCCTGATCGAAGGCTTCAAGGATGGCGGCCTCTATGACGTGATTTTCGTCAACGGCGCCATCGAGGCCCAGCCGGATACGCTCCTGGCCCAGTTGGAAGAGGGCGGACGCCTGGTCGCCTTCCTGCAGTCCGGAGCGCAGGGGCGCGCCACCCTCTTCGTGAAAGAGAACGGCCAGGTCGGCGGCCGGGCCGGTTTCGACGCCAATGTCCCTCTGCTGGCGGGCTTCAAGAAACACATCGGCTTTGTCTTTTAACCATCTCAGAATTCACTCCGAAATGGGTTTCAGCGGAGCAGGGCGAAAGGGCGTTAACTTCGTCTTTGCCTTCGCATCGTCACTGTCCTAGGGTTTTTGTAGCCTGGGACTTCAACGCCCAGATTTCGCCGGCCGGGAGTCCCTCGATGTCCAGTCCTCAGCACGAACCCACCATGGAGGAAATCCTCGCCTCCATTCGCAAGATCATTTCCGAAGACACGCCCGAAGCCGCGCCCGCTACCTCATCCACCGAGACGGTAAAGTCCGACCGGCCGTCCGAGCCGGAAGCGGAGCCCGATATCGAAGTGCTGGAACTGACCCAGGAAGTCGTCGAATCCCCGGAGCCGATCGCCATGTCCGAGCCCTTCCAATCCCGCAATGAGCCCGAGGCCGACAAGGCCGACGATGTCGTCTTCGAGACCCGGGCGGCGGAAACCCCGGTTGCGGACGACAGCATCTTTTCCAGCCAGACCCGCAAAGTCATGGACGAGACGTTCGATTCCCTCGACAAGGAACCGCAGCCATCCGCGCCGGCCCCGCGCCGGGCCGCAGCGCCTCTCGCGCCTGTGGACGGCGCCTCGATCGAGAATGTCTTCGAGCGTGCGGTCCGCGAAAGCTTCGAACCGGTGCTGGCGAAATACCTCTCCGACAATTCCGGCGCGGTGGTCGAGCGCATGAAACCCGTGATCCGCGAGTGGATGGACGAGCATTTCCCGGCGCTGTTGGAGGGAGCCGTCCGCACCGAAATCGAGCGCGTCGTACGGGCGCGCGGAAAACGCTAGTACCCGTTCGAACAGGAGCGGGCTTGACCCGCGCCTGAAAAAGCCGGAAAGCCTGCAAAAAGGCTCAGGTCCGGCATGCTCGACAAGACATTTTCTCCCCAGGATGTGGAAGGGCGCATCTACGCCCAATGGCGCGACTCCGGTGCCTTCCGGGCCGGCAACCGGCCGGATGCCCAGCCTTTCGCCATCATGATCCCGCCGCCCAACATTACTGGGCGGCTTCATATTGGCCATGCCCGCAACAACACGCTGCCAGACATCCTGGCGCGCGTCCAGCGCATGCG
>CAYWWT010000106.1:4621-9079 GCA_964461855.1 uncultured Rhizobium sp. | reverse complement strand
GGCGCATACGCCCTCGGCAAGGCACAGCGCCTGATCTGCCTTTTGCGGGAAGCTGATTATAACGAAACCATCTACATTCATGGCGCGATGGTGGCGCTGAACGCGCTTTATGAGTCCTTCGGCGTGGCGTTGGGCCCGCTGGCGCCCGCCACCACCGACAGGCGCGAGAAACTGGAAGGCAAGATTGTGATCGCGCCGCCGTCGGCGGTCGCCGACAAATGGTCGCGCCGCTTCGCCGATCCCATTCCGGCATTCGCCTCCGGCTGGATGCGGGTGCGTGCCCGGGCACGCCAGCGCCATGTCGAATTGCCGCTGATCTTGTCCGATCATGGCGACTGGGACGAATTGACCTCGACCATTGCCGAACTGAAGCCGCAGGAATTGTGGGTCACCCATGGCAGCGAAGAGGCGCTTCTGCGCTGGGCGGGTCTGAACGGCATCGCGGCACAGGCGTTGGAATTGGTCGGTTACGAAGACGAAGAGGGCGCATGAAAGCTTTTGCCGCGCTTCTGGACCGGCTGTCCTTCTCGCCCGCGCGCAATGTCAAGCTCCGGCTGCTGCGCGATTATCTGCGCGTCGTGCCCGATCCCGAGCGGGGCTGGGCGCTGGCCAGTCTGACGGGCGAGCTTTCCTTCAACGAGGCCAAGCCCGCCATGATCCGCAAAGCGGTTGAAGCGCGGATGGACCCGATGCTGTTCGCGCTATCCTATGATTTTGTCGGCGATCTGGCGGAAACCGTTGCTCTCGCATGGCCATCCAAACCGGGTGCGAACGCCGAGCCGGAACTACCTGAAGTCGTCGATGCCTTGCGCACCGCCTCGCGCCGCGAAGTGCCGCAATTGCTGGAACGCTGGCTGGATGCGCTCGATGCCGATGGCCGCTGGGCTTTGCTGAAATTGCTGACCGGCGGACTTCGCGTTGGCGTTTCCGCGCGGCTGGCGAAACAGGCGCTGGCCGATCTCGGCGGTGTGCCGGTGTCGGAGATCGAGGAAATCTGGCACGGCCAAAGCCCGCCTTATGAAGATCTCTTCGCCTGGCTGGAAAAGCGCGGCGAACGCCCCAGCGCCGCCGCGCCCGGCCGCTTCCGTCCCGTGATGCTGGCCCAGGCCGTGGACGAGGCGCAGGACTTTCCCAAACTCGACGCCGCAGATTATGCAGCGGAATGGAAATGGGACGGCATCCGCGTCCAGGCCGTGAATGAGAGCGGACAGCGCAAGCTTTATTCCCGCACCGGCGACGATATCGGCCCGTCCTTTCCCGATGTTCTGGCGGCGCTGAATTTCGAGGGCGCGCTGGACGGCGAGCTTCTCATCCTGCGCGATGGGCAGATCGGCACCTTTGGCGAATTGCAGCAGCGGCTGAACCGCAAAAGCGCCAGCGCGGATCTGATCGCGCGCTATCCGGCGGGCATCCGCGCCTATGATCTGCTGCTGGACGGCACGGATGATATCCGCCGCCTGTCGTTCGCCGAACGCCGCGCGCGGCTGGAAGCCTTCGTGGCCAAGCTTCATTCCACCCAGATCGACCTATCGCCCTTGCAGCCTTTCGCAAACTGGGAGGCGCTGGCGGATTTGCGCGCCCATCCGCCCGGGGGCGATGCGGCGCTGGCCGAAGGCCTGATGCTGAAGCGCTGGGATTCCATCTACGAAGCGGGACGGCCCAAGGGACCCTGGTTCAAATGGAAGCGCGATCCCCATCTGGTCGATGCCGTGCTGATGTATGCCCAGCGCGGGCATGGCAAGCGCTCGGGCTTCTATTCCGATTTCACCTTCGGGGTCTGGCGGGAGGAAGAGGGGCAAGCGCCAACCCTCACGCCGGTCGGCAAGGCCTATTTCGGCTTCACGGACGAGGAATTGGGCAAGCTGGACAAGTTCGTCCGCGACAACACCTTGGAGCGGTTCGGGCCGGTGCGCAGTGTGCGCGCGACCCAGGATTTCGGCCTGGTGCTGGAGATCGCGTTCGAGGGGCTGCAGCGCTCGACCCGCCACAAATCCGGGGTGGCGATGCGCTTTCCCCGGATCAGCCGGATTCGCTGGGACAAGCCGGCCCGGGAGGCCGGGACGCTGATGGAACTCGAGAAAATCCTGGCCCGGGAGAGCGGAATCGCGCCGGAAAAACCCTAAAAAACACTATGGGTTAGGTTGAATCCAGTCAGGCGTTGCGTTGCTTACGCGCTTGCAACATAAAGCTTCGACCATTTTCCCCAGGCCCGCGTATGTCCGTACCCTTTCGCCGCCTTCTGGTGGCCAATCGTTCCGAAATCGCGATCCGCGTGTTCCGCGCGGCGACAGAGCTGGGCATCTCCACGATCGCGGTCTATGCCGAAGAGGACAAGCTTTCTCTTCACCGCTTCAAGGCGGACGAAGCCTATCAGATCGGCAAGGGCAAGGGCCCGGTCGAGGCTTATCTTAGCATCGACGAAGTCATCCGGGTGGCGAAGGAAGCGAAAGCCGACGCCATTCATCCCGGCTATGGCCTGTTGTCGGAAAATCCGGAATTCGCCGAAGCCTGCGCCGCCGCCGGCATTGTCTTTATCGGCCCGTCGCCCAAGACGCTTCGGACCCTGGGCAACAAGGTCGATGCCCGCAATCTTGCCGTGTCGCTGGGCGTGCCGGTCATGCCCGCCAGCCCGCCCTTGCCGGACGATCCGGAACAGGTAAAGGCCCTGGCGCGCGAGGTCGGCTATCCGGTGATGCTGAAAGCGTCCTGGGGCGGCGGCGGACGCGGCATGCGGCCGATCGAAAGCGAAGCGGGTCTTCTCGATGCCGTCTTCACCGCCAAGCGCGAAGCCAAGGCCGCGTTCGGCAAGGACGAAGTCTATCTCGAAAAGCTGGTGCGCCGCGCCCGCCATGTCGAAGTGCAGGTGCTGGGCGACAGCCACGGTACTTTGGTGCATCTCTTCGAGCGCGACTGTTCGATCCAGCGCCGCAACCAGAAAGTGATCGAGCGGGCGCCCGCGCCCTATCTCGATCCCGCCACGCGCAAGGAGCTTTGCGCCGCCGGGCTGAAGATCGCGGGCGGCACCGATTATGTCGGCGCCGGCACCGTCGAATTCCTGATGGATGCCGACACCGGCAAATTCTATTTCATCGAGGTCAATCCCCGAATTCAGGTCGAACACACCGTCACCGAAGTGGTGTGCGATCTCGACATCGTGAAGGCACAGATTCGTATCGCCGAAGGCAAGCGCATCGGCGTGATGGGCGAAGAGGGTGCTTACGAGACCGGCATCCCGCCGCAAAGCGAGATTTCCACGCGCGGCCATGCCATGCAGTGCCGCATCACCACCGAGAATCCGGAGAATAATTTCATTCCGGATTATGGCCGCATCATCGCTTATCGCGGTGCCACCGGCTTCGGCATTCGCATCGATGGCGGCACCGCCTATTCCGGCGCCGTGGTGACGCGCTGGTACGATCCTTTACTGGAGAAAGTCACCGCCTGGGCCTCGACGCCGCAGGAAACCATCGCGCGCATGGAACGGGCCTTGCGCGAATACCGCATCCGCGGCGTCGCCACCAATCTGCCCTTCCTGGAAACGGTGCTGCGCCATCCCAAATTCCGCAGCAACCAATACACCACGCGCTTCATCGACGAGACGCCGGAACTGTTCCAGTTGCCGCCGCGCCGCGACCGCGCCACCAAGCTTCTCACCTATGTCGCCGACGTCACCGTGAACGGCCATCCGGAAACGCGCGGCCGCGCCAAGCCGCCGGCCGATGCGCGCAAGCCCGTGCCGCCGGACTTCGGCAAGACCCCGCCTGCCGGCGCCAAGCAGCGGCTCGACGCGCTGGGGCCGGTCAAATTCGCGGCCTGGATGAAGGACCGCAAGGAAGTCCTGATCACCGACACCACCATGCGCGATGCGCATCAGTCGCTGCTCGCGACCCGGATGCGCACCCATGACATCGCGGCGGTCGCCTCGGCTTACGCCAACGGCCTGCCGCAGCTTCTGTCCTTGGAATGCTGGGGCGGCGCGACCTTCGATGTGGCGATGCGTTTTCTGGGCGAGGACCCTTGGGAGCGGCTGGCGCGGGTGCGCGAGGCGGCACCCAATCTCCTGACCCAGATGCTGCTGCGCGGCGCCAATGGCGTGGGCTACACCAACTATCCCGACAATGTGGTGAAGGAATTCGTGCGCCGCGCCGCCGACGCCGGCATGGACCTGTTCCGCATCTTCGACTGCCTCAACTGGACCGAGAATATGCGCGTCGCCATCGACGCGGTGTGCGAGACGGGCAAGCTGGCGGAAGGCGCGATCTGCTACACCGGCGACATTTTCGATCCGGCGCGTTCCAAATACGATCTCGCCTATTACATCCGCATGGCCAAGGAGATCGAAAAGGCCGGTTGTCACATTCTGGCGATCAAGGACATGGCCGGGCTGCTCAAGCCTGCCCAGGCGCGGGTGCTGGTGGCGGCATTGAAGAACGAAGTCGGCCTGCCGCTCCATCTGCA
>CAYWWT010000106.1:0-4611 GCA_964461855.1 uncultured Rhizobium sp. | reverse complement strand
CCACGACACCTCGGGCATTGCGGGCGCCACCATCCTGGCGGCGGTCGATGCCGGCATCGATGCCGTGGATGGCGCGATGGACGCCATGTCGGGCACCACCGCCCAGCCTTGCCTGGGCTCGATCGTCGAAGCTTTGCGCCACACCCCGCGCGATCCCGGGCTCGATCCCGAAGCCATCCGCCAGATCAGCTTTTATTGGGAGGCGGCGCGCACGCAGTATGCCGCCTTTGAAAGCGACCTGAAGTCGGGCGCGTCGGAAGTCTATCTCCACGAAATGCCGGGCGGGCAGTTCACCAATCTCAAGGAACAGGCGCGTTCGCTGGGTCTTGAGACGCGCTGGCACGAAGTCGCCAAAGCCTATCGCGCCGCCAACGACCTGTTCGGAGACATCGTCAAAGTGACGCCGTCCTCCAAGGTGGTGGGCGACATGGCGCTGATGATGGTGGCGCAGAACATCACCAGCGACGAAGTGCTGGATCCCAAAACCGACATGGCGTTTCCCGGCTCGGTGGTGGAGATGCTGCGCGGCGACCTGGGACAGCCGCTGGGCGGCTGGCCGAAAGCGCTGCAGCAGAAGGTGTTGAAAGACATCAAGCCCAGCACCGAACGGCCGGGGGCCTTGTTGCCGCCCACCGATCTTGCGGTCGCCCGCAAGGAGGCAGAGACCAGGATCGGCCGCTCGCTGGAAGGCGACGAACTGCTGTCCTACCTGATGTATCCCAAGGTTTTCGCCGATTACGCCGCCATGCAGGGCAAATACGGCCCGGTGTCGGTGTTGCCGACGCCGGTCTTCTTCTACGGCATGAAGCCGGGCGAGGAGATCGCGGTCGAGCTGGAACGCGGCAAGTCCCTGGTGCTCAGGCTTCAGACCATCGGCGAGACCGACGAGCAAGGCCAGGTGCGGGTCTTTTTTGAACTGAACGGCCAGCCGCGCAGCGTCAAAGTTCCCGACCGGTTCGCCAAAGCGACGGTCGAGGTGCGCCGCAAAGCGGAAGAGGGCAATGACGCCCATGTCGCCGCCCCCATGCCGGGTGCGGTCTCGACCATCGCGGTCAAGAAGGGCGAGCAGGTCCGGGCAGGCGATGTGCTTCTCACCATCGAGGCGATGAAGATGGAAACCGCGCTCCATGCGCCCCGGGACGGGGTGGTGGAGGAATTGCTGGTCACGCCCGGCGCCCAGATCGACGCCAAGGATCTGCTGGTGGTTCTGGCCTGAAGGGCGAACCGGACGCGGGAGGGTTCACCGCGCCCGGTTCTGAACACCGTGCCACTGGCTCTTTCGACCCCGGGGCAGGGTCATTCACTCTTTCCAAACCCGCTCCCTCCATTCAATTACTGGTTGCGTAATTGGTTAAAATGCGCGGGATCGGCGCCGTTCGACGTCAAGCGTGATGTCGCCGGCATCGCACTGACATGGCGCTGGGGCTCGGGCTTCATGGGCCACCATGCTGGGCACCACGCGGCAGGAGACGACGTCGTTGCAGGTGGGCGCGCTGACCATGGGCATGGCCTATCGCATCGGCAACAACACCTCGCTGAACGGCAATTTCGAATTCGGCGTCACGGCCGCGGCGCCGGACATGCGTGCCGTCTTCAGTCTCCCGACCGGATTCTGACGCCGCGCGCTTTCCGGTGTAGAACGAACGCGATGAGCGCAGCGATCCCTCCCGCCTGCGATGCCGGCGGCGCAAGCACCGCGGCGGGTCATGCCGTGCGCCATCCCCGCTGGATTCTCGCCGCCACCATTCTGGCGTCCAGTCTCGCCTTCATCGACGGCTCGGTGGTCAATGTTGGACTGGCCGCCATCGGTGCCGACCTCAAGGCAAGCGCGGGCGACCTGCAATGGGTGATCAATGCCTATCTGCTGCCGCTGGGCGCGTTGTTGCTGCTGGGCGGCGCGGCCGGCGACCGTTATGGCCGCATGCGGCTCCTGGTGACCGGAACGGCCCTGTTCGGCCTGGCCTCCATCGCCTGCGCCCTTGCGCCGGGACTGTCCTGGCTGCTGGCGGGGCGGGCGCTCCAAGGCGTCGGCGCGGCGATCCTGCTGCCCAATAGTCTGGCCATTCTGGGGTCCTCTTTTGCGGGTGCGGCGCGGGGACGGGCAGTGGGGATCTGGGCGGCGACGGGCGCGGTGATGGGCGCCGCCGGCCCCGTGCTGGGCGGCTGGCTCATCGACACTGTGAGCTGGCGCGCAATTTTCCTGATCAACTTGCCGCTGGTCATCGGCGCCATTGCACTGTCATTGCTGTTTGTCAGAGACGCAGCGGACCAGGACGCACCCACCCTGGATCTGCGGGGCGGATCGCTGGCGACCTTGGGCCTGGGCGCGATCACCTGGGGACTGACCATTGGCGCCGGGCCGGCGGGATGGACCGGCATGGCTGTCCTTCTGACCGGCATGGGATCTCTCCTGATGCTGGCGTTTCTGGCCGTGGAGAAAGCGCGCGGCGAACGGGCGATGATGCCGCTCGCTTTGTTCGGCTCGGCCAGCTTCATTGGGTTGACGGTTTTCACCTGGCTCCTGTGGGGCGCGCTCGGCGTCCTGATGGTGCTGGTGCCTTATGTGCTGATCACCGTGGCGGGATATTCGGGCACGGGCGCGGGCGCGGCGCTGGTGCCGTTCGCCCTTGTGCTCACCGTGACATCGCCGTCCATGGGCGAGATGGCCGGACGCATAGGCCCTCGGCTGCCTTTGACCATCGGCGCGCTGGTGACAGCCGGTGGTTTTCTGTTGCTCCTGCGCATGGACGTGCAGGCACATTACTGGACAGGCGTCCTGCCCGGCATTCTGGTGATCGCCATCGGCATGTCGGGCGCGGTGGCGCCCTTGACCGCTGCGGTTCTTTCTTCGGTGGACAAAGCCCATACGGGCTCGGCCTCCGGATTGAACAGCGCGGTGGCGCGGGTTGCCGGAATGGTGGCGGTCGCGCTGTTGGGCGGCGTGCTGGCGAATTCCGGAGCGGCGCTGATGCGCGGGTTCGATATCGCGATGATCGCCTGTGCCCTGGCGGCGCTGGCGGGCGCGGTCTGCGCCTTCTTTCTGATCCGAGTCGCAGGCGCGAAAGCGTAACCGTCAGCCGGTTTATTTTTCGAAAGGCGTTCCGTTCTCGACCGCCACCCAGGCTTTGGCCATGCGTTCGGTCGGCAGCCAGACCGTGGGCTCTTCCGGCATCTTGGCGCCGGGAACCACCGCCGCCACGGTATGCTTGGCCAGATCGCCCTGCCAGCCTTTGCTGGGATCCAGCGGCTTGAGCGCACCGCCGCCATTCAGGCGCATGGGCAGGACATCGTCGAAGAACATGCGCGACATCTCGTCGGAACGGCCCACCGCATGGGGGGTATTGGGCTCCTGCACCAGCGCCCAGACCGCGCCGGGGCGGCGGTTCATGGAAAAGATGCCGGTCACGGCCGTGATGCGATATTGCAGATCGTCATTGCCCACGAAAAGCAAAGCCGGCACGTCGCGCATCGCCTTGGAGGCGGTGCCGGTGTAATAGAAATTGCCTTTGTTGACGATAAAAGCCGCGACGCGTTCCGGTTTCCAGGCCGCGATCTCGTAATTCACTTCACCGCCCGCCGACATGCCCCACAACACCAGCGGTGCGGTGGCGAGTTCGGGATGCTTGGAGCGTTTGGCAAACGTATCGATGGCGTTGAGCAGGGCCTGGCCGCTGCCCTTGCTCACATCGGCATAATCCTCGACGAAGGACGGCACTTTGTCGGTGAAATGCGTGGCGACGATGGCGAATTTGTGCCCCGCCGCCCATTGCCGCCAGACCGGGTCGGAGGCCATCTGCCGGCCTTCGCCATTGGAGCCGGGATTGAGCACCAGAATCCCGTCCAGCTTGGCAACCCCGTCCGGTGCCCAGAAGCGGAAATCCGCCTTGTCGTAATTGGCGCCCGGGGCTGCGGATTCGTCCAAAGTGCTGGGATCGGGCTGCAGCGGCGGTTCGCTGCGCGGGGCCTGTGCCTGTGCCGCGCCCGCGATTGCCATCAACGCAACGCCAAGCAGAATCCGCTTCACGATATTCGACATGATGCCCCGTCCCCGAGAGTCTTTCCCGGCGGCATCTTAGGCAGGCGGGTCGAGCCTTTCCAAGGCCCAATCCACAGCTTTGGCGCGTGGAAATGTTGCGCCTGCGAAAGTTCGACACGAATTCTTCTCCCAAATTCATTGGACAGGATGTCCGGCAGGCTCTTCAATCGCCGCATGCGGGGAGCGATGAAAGGAGATTCCTTTGGACGCCTATGAAATCCGCATCGTCAAGAAATTGACCAAGGCTTCTTTTGTCTATGCCTGCGCACAAGCCAGCGACCACGCTGCCGTGCGGCGCGCGCGCAGTCTCAGCGAGGATGGCGACAAGGTCGAAGTCTGGCGCGGGCTGGATTGCGTCTACACTTCGCAGGTCCGGTCCGCAGCGCAATGACGGCAGACGGCATGCGTTTGCGCGCCCGCACCGTTCTTCTGGGCGATCGTGATCCTCATTCTGGCCGAGTTGGTGATCGCGGCCACAACCTGTTCCATCCCTGGTAGGCGCTAATGTCCCAGGTTCAGGACATTGTTGGCGCGATCCTTGTCGGGCACGACATGATCGGGATCGACCGTCACCG
>CAYWWT010000105.1:4062-9085 GCA_964461855.1 uncultured Rhizobium sp. | reverse complement strand
CAAAAGAATTGCGTTCCGAAGTAAGCGCATGAGGCCCCCGCCCATTTATCAGAGGATCAGGCCACAACCTGAGCGGGCGGACAAGTGGGCTTATTTCCAGATCGGCTTGCCGCTGCCGGGCAGCCCCAGGCGCGACCACTTTTCCGTCACGCTGCGGATGATATTCTCGTCCATCGCGATCTTCTTGCCCCATTCGCGCTTGGTTTCCGGCGGCAGTTTGTTGGTGGCGTCCAGCCCGATCTTGGAGCCCAGGCCGGATTCCGGCGAGGCGAAATCCAGATAATCGATCGGCGTGTGCTCAATCACGGTGATATCGCGGGCGGGGTCCATGCGCGTGGAGATCGCCCACATTACGTCTTTCCAATCGCGGGCGTTGATATCGTCATCCACCACGATCACCCATTTGGTGTACATGAACTGGCGCAGATAGGACCACACCGCCATCATCACGCGCTTGGCATGGCCGGGATAGGCTTTCCGTATACTGACGACTGCGATGCGATAGGAGCATCCTTCCGGCGGTAGCCAGAAATCTACGATTTCGGGAAATTGCTGGCGGATCAGGGGCACGAACACCTCGTTCAGCGCTTCGCCCAGGATCGACGGTTCGTCCGGCGGCCGCGACGTATAGGTGGAAAGGTAAATCGGATTCTTCCGCATGGTGATTGCGGTGACGGTGAAGACTGGAAACTGCTCCACCGAATTGTAGTAGCCGGTATGGTCGCCATAGGGGCCTTCATCGCGATAATCGGACAGCGAAACTTCGCCTTCGATCACGATCTCGGCTTCGGCGGGCACTTTCAGCGGTTGTGAGACGCAGTCAGCCAGCACCGCCGCCTGTCCGCGCAGCAGGCCCGCAAACTGGTATTCCGATAATGTCTCGGGCACCGGCGTCACTGCCGCCAAGATGGTGCCCGGATCGGCACCCAACACGATGGCGGCGGGCAGGGGGGCGGTTTTTTCCTGCGCCCAACGCTGATGATGTTGCGCGCCGCCGCGATGCTTCAGCCAGCGCATGATGGTTTGGGTCTTGTTCAAGACCTGCATGCGATAGATGCCGAGATTGTAATTGTCTTCCCGCGCCTCGCCCGGCCCCTTGGTCACCACCAGCGGCCAGGTGATCAGCGGCGCGGGCTCGCCTGGCCAGCAGGTCTGCACCGGCAGTTTTGTCAAATCGATCTGGTCTCCGCGCCAGACGATTTCCTGGCAGGCGGGGCTCGAGACTGTCTTCGGCTTCATCGCCAGAACGGTTTTTACCAGCGGCAGAAGCGAGGTCGCTTCTCGCAGCGAACGTGGCGGCTCCGGCTGACGCAGCTGCGCAAGAATTTCGCCCACTTCGCGCAGATCCATCGCGGTGGTGCGGGTTTTTGCGCCCATGGTGACGCCCATCGCCACGCGCTTGACCGTGCCGAACAGATTGACCAGCACGGGCATGTCGGACTGCGTGCCGTCGGCTTTGACGGGGCGCTCGAAAATCACGGCCGGCCCGCCGTCGGCGATCAGGCGGGTCTGGATTTCGGTCATTTCCAGAACGGTGGAAACGGGTTCCTTCACCCGCACCAGCTCGCCCGCTTTCTCAAGCTGGGCAAGAAAGTCCCGCAGGGAACGGTAGGCCATGGCGTTCAGCTTTCGTCAGACACGGACCATTTCGATGGCGCTGCATGCCGGATGCCATAGGCGAAGTAAATGAGGAACCCGATCGCGGTCCATATCACCAGGCGCCACCAGGTGCCGTTGGACAGGCTGAACATCATCACTCCGCAGGTGATGATGCCGGCGGGCGCAACGGCCCAGACCCAGGGCGTGCGGAACTTGCGCCTGATATTGGGAGCGGTCTTGCGCAGGATCAGAATACCGACACAGACCGAAATGAAAGCCAGCAAGGTGCCGATGGAAACCAGGTCTGCCAGAAGGTCGAGAGGAAAGATCGCGGCGATCGCCGCACCGACGACGCCGATGATAATGGTGCACAGATGCGGAGTGCGAAACCGCGGATGCACTTTGGCGAAAGCGGGCGGCAAAAATCCATCGCGCGCCATGCCGTAAAAGACGCGGCTCTGACCGTAGAGCGAGCCGAACGCTACCGAGATCAGGCCCGCGATGGCGGCGATGTTCACCGGGAACACCAGCCATTTTAGGTTGGGATGGCGTTCCAGGGCGAAGGAGACCGGATCGGGCACATCCAGCAAGTGATAGTCGATGATGCCGATCAGCACGATTGACATCAGGACATAGAGCAAGGTGCAGATGGCCAGCGCCGACAGGATGCTGATGGAGACATCCCGCTCCGGATTGCGGGTTTCCTGGGCCGCCACCGAAACGGTCTCGAAGCCGACATAGGCGAAGAACACGGTGCCCGAAGCGGCCAGCACGCCCGACCATCCAAAATGACCCCAGGTGCCGGTATTGGGCGGGATGAAGGGCTGAAGGTTCGAGGCATGGACATAAGGCAGCCCGAACATAATCACCACCGCGATGATGGTGACCTTCAATATCACCATGGCGGCATTGAAGCGGGCGGATTCGCTGATGCCCACCACCAGGATGGCGGTGATCACCAGCATGATCAATCCGGCGGGCAGGTTCACGATTGCGCCGGTCAGATGCATGTCGGAGATGCCGGTGCCCGCGATCGGCGCATTGGCCCAGGCAGCCGGATAGTTGATCCCAAAGCTGCGAAGCAGGTTGAGGAAATAGCCGGACCATCCCGCCGCCACGGTGGAAGCGGAAACACCGAATTCCAGCACCATGTTCCAGCCGATGAACCAGGCCATGGTGCGGCCCATCGTGGCGTAGGTATAGGTGTAGGCGCTGCCGGCCTGGGGGATCATCGCCGCCAGTTCGGCGTAACAGAGCGCGGCGAAGAAACAGCCGGTCGCCGCGATCACAAAGGACAGCAGCACGGCGGGGCCCGCATGCTGGGCCGAGACCGTCCCGGCGATCACGAAGATGCCCGCGCCGATGGTGGCACCGACCCCGATCATCGTCAGATGAACGGGGCCCAGCGCACGGTGAAGCTTGACGTCCTCGGCGATGACCGGATCTGGGACCAAAAGCGCCGGGTTGTCGCTCACGCGCTTATTCCTGCGGCAGGTTTTTCACCTGATACCTGCTCGGTTTTGCGTGCTTGGAGGAATAGAAATAATAAACCACCAGACCAATCGCCGTCCAAACCGCCAACCTGAGCCAGGTATCGAGCGGCAGGAAGCCCATCATGAACAGGCACATGGCGATGCCGAGCGGCGCGGTGATCCAGACCAGCGGCGTCTTGAACGGGCGCTTGGCGTGCGGCGCACGAACACGCAGCACCATGACCCCCAAACAGACGATGGCGAAGGCCGCCAGGGTGCCGATGGAAACCAGCTGGCCCAGGATGTCCAGGGGCAGAAAGCCCGCCAGCAGCGCAGAGAAGATGCCCGTGATGATCGAGCTTTTGTACGGTGTGCGGAAGCGCGGATGGATTTTGTGGAAGGCCGAGGGGATCATCCCGTCCCGGCCCATCGCATAGAAGATCCGCGATTGCGCCAGAAGCAGCACCAGCACCACCGAGGCCAATCCGACCACCGCACCGATATTGACGTATTGCGTCAGCCAGGCCGTGCCGGGCAACGCTTCCACCGCCTTGCTGACGGGATGGGCGACATTCAAGGTCTGATAGGGCGCGATGCCGGTCAGCACATACGACATCACCATATAGAGTGCGGTGCAGATGATCAGCGATCCCAGCATGCCGATCGGGATATCGCGCTGCGGATTCTTGGCTTCCTGGGCGGCGACGCTGACGGCGTCGAACCCGATATAGGAGAAGAACAGCACGCCGGTGGCGCGGAACACGCCGGTCCAACCGAAATGTCCGATTTCGCCGGTGCTCGGCGGAACGAAGGGCACGTGGTTGGCGGGCACGATGTAGGAATAGCAGGCGAAGATCACCACCAGCACGATGGTGAGCTTGACCGCCACCATCGCGTTGTTGAAATTCGCCGATGCCGTCACGCCAATCACCAGGATGGTGGTGATCAGGCCGATCAGAACCACAGCCGGCAGGTTGATGACTGAACCTGTGGTGACGAAGTGATTGAAACCTTGCATCGCGATAGGCGCGCCATTGAACATGGCGGGGACCGGATAGCCCAGATGCGACATGAAATCGTTGAAATAGCCCGACCAGCCCACCGCCACGGTGGAAGAGGCGGCGAGATATTCCAGCACCAGGTTCCAGCCGATGATCCAGGCCACGAACTTACCCAAGGTGGCATAGGTGTAAGTGTAAGCGCTGCCAGCGACGGGAATCATGCTGGCGAACTCGGAATAGCAGAGACCTGCGAAGAGACAGCCCAGTCCCGCGATGGCGAAGGAATAGACCACGCCGGGGCCGGCATAGGTGGCGGCGGCCTGGCCGGTGAGGACGAAAATACCGGCGCCGATGATGCAACCGATGCCCAGCGAGATCAGGTGGATCGGTCCCAGCGATCGCTTCAGATCGCCTTCATCATTGGGATTTTCCGGAATATCCGCCATGCAGTTCCCCCTGTTGACCGGGGGACTGTGACAGAGCGGTGAGGATTCGCCTAGTCCCGGTCGAGGCGCCAGACTCCGGTCTCGCGAATCTCCCGGTCTTCCAATTCACGCGTGGTTGGTACGCTATAGGAGGCCAGTAGCGTCAATCCCGATTTCGGAAAATAAGAGCGTCGCGGATCGCCCAGAAGAATCTCGGCCCGCGATGCTTTCAGCCAGTTCATCAACCTTTCCGCCAGCGGCCGCTCGTAGCACATGTCTCCCACCAGGATCAGATCGAACACATCATCGCTGTCGATCATGTCCCGTGACGTCGTCTCGAGGATCAGGCCATTGACGCGTGCGTTGCGCGCCGCCGCGGCGACGGCGAAGGGATCGATGTCGGCGGCGATCACATGCGCAGCGCCGGCTTTGGCGGCGGCCAATCCGACAAGACCAGAGCCGGCGCCGAAATCCAGCACGCGCTTGCCGCGCGCGATCTCGGGATGATCGAGAATGTAGCGCGCCA
>CAYWWT010000105.1:0-3962 GCA_964461855.1 uncultured Rhizobium sp. | reverse complement strand
GCGCACCTGCCGCAAAAAATGCGCGCCCGCCGCCAGCATGATGAAGCCGAAGGGCCAGCCCGCATGTTCGGCGAAGCCTGCCGTGAGCACCAGGGTGAAGCAGATGGCATAAAAGCGCAGAATCCATTTGCCGCTGTCCTGCATCAGCAGCCGCGCGGTGGACTTTACGCCAATCAGTTCGTCATCCTCGCGATCCTGATGCGCATAGATCGTGTCGTAGCCCAGGGTCCAGAAGAAAAGCCCGGCATAGAGAATAAGGGCGGGCAAATCGATGTGGCCGGTCTGGGCCGCAAATCCCAGAAGCGCACCCCAGTTGAAGGTAAGTCCCAGCCAGGCCTGCGGCCACCAGGTGATCCGCTTCATGAAAGGATAGGCGGCCACCAGCAGAAGCGAGGAGACGCCCAGAATTACGGCGAGGCGGTTGAATTGCAGCAGGATGACCAGTCCCAGCAGGGCCAGGAAAACCACAAAGACACAAGCGCCGGTCACGCTGATGGCGCCAGAGGGGATGGGACGGCCGCGCGTGCGCGCCACCTGGGCATCGATCTTGCGGTCCACGATATCGTTGAAGGCGCAACCGGCTCCCCGCATGATGACGGTGCCAAGCCCGAACAGCACGACATAATAAAGATCGCGCCAATCCGTGAAGGAACGCTCGTCCGCCATCGCACCCAGCGCCAGGCCGCAGACGCAGGGCCAGAACAGCAGCCAGGAGCCGATCGGCCGGTCCAGGCGCATCAGTTGCAGCCAGGGTCTGATCCAGCGCGGTGTCGCTTCGACCCAATTGCTGGGAACGGCGTCGGCGGGGGCTTGCGAGGACAGGCTCATGCGAGGACAAGTGTGGCATGGCTTCTGATTTGAAAGAAGCGGGTGGATTGACCCGGCTTTTTGTCGCGGTTGCGCTGGAAACCGGTGCGACCGTCACCTTGGATGATGGGCAGACGCATTATCTGCTTCACGTCCTTCGCGCGGGCGTGGGCGATCGCGTCTTGCTGTTCAATGGCCGCGACGGCGAATGGCGGGCAGAAATTACGGCGGCCACCAAACGCGGCATCGCGTTGAGCGTCGCCGCGCGCACCGCGCCGCAGCGTGGCGTTCCCGACCTCTGGCTGGTGTTCGCGCCGGTGAAGAAGACCCCATCGGATTATCTGACGCAGAAGGCGACGGAGCTGGGGGTTTCAAGGCTGCAGCCGGTCTTCACGCGGCGAACTATCGTGACCCGTATCAAGGACGAGAGACTTCGCGCCAATGCAGTCGAAGCGGCGGAACAGTCCGGCCGGTTGTCGATCCCGGAAATTGGCGAAGTGACGGCGCTGGAAAAACTGCTGGCAGCCTGGCCGCAGGAAAGGCGAATCTATTTCTGCGACGAAGGCGGCGAGGCGCGGCCGCTTGCCGATGCCGCGCGCGAGGCGGGTGAGGGACCCGCCGCAATTCTCACCGGTCCCGAAGGCGGCTTTGATCCTGTGGAACGCGAAAGGTTGCGCGACCTTCCCTTTGTGACTCCGGTGACGTTGGGCCCGCGCATTCTGCGCGCGGACACCGCCGCTCTGGCCGCTTTGGCGATCTGGCAATCGGTCCGGGGTGATTGGACTTAAACGAAGCGCAACTGCCAGCTGACGCCGAAGCGATCATTCACCCAACCGAAGCGACGCGCAAAGGGATAGGCGTCCAATCCCATCAGCGCTTGTCCGCCTTCCGACAATTGCGCAAATAAGTGATCGACCTCGTCGGCACTCTCGCATGCGACCGCGAAGGAGATCGCAGGCGTAAAGGTGAAAGCATGTCGCACGGGGCTGTCGAAGAACTCCAGCCGGCGGCCCAACAGCATCAAGGTGGCTTGCTTCACGCTTCCTGCAGTGCCGGGACCTTCCGCATCATAGCGGGTCAGGGATTCGATCTTCGAATCCGGGAACAGCGACATGTAGAAATTCATCGCCGCTTCCGCGCCGCTGGCGAACATCAGGAAGGGGTTGATCTCTTTTGCCATGGTCAGTCGTACCGCTGCTCGTAGCTGTTCTCGGTTTCGCGCCACACATCCCAGAAGGGCGGCGGGGTCTTGCCTTCGGTCTTGTATTGAAGAATCGCCAGATGGCTGTGCCAGCCGCCGGACACATTCACGGCATAGGCCCGGTCCGGCACTTTGCGGTGGGTGAGGGTGAGGCGAACCTTGTCGCCTTCCGGCGTCAGCACGAATTCCACCTCGGAGGCCGGTGGATGATCGTGGCCGAAGGTATAGGCCAGCCGGTGCATGGGCTCCAGCGCCAGGAGTTTTTCGGTGGCGCGATGCCCGGTGATATCCATCTGCTTGAATTGTTCCGGCGGCGCGGATTTGTTGGGCGACAGATCGCTGTGCTTGATGCGCATCTCGAACGTGTCGCCGACCTTGGCGGGAAGATCACCTGCCGCGAACCATTCGCCGCGTTTTTTCCCGTCGGTGAGATAGGCCCAGATTTTCTCCACCGGTCCCGGCAAAAGCCGCTCGAAACGGACCGTATGGGCATCGATGCGCTTGCCGTAATCTTCCATCGTCCTCACCTTTGCAGATTGTTGAGATCGACGCCGTAAAGCGTGGCGTTCTTTTTCATGGTATCGCTGCGTGTGCCGACAGGACGGCCGCCTGTCGCGGCTTCGAGCATGTCCAGAAATGTGTGCCAGCCCATCATGGTCTGCGGTTGCATCCGTTCGGGAATGGGGCGATGCGTGAGCGTCAGCCTGGTTTGATCGCCTTCGGGCGCGAGCGCGAATTCGAGATAGCTGACCGGCCAGCCGGATATTGTTTCGCCGGGGGCAAAAACATTCCAGGTATGGGCGAAGAATTGCTGCGGTCGCCATCCGGTCACCACGCCGCGGATATGTCCGCCCATCAATTCGACCTTGCCGCCTTCGCGGGTCTCGATCACGCCTTCGCCATACCATTCGGCGACGCGTGCCGGCTCCGTAAGAAAGGTCCAGGTCTTGTCCGGCGGCGCGGGCAGGAGGCGCACGAATTGAATGGCGGATTCCGCGATCACCTGGCCTTGGTTTGTCATGACGTCTTCCTCAGTGCTTGTTCCAGGGCATCGAGGCGCGGATTCCAGAAGGCGCGGATGCGCGCCACCCAATCCGACAATTCCGCCACGCCTTCGGGATCCAGTTCGTAAATGCGCCTTTGGGCTTCGGCACGGACCTTGACCAGCTTGGCCTCGCGCAGCGCCTTGAGGTGCTGCGAGATCGCGGGCGCGGAAAGCTCGAATTGATCGGCAATGTCGCCGGCGCAAAGCGCGCCGCCCGCCAGCATTTCCACGATGCGTTGGCGGGTGGGATCGGCGAGGGCGGAGAAATGGGCGGCGGTCATCCCTTATATTTCACATACTGCTTAATTAAGTCAATACGAAAATAAACTGATCTTCTGTCATCTTGTGTTGCCAGCGGCGCATGCCTAAGTGTTGGCCTGAGCTGGGGCCAATTCACACAATACCGACAGGGTCTTACGCTCCTAAAGGAAGCGCATGTCCATTCCGCAATCCGCCGGCGGCCTGATTCAGAGCCGCGACGATCTGGTGCATCACCTCTCCAAGGGGATGAAGCCCAAAGACGCCTGGCGCATCGGCACCGAGCACGAGAAGTTCGTCTATTGCCCGAAGACGTTGAAGCCGCTCGGCTATGAAGGCGAGCCTGGCATCCGTCAGTTGCTGGAAGGCATGCAGCGCTTCGGCTGGCAGCCGGTGAAAGAAGGCGAGAACATCATCGGCAACAGCCTGAACGGTGCGTCGCTGTCCCTGGAGCCGGGCGGGCAGTTCGAATTGTCCGGCGCGCCGCTCAAAAGCATTCACGAGACCTGCGCCGAAGTGAACACCCATCTGGCGCAGACGCGCGAAATCGCCAACGAGATCGGCGCGGGCGTGCTGGGCCTGGGTTTCGCGCCAACCAGCAAGATACCAAAGTCAAGTAGTTTGGAGAGTAATGGATAAGGAAGATTCGTG
>CAYWWT010000104.1:2322-9241 GCA_964461855.1 uncultured Rhizobium sp. | reverse complement strand
TGGAAAAGTTACAGGCCCGCGCCGCGGCGTTGCATGAATCCAACCCCATGCTGGGCCATCGCGGCTGCCGCCTGGGCATTACCTACCCGGAAATCTATGAAATGCAGGCCCGCGCCATCCTGGAAGCGGCCGCCAATGTCGTGGCGTCGGGCGGCAAGCCCGTCCAGCTCGAAATCATGATTCCACTGGTGGGCTACAAGGCCGAACTGGATCGGCTTGCGGCCCGCATCGCCGGTGTCGCCGAAGACATCAAGACGGCCAAGGGCAGCGTTCCGGAATACATGATCGGCACCATGATCGAATTGCCGCGCGCCGCCTTGCGCGCCGCCGAGATCGCGGAGACCGCCGAATTTTTTTCCTTCGGCACGAATGACCTGACACAAACGACGTTGGGCCTGTCGCGCGACGATGCCGGCATGTTTCTGAACGAGTACATCAACAAGGGCGTGATCGCGCGCGACCCATTCGTTTCAATCGATGTGGAGGGTGTCGGCGAATTGATCGGCATCGCGGCGACGCGCGGTCGCAAGACGCGCAACAGCCTCAAGCTCGGCATCTGCGGCGAGCATGGCGGCGATCCGGCTTCGATCCGTTTCTGCCACGACACCGGATTGGATTATGTTTCCTGTTCGCCATTCCGTGTTCCCGTAGCGCGTTTGGCGGCCGCGCAAGCTGCACTTGCGGAAAGAAAGAAAAAGGGCTGATGATAAAAGAACCAAGGAAACATTGGGTTTTCTTGGTTCATGACGCTGTGTCAGATTTGTGAAAATTTTCATTTGACGATTCGGGTTTGCTTGAGGCAAACCGCTCTGCCTGTGAATGGACCATTCGGAACTTTTTGAGGACGTAGCGAAATCGAACCAGCCTAATCGAAATAGCAAACGCGAAGTGATGCCGGTGAAGGGGCAGAGCAAGCGGGACGCGAAATAGAGCAAGCCAGATAGACGAAGCGAAACCAAAAGCCGAAAGAGTCGAATTCCCCAATGACCAAAAGAACCAGTGACGCGCTGTCGCGGTCGGACCGCGTGCTTATCGCTGCCTTGGCGATCATCCTCGCCACCGCCAGCGCCGCAGTGGGCGCTTCGCTCACCAACCATGCGGCAATGGCAAGGATCGCTTTGGCGACACCCGCGGTCGTCAAGACCATCGCCCCGGAGCCCGTGAAGCTGACCGCGGCCGACGCGGTGAAAAACCAGCTTCTGGCCGAGCATCGCTGCCTGTCGGAAGTGCTTTATTACGAAGCGCGCGGCGAGGGCGACAAAGGCCAGAAGGCGGTGGCGGAAGTGGTCTTCCATCGCATGAATTCCGGCAATTACGGCCACTCGATCTGCGCGGTGGTCTATGAAGGCGCCGGCCGCCCCGGTTGCCAGTTCACTTTCGCCTGCAATGGCGACCTGCACCGCAAGAAGGACGATATCGCCTGGCTCAATTCCGAACGCCTGGCCGCGCAAATCCTCACCGACCAGGCCTGGCGCAAGGATACGACGGGCGGCGCCACCAACTATCACGCCAGTACCACGGAGCCGGTCTGGGCGCCGACCCTGGTCAAGACCGGCCAGATCGGCAACCATGTCTTCTATCGCAACGGCGTTCCGCGCGCCCGCGACAGCTGATACGTCACACTTCAGAGATCCAGGCCGATATCCAGATTGACGGCGCTGTGCGTGATCGCGCCCGAGCTGATGTAATCCACGCCGCTCTCGGCAATCGCGCGTATCGTCTGCAACGTAATGTTGCCCGAGGCTTCGAGCACCGCGCGGCCGTCGGTTAGCGCCACAGCGCGCTTCAGATCGTCAGGCAGCATATTGTCCAACAGGATGGTATCGGCGCCCAGCGACAAGGCTTCTTCCAGCTGCGCCAGCGTATCCACTTCGATTTCGACCTTGGCCATATGGCCGAGACCGGCCCGCACCCGAGCCAGCACCGGCGCGATTCCGCCTGCCGCCGCGATATGATTGTCCTTGATCAGAACGGCATCGTCCAAGCCGAAGCGATGATTGAAACCGCCGCCGCAGCGCACCGCATATTTCTGCAGAATTCTGAGATTGGGCAGGGTCTTGCGCGTGCAAACGATGCGCGCCTTCGTGCCTTTCACGGCCTCGACCAACGCCGCCGTGGCGGTGGCGACGCCGGAAAGATGGCCGGCGAAATTCAGCGCGACGCGTTCGGCTGTAAGGATGGCGCGAACAGGGCCTGAGACCGTGGCAAGAATTGCGCCGGCCTCGGCCGGGCTTCCGTCCGGAACAAGGACGTCGAATTTCAGACCGGGATCGATCAGCTGAAATGCGATCCCGGCGGCGACAAGACCCGCGATCCGGCCGGGCTTGCGGGCCGCGAGCCGTGCGGATCCCATCTGACTCGCCGCAATGGTGAGGTCGGACGTGACGTCACCGGAACGCCCCAAATCCTCTTCCAGAGCCTGACGGATTTGCGCCTCGATCAGGAGCGCCGCGGGCGGGCGGCTGAATTCCAACGCCAGGGTCATGAACGCGCCTGCCGCCGGAACGCGCCGGCATTCGTGGCAGCCTGCGCCAAGGTCATGAAGGTGCGTGCGCCGTCCTTACGGGTCCTGGAAAAATCGCTCCGCCAATGGCCGCCACGGGATTCGGTGCGGGCAAGGGCCGCGGCCGTGACAAGCCGCGCCGTCGCCAGCATGTTGAGCAGAGCGGGCTCACCGCCGCTGGCCTGTTCCAGCCGCGCGATGACTGCCAGCGCTTCGCCGAGTCCCTGGCCATCGCGTTCCAATCCGACATGCCGGGTCATGGCGGCGCGCAGCACATGCGGCGGGGGCGGCAGCGCAAACGCTGCCGGCGCTGCGGGCTGGCCATGGGCAGCGCCCGTCAAAATGCCATTGCGCACATCCTCGGCCACGCGCGCGCCGAACACCAAACCTTCCAGAAGCGAATTGGAGGCAAGGCGGTTTGCGCCATGAAGGCCCGTCGCAGCGCATTCGCCCGCGACCCAGAGACCCGGGAGCGACGAGCGGCCCGAGGCATCCGACGCGATCCCACCCATATGATAATGCGCGGCGGGTGCCACGGGAATGGGCTGAACGGCCGGATCGATCCCGGCCGACGCGCAGGCGGCATGAACAGTGGGGAAATGGGTAGCGAATTTCTCGCCGATGGCTTCGCGGCAGTCCAGAAACACGCGATGGCCGCTCGCGATCTGGCGATGAATGGCCCGCGCCACGACATCGCGGGGCGCCAGTTCCGCATCGGCATGAATCGATATCATGAAACGCTCGCGCTGGTCGTTGACCAGGATCGCGCCTTCGCCGCGCAAAGCCTCTGTCGCCAGCGGCGCGGGATCGCGGCCGATATCGATCGCGGTGGGGTGGAATTGGACGAATTCGGGATCCGCGATCACCGCACCCGCCCGGGCCGCCATGCCAAGGCCTTCGCCGCGGGCTTCGAGAGGATTGGTCGTGACGGCATAGAGCGCACCCAATCCACCGGTCGCGAAGATCACGGCCCGCGCACGGAACAATACCAGCCGGGCGTCCGGTCCCGTGCCATGCCGGGCGAACAGGCCTGTCACCTCGCCGTCTTCCATTGCCAGTTCGACGGCATGGAAACCTTCCATGATCCGGATCGAAGGCGTCCGCATCGCCTGGGCAGCAAGCGTGCGGGAAATTTCGGCGCCGGCCCTGTCGCCGGCCACGTGCACGATGCGGGCGCGCGAATGCGCCGCCTCACGGCCCAGCGCCAGCGCGCCCGCCGCATCGCGATCGAAGGGCACGCCCATTGCCACCAAATCGGCGATACGTTCGGGCGCTTCGCGCGCCACCAGGCTGACAATTTCCGGATCGCAAAGGCCCGCGCCCGCCGCCACGGTGTCGGCGGCATGGCTTCGCCAATCATCGCCTTCACCGACCGCCGCTGCTATTCCTCCTTGCGCCCAAGCGCTGGAACCCGATGCGCCGGGGCGCGATCCGGCAAGAACCAAAGCCGGAAAGGGCGACAATTTCAGCGCCGTGAACAGACCCGCGATGCCCGCGCCCAGGATCAGCGCCCCGTCGGTCTCGATAACATTGTCGATACGCGCCATCGCTTAAGCCTTCACCGCCAGCATGCGCTCGATGGCGACACGCGCCCGAGCTGAGACCGCCGCATCGACCGTCACTTCGGCCGTCATGGTCTGGAGCGAATGCAGAATGCCTTGCAGCGTGATGCGCTTCATGTGCGGGCAGAGGTTGCAGGGCCGCACGAAATCAACGTCGGGATATTCTACCGCGACATTGTCGCTCATCGAGCATTCGGTGATCATCACCACGCGGCCGGGACGATGCTCGCCGACATAGCCGATCATGGCGGCGGTCGAGCCCGCGAAATCGGCTTCCGCCACCACTTCCGGCGGGCATTCGGGATGCGCCAGTACGGTGACGCCGGGATTCTGCGCGCGATAGGCGCGGATCTCGTCGGCGGTGAAACGTTCATGCACTTCGCAAGCGCCCGCCCAAGTGATCACTTTCACGCCGGTCTTCGCCGCGACGTTGCGGGCGAGATACTGGTCGGGGATCATGATCACCGTGTCGGTGCCGAACGCGCGCGCGATCTCTTCGACCACGCGTACCGCGTTCCCGGACGTGCAGCAGATATCGCTTTCCGCTTTCACCTCGGCCGACGTGTTCACATAGGTCACGACAGGCAGGCCGGGATGCTTCTGGCGCAGCAGCCGCACATCGGCGCCCGTGATGGAAGCCGCCAGCGAGCAGCCGGCGCGGGTGTCGGGGATCAGGACGGTTTTTTCCGGCGAAAGAATCTTCGAGGTTTCCGCCATGAAATGTACGCCCGCCTGGACGATGACCGCCGCATCGGTGCGTGCCGCTTCCCGCGCTAGGGCCAGGCTGTCGCCCGTGAAGTCGCTGACGCAGTGGAAGATCTCCGGGGTCATGTAATTGTGCCCCAGGATGACCGCATTCTTTTCGCGCTTCAGCCGGTTGATCTCGGCAATGAGAGGCGCATGGGTCGGCCATTCGATCTCGGGAATGACCTTGGCCACCCGGGCATAAAGCCCTTGAGTTACCCGCGCGACGGCATCGGTGTAGGCTAGTTCCAGACCCATGCGGCTCTCCAGTGCGCCTCTTGCGTCGTCAGAATAATGCTCAATTAGAGTATATATCTGGTGCAAAAAACCCGGCCGTCAAGGGCCGGTCAGTCGCTTAATGCTACACCCGAGTATAATCCGGTCAAGGGGATGGCCCGGCGCACGCTGCATGCCTGCGTCCAGAAACTGCCATATCTGGGTACCCCTGAGCGGCTCCGAGCCAGAAGCCTTCTTCAAGGTCTGGCACAAATTTCAGCGCGGCATAGTGCCTGCTGCGGGCGCCATCGGTGATCCGTTCGGGGATGGCAAAGGTTCCGGCGGCAGAGCTCCAACCGGATCGTAGGATACAGAGCCGTTGGTCTTCGGCGGATTGGCGCTCGCATTGTAGAGGCTGTCTGGGGCACCCACATACGCGTCGCCGTTGGGATTGCCTTGGTTGGGCGAGGCGCAGGCCGCCAATCCCAGACACATCGCGCCAGCAACAAGAACCGATGCTTTCATGATCACCTCCATGACAGGGGACAGGAAACCAAAGTCCCGCAAAGCTTTCAACGGCGCGCGCCCAATCGCAGACCGGGGGCGGGGCGCTCGCGCAGCACTTCACGACGGAACCGGAACAATTCGGCCGGCCGGCCTCGCACGGACGCCGCGAATTTTCCCGTGCCTTCGACCAGCCCCTGTTCGGCCACCAGGCGGCGGAAATTCTGCTTGTGCAGGCGCAATCCGAGCAAGGCTTCGACCGTGCGCTGCAACTCCAGCAGGGTGAAGGACGCAGCCATCAACTCGAATACCACGGGGCGATATTTCATCTTGCCGCGAAGGCGCGCAATCGCCGTCGCCAGGATGCGGCGATGATCGAACATCATGCCGGCGCCCAACACTTCCTGGGCCTGCCGGCCATTGTCGCGAGCGAATTCCTGAACCAGCCCCGCTTCATAGAGAAGCTCGTAGCGCTCGAGCACTTTCTCATCATCCCAGGCGACGCCATCCATGCCGAAACAAAGCCGGATGCGATCGCGGCGCAGCTCCGCCGCCTTGGCGTCGGGCGCAGCCTTGGCAAATTCCTTCAGCCTGGGAAGAAGCACGGCATCGATCACGCCAGGGCGCGAATCCCGCCAATCCTCCCAGGGAAAATAATGATACCAGCCGCGCCAGCGCGTATCGCGCGCGGCCTCGGTGCCATCCTCTTTGCCCTGTCGTGTCAGCGCCAGATAGCCGACCGATACCAATCGCGCGTCGCTTTCACCGCCGGTTGCGGGCAGATGCCGTCCGCGATCGCCAAAGGTGTAGAGCTGTTCGGTGTAACCGAGATCGAAATGGGTTTGTTCGCCGACCCATTTGCGCAAGCCCTGTTCAAGCGTCCGCTGCGAGCCGGGATCAAACGGCCCGAACGGAAGCGAATCCTCGCCGTCCGCATGCGTGACGACCAGCGCACAAGGCTGCCCGCTCTCGACCGAGACGATGGCGGCCGACAGTCCGATGCTGATGGCGCCGGTATTCACAGCCCGACCAACGGGAAGACGGTGGGAACGCCTTCCATCACCGACAAGGATTGGCCCATTGTGCTCAGCGCCTTGACCATGCGTCCTTCGCGCCCCATCGCTTCGTCGGCATGGCGAACCAGGAGCGTGTTGGGGCTGGCATGGGGCGCCCGCCTACGCATCGCGAGCGCGATATCGATCTCGCGGCCTTGCCCCAGCCGGTCGCAAAGAAGAACGAAGGCGGAGGCCATGGACCGGCTGATGCCAGCCCAGCAATGAATGAGCAGCGGAGAGCGGCCATCCCAACCGCGGCCGAAGGCCAACAGCCGCTCGACATGGTCGCGGCCGGGCGGGTTGTCCGCATTTGCCGGATCGGCGACATCGTCGAT
>CAYWWT010000104.1:0-2222 GCA_964461855.1 uncultured Rhizobium sp. | reverse complement strand
GCCTCGAAATAGGCCGAAAGATGATCGGCCTTTTTGAACAGGAGCGCCAAAGGGCGGGGGACCAGCGCCGGCAGGCCAAACCGCAGATGAATTGCGGACTGAAGTTTCAGTTCCAAATCCTTGTAATTGACGCCAATAGCGGCCTTGAAGGGACTAATGAGGTCGCCGACAACATACTCTGGTGCATCGTGAAGAAGCGCCATCAGGCGCGCGTCCCGGCTCAGCCGGGGGCTCAAATCAGCGACCAGGCGCTCTACCAGGACGCAATGCTGCGCCACCGAAAAGGCGTGTGGCCCCTTGGTCTGGCCGTTCCAGCGGGCGACCCGGGCCAGGCCATGGGCGATATCCTCGATCTCGACATCGAGCGGGCTGGGCTCCAGCAGGTCGAGGCGGCGACCGCTCAGCATGCGCTGCCAGGCGCGGGAAGGGGTGCCTGCAGCCATCAGACGACCAGGAGGCGGAGGCCGCTGACCGTCAGGGTCGCCGCCAGGATCAGGCGCAATGCCAGATCCGGCAAGCGGGGCGCGAACAGGCTGGCGATGAAGATACCGGGCAGGGATCCCACCAGAAGCGACTCCAGCACCGTCACATCGATACCGCCATTCATCAGATGCCCGAGCCCGGCGATCAGGGTCAGGGGAACGGCATGGGCAATGTCCGAGCCGGCAATCCGGACAATTGGCAGTTCCGGATACAGCAGGATCAAAGCGGTCACGCCCAGGGCCCCGGCGCCGACCGAAGATATGGTCACCAGCACCCCCAGAATGGCTCCGGTCAGGATGGTGTAGCGCCGTGTCTGGTCCGGATTGAGAACCCCCACCCGGCGGGCATAGCTTGACAGCAAGCGCCGGCGAAATATCAAGGCCAGGGCCGTCGCCAGAAGCGCCAGGCCCAGGATCTTGGTGACCAGGGCGCTGTAAGTGGCGGGGTCGAGCTTCAGGAAATGAAGCGCAACCAACGTTGCGAGCGCGGCGGGAAGCGAGCCCGAAGCCAAGCGGATCACGACACGCCAGTCGATGGTTCGGTTGAAGGCATGTACCAGCGACCCGCCGGTTTTGGTGATGCTTGCGTAGAGAAGATCCGTACCCACGGCGGTGGCGGGATGAACGTGAAACAAAAGGATCAAAAGCGGGGTCATCAACGAGCCCCCGCCCACGCCCGTCATTCCCACCAGGAAACCGACCGCGAAACCCGACAGGACATAAAGGGGGTGAAGGGCGAATGGCATAGAACAGGGTCGCTTGTGGAGAATTTTGAGCTAGGGCCCGCAATCTCTCATATTGCGCGGGGGGCGACAATTGCGCTTCTCCCGTGTGTTTTTTGTCGAAATGCTCTAGAGAGCCCGCCATGACAAAAAATCGGGCTCTGGTGCTATTTTCCGGTGGGCAGGATTCCACAGTCTGCCTTGCCTGGGCACTGGAACGTTTTGAACAGGTCGAAACCATCGGATTCGACTATGGTCAGCGTCATGCCGCCGAACTGGCGGCGCGCCCGCGCCTGCTCGGCGCCATCGGAGATATTCACGCCGAATGGCGTGACCGCCTCGGGGACGATCATCTCATCCCACTTTCTGCGCCTCGCGCGATCGGCGGCAGCGCGCTGACGGATGGCATGGCGATCGAAATGGGGCGCGACGGTCTTCCCAATACGTTCGTTCCGGCACGAAATCTGATGTTCCTGACCGCTGCGGCGGCGCTGGGCTATCGCCGGGATATTGCAGACCTGGTCGGCGGGATGTGCGAGACCGATTTCTCCGGCTATCCGGATTGCCGCAACAATACCATCCAGGCGACCGCCAAAGCGCTTTCGTTGGGCCTGGCGCGCGAGGTCCGAATCCACACGCCACTGATGTTCATCGACAAAGCCGCGACTTGGACGCTGGCACGGGACCTGGGCGGTGAGGCCCTGGTTTCGTTGATCGTGGAGGAAAGCGTTACCTGCTATGAAGGCAACCGTACGCACCGGCATGATTGGGGCTATGGTTGCGGCGCGTGCCCCGCCTGCGATCTGCGCGCCAAAGGGTTTGAAAAGTACCGTGAAGCGCTGCCGGCAAAAGCCGAATGACCTATAGCGTCAAAGAAATTTACTACACGCTCCAGGGCGAGGGCGCCCAGACCGGACGCGCCGCGGTGTTCCTGCGCTTTGCAGGCTGCAATCTCTGGAGCGGGCTGGACAAGGACCGCGACGCGGCGGTCTGCCGTTTCTGCGACACCGATTTCGTC
>CAYWWT010000103.1:0-9250 GCA_964461855.1 uncultured Rhizobium sp. | reverse complement strand
GACGATAGGCCTTGCCCGCCTCGCGCCCGTCGGATCCCAGAAGATCGATCAGCTGGTTGCGCAACTCATAGCCGTCGCGCTCGGCCACCGGCTCGACATAGATCGCCGCCAGCTGCGGCGCCAGCTTGCCGCCGCCATACAGTGGATGAAATCCGCAGGCAGAGAGAAGCAAACACCCCAAAATCGCCGCAGCAAACACAGCCCCGCCTCCCCCGTGCATGCGAAGCATGCTGATGGGGGAGGTGGCCGTAGCAGCGCTTGCAGCGCGTAGGCGCGAGCCGGAGCGCAAAAGCAAAGCTGCGAAGGCCGGAGGGGGAGAGATCATGCCACGATGTTAACAATTCGGCCCGGCACGACAATGACCTTTTTCGGCGCCGCACCGTCCAGGGCCCGTTTCACGCCGTCTTCCGCCAAAGCCGCCGCTTCCACGGTCTTGTTGTCGGCATCACGGGCGACTGTGACCTCGCCCCGGCGCTTGCCGTTGACCTGCACCGCGATGGTGACCGTGTCGGTCTTGAGCAGCGCGGGATCGTGTTTGGGCCAGGCGGTTTCGGCGACCAGGCGGTCATGGCCCAGCGCGCGCCAGCATTCCTCCGCCAGATGCGGCATCATCGGCGCGGACAAAAGCACCAGGGCTTCCAGCGCTTCGCGCCGCGTCGCGCCATCGGCCTTGGGCGCATCGGCAATGGCGTTGGACAGCATGTAGAGCTGCGCCACCGCGCGGTTGAAGCGCAGCCCGCTCAAATCCTCGGTCACGGCCGCGATCGCCTTGTGCGCGGACTGGCGCAAGGCTTTCGACGTTTCGTCCGACGGCGCGGCGGCGGTGCCCGGCGCAGGCAGCCCTTCGGCTTCGCTTGCCAGGCGCCAGACGCGCTGCACGAAACGCCAGCAGCCTTCGGCGCCTGCATCGGTCCATTCGATGTCGCGTTCGGGCGGAGTATCCGACAGCATGAACCAGCGGATGGTGTCGGCGCCATAGTCGGAAATGATCGCTTCGGGCGCGATCACATTCTTTTTCGACTTGGACATTTTTTCCGACGAGCCGATTTCGACCGGCGCATGATTGTCGAGGCGATAGGCCTTGCCGCCTTCCTTCACCACTTCGTCGGGTGAAAGCCAGCCGGAGGCGTCGCGATAAGTCTCATGACAGACCATGCCCTGGGTGAACATGCCCGCAAAGGGTTCCTTGATCCCGATCAGGCCCAGCCGGTTCATCGCGCGGGTGAAGAAGCGCGCATAGAGAAGATGCAGAATCGCATGCTCGATGCCGCCGATATATTGATCGACCGGCAGCCAATAATCCGCCGCGTCCTTGTTGACCGGCGTCTCGGCGTGGGGATCGCAGAAGCGCGCGAAATACCAGGACGAATCCGCGAAAGTATCCAAGGTGTCGGTATCGCGGGTGGCGGGACCGCCGCAATCGGGACAGGTGGTCGTCTTCCACGCCAGATCGCGGTCGAGCGGATTGCCGCTTTTCGAGAAATCGATTTTTTCCGGCAGCAGCACCGGCAAGTCGCTTTCCTTCAGAGCCACCACGCCGCATTTGGGGCAATGCACCATCGGGATTGGACAGCCCCAGGGGCGCTGGCGCGACACCAGCCAATCGCGCAGGCGATAGTTCACCGTGCGTTCGCCGATGCCCGATTTTTCCAGGCGCGAAGCGACTTCGGCTTTCGCCTCTTCCACCGTCATGCCGTCGAGGAATTGCGAATTGGCGAGACGTCCGGGACCGACATAGGCCTCGGTTCCGATGGCAAAGCTTTTCACATCGGCGTCTGACGGCACCACCACCGGCACGACGCCGAGCTTATATTTGCGGGCGAAATCCAGGTCGCGCTGGTCGTGCGCGGGGCAGCCGAAGATTGCTCCGGTGCCGTAGCCCATCAGCACGAAATTCGCCACCATCACCGGCAGCTTCCAGTTCGGATCGAAGGGATGGGCGGCGGTGAGGCCGGTATCGTAGCCCAGCTTTTCCGCCTTCTCGATTTCCGCTTCCGCCGTGCCGGTCTTGCGGCATTCGGCGATGAAGTCCTGCAGCTTGAGATCGGTCCTGGCCAGGTCCTGAGTCAGCGGATGATCCGGTGACAGGCCGACAAAGCTGGCACCGAACAAGGTGTCGGGACGGGTGGTGAAGACGTCGAGCTTCTCACCATCCGACAAGGTGAACTGGAAGCGAAGGCCTTCGCTGCGGCCGATCCAGTTCTTCTGCATGACCCGGACTTTTTCCGGCCATTGATCCAAGGTGTCGAGCGCGGTCAGCAATTCTTCCGCGAAATCCGTGATCTTGAAGAACCATTGCGACAGCTTGCGCCGTTCCACCACCGCGCCCGAGCGCCAGCCGCGCCCGTCGATCACCTGCTCGTTGGCGAGCACGGTCTGATCGACCGGGTCCCAGTTCACATCCGCTTCGCCGCGATAGACGAAGCCGGCTTTATAGAATTGCAGGAACAGCTTCTGCTGCTGGTGATAGTATTCCGGATCGCAGGTGGCGAATTCGCGCGACCAGTCCAGCGACAGGCCCAGCATCTTCAGTCCGTCGCGCATATGCGCGATGTTTTCATAGGTCCAGTCGCGCGGACTTACGCCCTTGTCGCGCGCCGCATTCTCGGCGGGAAGACCGAACGCGTCCCATCCCATCGGATGCAGGACGTTATAGCCTTGGGCACGGCGGAAACGGGCCAGCACATCGCCCATGGCATAGTTGCGCGCATGGCCCATATGGATGCGCCCCGACGGATAGGGGAACATTTCCAGCACATAGCATTTGGGCTTGTCGCCATGGTCGGGCGTCTTGAACAGCGCCCGCTTGTCCCATTCGGCCTGCCAGTGTTTTTCGGATTCCTTGGCGTTGTAACGCGCCATGCGTGAAGCCTCTCGATACGGCACAAGATAAAAAGGCCGTCAGAGCAGGCCCGGATGGTCTTTTACGCGCGCGGGTTCAAGGTCGCCAGCCGCAATTCGCGCGCACGGGTGAGGATGGCGTCTTCCAGCTTGTGCGCGGTGTCGGGTGAGGGCGCGGCGTCGCTCCAATTGGCGCCGCTGCGGGTCTGGCGGAAGACCACGACCTTGAGCCCGTCGGCGCGCAGATTGCGGTCCATGATGTAGATCGTGACCTTGAGCCGCTCGTCCGGCAGCGTGGGGGCGACATACCAGTCGGTGATGATGACGCCGCCGAAGGGATCCGCACTGGCCAGCGGCATGAAGGACAGGGTATCGAGCGACGCATGCCAGAGATAGGAATTGACGCCCAGGGTCATCTTGCCCGGACCGCCCGCCACGATGGTGGCGCCGGTGTCCATGTCGGTGGTGGTCTCGTTGCCGCCACAGGCCGCCAGGACCGGCAAGGCGGCAGCGCACAGCAAAACGGGCAGAATTCGCATCAGGTCTGTTCCTTCGACGGTGCCCAACAGGGTTACCGTCCACCCCCTGGCCTGTCCGGCTTATACTGGCACGGCGCAATGGGCGCAACGGCGCGCGCCTTGTCGCAAGCACCCCGGTTTGGCTTATGTTAGAAGGGCTTATGAGCGGGCCGGGATTTCCAAAAAGCAATGCTGTGCGGGCGGCAGGCGCAGCCCTGGGCTGGTTTCTGGCGGCAACGCCGGCCCTGGCGCTGGATGCCGACGATTTGAGCCTTTCGCGCCTGGAAGTTCCGGTGGGCGAGGCCCAGCTTTCGGTCGGCGGCACCGCCAGCGGCGCCCTGTTTGACTCCAGTCCTCCGGGCCAACCCTGGGCCTCGGGATCGGCCAAGCTGATGCCTCGGCTGCACCGCGACTATGACAGCGGTCTGCAACTCGGCTTCAACGCCACTTTCGCCGTCAGCGACCGGCTGTCCCGGGGCCGCTATGGCGGGGACTTTTTCGAAAAGCTGTTCGCCGATGTCCGCACCGGGCTTGGCCGGATCGAACTCGGCCAGACCGATGGCGCGGGTTATGTTGTGGCGGCGGGCGGACCCAAGGTTGATGCCCAGGTGTCGCTGGACGATCCCCAGACCACCTTCTTCCGCGATCCCCTTACCGGCCATGCCGCGAGCGATGCCTTCGCGCTGCGCACCGCCATCGGCGCGTCGTCCAATTACGCCAAGCTTGCCTATGTCAGCCCGGCCCTGTTCGGCGTGCAGCTGGCGCTGTCCTTCACGCCGAACCAGGGCAAGAATTTCCTGCCCTTCGTGAATGCAGGGCCCGATGTGCCCGGGCGCCAGGCCGCGATCTGGGAAGCGGGGCTGCGCTATTCCACCGATGTGGGACCGGTGAGCCTCACCGGCTATGGCGGGATTGCGGAAGGGCGCGGCGAGCATAAGCTTTTCGGCCAGCGCGGCGTCAGCGATCTGGGGTTCGGATTGCGTGCCGACTACAGCGTCAATGACGATCTCAGCCTGTCCCTGGGCGGTTCTTATCGCAGCAGCAATGCCTATGCTTTCGACATCACGCGCAGCTATGACGGCGCATCCACGCGCGCGTTGCATGTCAGCGCAACCGCCACTTATGGGCAATGGCTCGCGGGCGTGGAGTACGGCAATGCGACCGCCGGCAATGTCGCAAGCCTGGGCTTGAACGGCTCGCGGCTGGGTTTGAACGGGTATCAGGCGTCGCTGGGTTACCAGCTCAATGTCAATTGGCAAATCACCGGCGGCTGGCAGCGGCTGGACTATGCGCGCGACAGCGGCGTCTTTTTCAACGGCGCGCCGCAGCTGAAGATGGATGCGGGCTTCCTGCATCTCAATCTACACGTCTAATCCCGAAATTCCGGCAATCCCGGAAAAGCCGGACAGAAGCGCCGCGTTCTGCGCAGTGATGCCGCCCAACGCCAGAACCGGCAGCGATGCGCTCCGCGCGATCAACCGCGCACGCGGCGCCGACAGCCAGGCTGCGCCTGGATGGCTTTTGGTGGCGAAGACGGGCGAGAGTAGCGCCGCATCGGCATAAGGCGCATGCAGTCCGCGCGGCGAATGGGCGGCAACCGTGATCAGCCAATGTGGACGGCGCGCGCGCCAATGCGCCGCCTGGCCCGCGCGAATTTCCGGCAGATGCAGGCCGTGCAGCCGGTCCGCCAGGACGGGATCGTCCGCCGCCAGCAGGATCAGGCCTTGTGTCTCTTCGCGCAGCGCTTCACCCAGCGCGCGGCGGCGCGCGGTGTCGCGCGAACGCACGATCACCAGGCTGCCCTTGGGCAAAGCACGCGCGGCGCGCAGCGGATCGGGCAGACGGTCATCATCCGTCACCAAAGCCAGAAAACCTGCGTTGAGGCGGGCGGCAGCTCTTGATAGGTTCGCGGCCGTCATGAGCATCCTTCAGAATCTGGCCGACATACTGGCCCGCATCGACGCGGCGCGGAAGGCGGCAATCGCGCCCGCGCCCCATACAAAACTGGTCGCCGTCAGCAAGACCATGGACGCCGATGCCGTGCGCGAAACGCTGGCGGCGGGGCAACGCATCTTTGGCGAGAACCGGGTCCAGGAAGCGCAAGGCAAATTCCCGGCGCTGAAAGCGGAATATCCCGACCTGGAATTGCATCTGATCGGCCCGCTTCAGACCAACAAGGTGAAAGAGGCCGTAGCGCTGTTCGATGTGATCCAGACCCTGGACCGGACGCGGCTGGCCGATGCGCTCGCTGCCGAGCGCGACAGAAGCGGAAAATGCCCGCGCCTGTTCGTACAGGTGAACACAGGCGAGGAACCGCAGAAGGCGGGCGCGATGCCCGCCGATGCGGCGGGGCTGATTGCCTATGCGCGCGAGCGCCGCCTGCCGGTCGAAGGCCTGATGTGCATTCCGCCCGCGGATGACGATGCCGCACCGCATTTTGCTTTCCTCGCCAAGCTGGCGCGGGAGAATGGCCTCGATCAGCTCAGCATGGGCATGAGCGGGGATTTCGAGTTGGCGGTGCGCTTCGGCGCCACCCATGTGCGCGTGGGGAGCGCGATATTCGGAGCGCGAACCGCTCCTCACTCTTCGACAAGCTCAGGGTGAGGATAACAACTCCTCATGCTGAGCTTGTCGAAGCATGAGGACTACATGATCCGCACCCGGTCCTGGGCGCGGAATTGCGCCAGGGCGGCGCGCAGATCGTGATCGGTCAAGGCTACGCATCCGGCGGTCGGCGTATAGCCGTCGCGCGCCAGATGCAGGAAAATCGCACTGCCCGCGCCGGACACCACCGGATCGTCATTGAATCCGACCACGACAATGATGTTGTAGACAGGACTGTCGAGCCACAGATGCTCGGCGCTTACCGGATAAGGATGCTTGACCAGCTTGTTGTAGTTGGGGTCGCCCGGCGCATCGCACCAGCCGTCTTCGGGTGTCAGTGCCCGCGCGGGCAAAATCGTTTGCGGTTTCTGTGTGCGGTCGGCGCGCCAGAAGACCTGGCGGAGCGGAAAGACGCCGATGGGGGTTTTGCCATCGCCTTCCTTCTTGTTCGCGCCAATGCCGGCGGGCCCCACCGCGCAGCGGCGCGGGCCGGCGCCCCAGTCCATCACGGTACCGGCAGCAGAATTGGAAACGGTCAGATCCATGGCGGCGAGACTAGCTAACTCGCGGGCACCAGGGAAGGCAGCAGCATCGATTTGCGGTAGGCCGTCATGGCGCGCTGCGCCAGATCGCCATCGACGCCCTTCTGGCTGAGCGAAGCCTGCAGCGCCATGACATCCGGCGCGGCATCGGGCGCGCTGTCCTGCGACAGCGCCGCAAGCTTGGCGGGCGTCACCGCCGTCTTGTTGCGCGCGACCGCGCTGTCTTTGTGCGCGCCCGTAAACAGCGCCAGAACCGTCGCGCCAAAATCCTTGCCGGTGATCGCTTCAAAGGCGGCATCGGCAGCGCCCGAAACCGCGCCCCACAGCCCGCCATACAGCGCGTCGCCCGCGATGCGTTCGGGCACGCCGATATGGCTGCCGGTGATGGCGCGATAGATCGTGCCGACGATGGGCAGATGCTCCAGCGGATTGAGGATCGAAAGCAGATTGTGGAAGGAAAAATCCCAGTCCGAGGATTTGGGCGCTGTCTTGGCCGCCACCGGCAGGGATGGCGAAGCGGTAGCAGCGGAAAGCACGGGATCGATGGCCATGACAGTTGGGCAAGCAAGCGCCCTGCCAGGAAAAAACCCGCTCTATTGCAGGAATTTCATCGCACCCCGCACGATCTGCGGCAGAAATTGCCGGGTGCAATATTTTTGAGCCAGCGCAAATCGGTCTATTGTCGCGGCGCACAAAGATCGGAACGGCATGGCGGGTGCAAAACGCCTTTTACTGGTGGACAATGACAGCCTGCTGCGCGGCTCGCTGGCGGAACAGCTGACGCGCGAAGGCAGCTATACCGTTATCGAAGCGGCAAGCGCGGCGGAAGCACGCGGCCTTCCGATCGAAGACGGCTTCGCGCTGGCCATCATCGATCAGGACTTGCCCGACGGCGCGGGCGATGTCTTGGCGCGCGAATTGAAGAGCCGTGGCTTCAACGCCCCTATCCTGTTGCTGTCGGAGCCGCAGGCGCCACCGCCGGCGGGTGAATATCTGGAGAAACCGTTCCGCTTTGCCGACCTTCTGGCGCGGATGAATCAGCATCTCAGCCGTCACGCCGCCAATGACGACGCGCCGGTTGCCATCGGGCCTTATCTTTTTCGGCCAGGCGCCAAGCTTTTGTCGCGCGGAGTCCAAAAAGTGCGGCTGACGGAAAAAGAAACCGACATCCTGAAGTTCCTGCATGCCGCGGGCGTGACGGTGGCGCGCGAAACCTTGCTGCACGAAGTCTGGGGCTATAACCCCACCGTCACCACCCATACCCTGGAAACCCACATCTACCGGCTTCGCAAGAAGATCGAGGAAAATGTGGGGGAAGCGAAAATCGTGGTCACCGAAGATGGTGGCTATCGATTGGGATCGTGAACGCTCTTGTGGCTGCCTCGATCGCGCCACGGGGGCTGGTTAACGAACTCTTAAAACCCCGTTAACCCTTAAGAGCCACCATATCGGTCATGGGCAGGAAGCGGCCGCCATCCGACGATTTTGAAGACGAGCCACGCATAATCCGGCGCGGCGCGGGCAGCTATGTGCCCAGGCGTGATGATGTGGACGACGATCAAGACGAAGATGATTTTGACTACGATCTGGAACCGGCGCCGAAGCGAAAACGTGTCTGGCCTTTCGTCGTCGCGATGCTTCTGGTCTGGGGCGTGATCTTCGGCGCGATCCTGTGGTCGCATTTTCTTTCCGACCTGCCCGATGTCCGCAATCTTCTGACCGGCCCGGCTTCGCGCGACATCACGGTGATGGATGACAAGGGGCGCATGATTGCGCGCCGCGGCCTGGTGCGCGGCGTTTCGGTCGATGTCACGCGGCTGCCGCCTTACGTGGCCAACGCCTTCATCGCCATCGAAGATCGCCGTTTCCGTAGTCATTTCGGCATCGATCCCATCGGTATGGCGCGCGCGGGCCTCAGGAACATGATGGCGGGCCATGTCGTGCAGGGCGGCTCAACCCTGACCCAGCAGCTGGCCAAGAATCTGTTCCTCGATCCCGACCGCACCTTCGATCGCAAGATTCAGGAAGCGATGCTCGCTCTGTATCTGGAGACGCGCTATTCCAAGGACCAGATCCTCACCCTCTATCTCAATCGCGTCTATTTCGGTGCCGGCGTGTTCGGCATCGAGGCGGCGGCGGAGAAATTTTTCGGCAAACATGCCGATACGCTGAGCCTGACCGAAGCCGCCATGCTGGCGGGCAGCGTCAAGGCGCCGGCGCGTTACAATCCCATCGCAGACGCGGATGCTTCACTGGCGCGGGCGGCCCTGGTTCTGAAAGCGATGCAGAGCGTCGGCTTCATTGATGACGCCACACGCGCCCAGGCGCAGGCGACGCGGCCGCGCACCGTGTCGGGCACCGGCACACCGGAATCCGGCTATTTCGTGGATTGGGTGGTATCGCAACTGAACAACATATTGGGCGAAGGATCGGATGCGGTGGTGGTGAGCACCAGCTTCGACCTCGACATGCAGAACATGGCCGAACGCGCGGTGGCGCAGGGCCTGGATACCGACGGCGAAAAGCTGCATGCCGGACAAGGCGCGCTGGTAGCGATGACGCCGGATGGCGCCATCCGCGCCATGGTGGGCGGCCGCTCCTATGCGCAATCGGCCTTCAACCGGGCCGCCGACGCGGTGCGTCAGCCCGGCTCGGCCTTCAAGCCCTTCGTCTATCTCACCGCCTTCGAGCATGGCCATACCCCAGACGACATCGTGCATGACGGTCCGGTGAATATCCGCGGCT
>CAYWWT010000102.1:0-9251 GCA_964461855.1 uncultured Rhizobium sp. | reverse complement strand
GCCGCGACGCTTAAGCCGGAACTGGCCTGGCGACGTTCGGCGCCACATCGGGATCGTTCTCGACTTCTTTGAGTTTCTCGCGGGCGGCGGCGGCTTCGCGTTGCTTGTTCCACATCGACGCATAATGGCCATTCAGCGCCAGCAATTGGGAATGGCGGCCGCGCTCGATGATCTGGCCATGGTCCAACACCAGGATTTCATCGGCATCGATCACCGTCGAAAGCCGGTGCGCAATCACCAGGGCGGTACGCCCGCGCGACACGTCGCTGAGCGCGCCCTGAATCTCGCGCTCGGTGCCGGTGTCGAGCGCGCTGGTCGCCTCGTCCAGCAGCAGGATCGGCGGATTCTTGAGGATGGTGCGGGCGATGGCGACGCGCTGCTTCTCGCCCCCCGACAGTTTCAGCCCGCGCTCGCCCACCATCGCGTCATAGCCATGCGGCAGATCGACAATGAATTTGTCGATCTGGGCCAGCCGCGCCGCTTCACGGATATCGCCCTCATCCGCGCCGATGCGGCCATAAGCAATGTTGTAGCGCACCGTGTCGTTGAACAGCACCGTATCCTGGGGAACGATGCCGATGGCGGCGCGCAGCGATTGCTGGGTGATATCGCGGATATCCTGGCCATCGATGGTCACGCGGCCTTCGCGGATGTCGTAAAAGCGATAGAGAATGCGGCTGATGGTGGATTTGCCGGCGCCCGAAGGCCCCACCACCGCGACGGTCTTGCCGGCGGGCACGGTGAAGCTCACGCCTTTGAGCACTGTGCGTTCAGGGTCGTAGTTGAACACGACATTCTCGAAACGGATTTCGCCGCCGGTCACGATCAGCGGCTTGGCGCCGGGCCTGTCCTGCACTTCCTGCGGCTGGTTGAGCAGACGGAACATCGCCTCCATGTCCACCAGGCCTTGCGTGATCTCGCGATAGACCGTGCCCAGAAGATTGAGCGGCTGATAGAGCTGAATCAGGATGGCGTTGCCCGCCACGAACAGGCCGACCGAGAACTGGCCTTGCGAGATGCCTATGGCGGTCAGCGCCATCACCGCGCCCAGCCCCGCCGCCATGATCGCGGCCTGGCCCGTATTGAGCACGGACAGTGAAATCTGCGACTGGATCGAGGCCTTGGAGAATCTCTCCATCGAGACGTCGTAGCGCCTGGTCTCGTGCGTCTCATTGTTGAAATATTTGACGGTCTCGAAATTCAGCAGGCTGTCCACCGCCTTGGTATTGGCATCGGTGTCGGACTGGTTCATCTCGCGGCGATACTGGATGCGCCAGCGCGTGATCCAGAAGGTGAACCAGACATAGGCGACCACCATCACGATGGTGGAGAGCGCCACCCAGGCATTGAGGTCGATCAAGAGAATGGCGCTGTAGAAACCCAGCAGCAACACGGTCGGGAAGATGCTGAACAGAGCGAAGGACAGAAGCGTGTCGATGCCCTTGACGCCACGCTCGATCACCCGCGACAGGCCGCCGGTCTTGCGCTCCAGATGGAAGCGCAGCGAAAGCGTATGGACATGGGCGAAGGTCTCCACCGCCACTTCGCGCATGGCGTGATACTGGACCTGGGCGAAAACGCCGTCGCGCAATTGCGCGAATGCCTGCATCATGATGCGCGAGATTGCATAGGCGCTGATCAGCGAGAGCACCGCACCGATGGCGATATTGGCCGGGGTTGGCCTGAGCTGATCCACGGCCCAGCCGAAAATCAGCGGCGAGACGCTGGTGAACCCGGTTGCGAGAACCAGGAAGACGACGGAAACGATCACCCGCGCACGGAGGTCGGGCCGGCCCTTGGGCCAGAGATAGGGCATCAACCTCCAGAGCGGACGGAAGGATGGCGCCCCGTCCCCTTCTTCCACCGCCGACCGTGCCATGATGCCTACCGCCCCATATTGGCGCCGCCGAAGCTGACATACCCCGCAACCAGGGCGATCAGCGCGATTGCGCCCAAAATCCAGAACCACCGCGGCACGAAACTCTCCATGACGGGAGCGCCGCGAGGTCCGACGCTCATTTGGGTATAGCCCGTTGCCGATGCAATGGGGGCGCGCGCTTTCCGGGGCGCTCGCGCCCTTGGTTTAAGTGCCGAACCTGTTTAGGAAGATGCCGCTTCCCACGCAACCCCAATGGCGACATGTATCCCAAGCAAAAACCTGCCATTTGCGTGTTCTGCGGTTCCTCCTATGGCGACGATCCCGCTTTTCGCGATGCCGCCCGCGCCATCGGAACCGGCATCGCGACGGCGGGTTGGTCCATGGTTTTCGGCGGCGGCGGCAATGGATTGATGGGCGATGTGGCACGGGCGGCACAGCAGGGCGGCGCCAATGTCCAGGGAATCATCCCGGCCTTTCTCCAGGCCCTGGAACCTCCGATATCCGCGGAAGAAAAGCTGATCGTCACGCCGCACATGCAGGAGCGCAAAACCCTGATGCTGCAAATGTCCGATGCCTTCGTGGTGCTGCCGGGAGGCCTTGGCACTTTCGACGAATTCTTCGAAGTCTCTGTCGAGGCCCAACTGGGCGTGCACGACAAGCCCATCGTGGTGGTGAACGTCAACGGCTATTACAACGCGCTGGACGCGATGCTGCATGCCACCGTCAAGGCGGGCTTCGCGCGCGAAAAGATCCTCAAGCTTTATTATCTGGCCGACGGGCCGGAAGATGCGCTCAAGATCCTGGAGGGACGGCTCAATGCCTGACCCGATCACGTTCGACGATTTCCTGAAAGTCGATATTCGCGTGGGCACCGTGACCGCGGCCGAGCCTTTTCCCGAAGCGCGCAAGCCCGCGATCAAGCTCACCATCGATTTCGGAGCGGAAATCGGCATCCGCCGTTCCTCCGCCCAGATCACGCGCCATTACGCAGCCGAGGGCCTGGTGGGAAAACAGGTGGTCGCGGTGGTGAATTTTCCGCCACGCCAGATCGGAAAATTCATGTCGCAGGTTCTGACCTTGGGCGTACCCGACGCCGACGGCGAAGTGGTGCTGCTGCATCCATCGCTGCCGGTCCCCAATGGCGGGCGGATGTTCTGACGCGAAAAATTCTACCAAATCCCTGAAATGAAAACGGCGCCCTCGCAGGCGCCGCTTCCGTATCGTGCTTCTACACTATTCAACCGGCAGGCGCGGCCTGCGGGATATGGATATGGGCAGCCGGAGTGCCGGCACGCATCAGCCAGGGCGTACCCTTTTCGGTTGGCTGCGTCGGAAGGCCGGTGGCTTCGGCGGTCATGTTGGGAACCAGAACCACCCACATGCCCTTCGCGCTGGCTTCGGACTGGCCCATCAGCATGTACATGGCGGTGCCGGTCGGCGGCGGCTTCAATTGTCCCGACGCCATGGCGGCCTTCAGGTCGGCGGCCTGGGCCTTGGCATCCTTGCCGCTGGCCCGTTCCTTGGCCTCGAAATCGCGTTGCGCACGCAACGCCGCGCCATAGCAATTGACCGAGTAGCTGGTGGTCTGTCGGTTGGGCGTGCAGACGATGCCGTTATTGCCTTCACGCAACACCACCGGATCGCCCTTGGCGTCGTAGCTCACCACAGTCGCACCGGCACGCAGCGCTTCGGGCGCCGCCTTCACGGCCTCGGCAATCTGTTGATCCTTGGACATGGTTTGCGCGGCCGCGCCGGTCGCAAGCACCGCGGTCAGCATTGCCGCGGCCGAAGCCGTGAGTAAAAGCTTCATAATCTTCCTCCTCCTGGATTTGTCTTTTTGGGATATTGACGAAGCATCATAACGATATTGTGCAAGACGCGAAAGCATCGCCTGCGCTGAGGAACAATCCCCCGCCAAACGAAAACGGCGCCCTTTTGGGGGCGCCGTGTCCGCATCCCGAGCCGGGATAATTTCAAACCGCCATTACATCGGCTTCGGCGGCGGCGGCGGCATGTCGTCCATCGACGCGGTCTGCGGCATCATGATGTGCGCGCCGGCCGTGCCCGAACGCATCATCCAGGGCGACGACGCGTTCATGCGCTTGGTGGGAAGGCCGAGATCCTCGCCCTTCACATTCGGCATCAGAACCACCCACATGGAGCGGGCTTCCGCCTGGGTCTTGCCGCTGCGGCCATAGATCATGCTGCCAGCCGGAGCACGCTTCAGCGCGCCCGATTCATAAGCAGCGTCGGTCGCTGCGGCGACGGCCTTGGCATCCTTGCCGGAGGCTTTTTCCTTCTGCTGGAAATCCAGCACGGCGCGCAGCGGCTCGCCGCGGCAGGTCACGCTGAAGCTTTCGGCGGTCGAAAGATTGGCGCAGAAGATGTTGTTGTTGCCCTGGCGCAGAACCTGCGGCAGGCCCTTGCTGTCATAGGCGATGACAGTGGCACCGTCACGCAGCGCGGCAGGCAGAGCGGAGGTGGCGGTCTTGATCTGGTCGTCCTTGGACATCGCGCCTTGCGCCGACGCGGCGCCGGCAAACGAGGCCGTGAGCGCAAGCGCGGCAGCCATCGTCAGTAAACCCTTCATTTTTCTCTCCCTTGGTGACGTTCCCCAGAATGAACCTGGATCGGGCGAACCATAGCGTTTTTGTCCGGCATCCGAAAGACACGAGTAACTGCCCCTATTCCCTCCAAATCCAAGGGAAATGCCAAAAAGCGTCCCGCGGGAGTGTAAAGATTCTTCGCAAAACGCTGTAACCGGAGCGGCGTACCCGCGAAGGGCGCCTCAGGGCGCGACGCTTTCCTTGTAGAGCTTGTAGGTAATCGAATCGGTCAATGCCTCGAACGAGGCGTCCACGATGTTCGCGGACACACCCACGGTGGACCAGCGCCGGCCCTGACCGTCGATGCTTTCGATCATCACGCGCGTCACCGCCTCGGTGCCGCTGGTGAGAATGCGCACCTTATAGTCCGCAAGCCTGAGATCGCTGATCGCCCGGGAATATTTCCCGAGATCCTTGCGCAGCGCCGCGTCCAGCGCGTTGACCGGGCCATTGCCGGTGGCGACGCTGTGAATGGACTGCCCCGCCACGTCCAGCTTGACCACACCTTCCGATACGCTGACGTAATCGCCCAACGCATTGCGGCGGCGCTCCACGCTGACGCGGAAATTGTCGACCGTGAAGTAATCGGGCACCTGGCCCAGCGCCCGGCGCGCCATCAGCTCGAACGAGGCTTCGGCGCCGTCATAGGCATAGCCCAGATATTCGCGCTGCTTGACCTCGTCGAGCAGCCGCGACACCCGTACATCCTTCGGGTCCAGGTCGATGCCCGCATCCTTCAGCCGCGCGAGAATATTGGAACGTCCCGACTGATCCGAAACGGGAATGACGCGCTGATTGCCGACGGATTCCGGCGTCACATGTTCGTAAGTGCGCGGGTCTTTCAGCACAGCGGAGGAATGCAAGCCGCCCTTGTGCGCGAAAGCCGAGAGGCCGACATAAGGCGAATGCCGCCCCGGTGCGCGGTTGAGAATCTCATCCAGCATTCGCGAGACCTGCGTGATATGGGCGAGCTGTTCGGCACTGACCCCCGTCTCGAATTGCGAGGCGTAAGGCTCCTTCAACAAAAGCGTCGGGATCAGCGAGCAGAGATTGGCGTTGCCGCAACGCTCGCCCAACCCGTTGAGCGTGCCCTGAATCTGGCGCACGCCACCGCGCAGCGCCGCCAGGCTTACAGCCACCCCCTGCCCCGTATCGTCATGGGCATGGATGCCGAACGCCGCGCCAGGAAGTTTCGCCTTGGCCTCCGAAACGATGCGGTAGACATCTTCCGGCAAAGTGCCGCCATTGGTGTCACACAAGACGATCCAGCGCGCGCCCGCCTCATAAGCGGCGGCAATGCAGGACAGCGCGTAATCCGGATTGGCCTTGTAGCCATCGAAGAAATGCTCGGCGTCCAGCATCGCTTCGCGCTTCTTGCCCACCACCGCCTCGATCGAGCGGGCGATATTGTCGATATTCTCTTCGCGCGGGATCTCCAGCGCGACATCGACCTGGTAATCCCAGCTCTTGCCCACCAGGCAGACAGCATCGACCGGGGCATCCATCACCGGCGCCAGGGCCGGATCGTTGGCGGCGCTGCGGCCGGACCGCTTGGTCATGCCGAAGGAAACGAAGCTGGCGCGCTTGAGCGGCGGACGCTCTGCAAAGAAGGCCGTGTCGGTGGGATTGGCCCCGGGCCAGCCGCCTTCGATGTAATCGAGACCGAGGCCATCGAGCGCCAGCGCGATCTGGCGCTTGTCCTCGACCGAGAAATCCACCCCTTGGGTCTGCGCGCCATCGCGCAAGGTGGTGTCGAAAAGATAAAGGCGTTCGCGGCTCATCGCTTCAACTCCCAACTCGTGCCTTGCGGCCCGTCCTTCAAAACAATTCCCTTGGCCAGAAGATCGTCACGGATGCGGTCGCTTTCGGTGAAATTCTTGGCCGCCCGCGCGGTCTTGCGCGCCGCGATGGCATCGGCGATGGCGACTTCGTCGACTTCAGCCTTGGCTGCGATCTTCATCTGGACATTGGAAAAGCCGAGAAAGCCCAAGCCGCCCGCCAGCGCCGCTGGCTCGGCCTGGTGCAGGCTGGCGATGGCCGCCGGCGTATTCAGGTCGTCGCGCAGCGCCGCCATGAAACCCGCATCCGGCGCGGGATCGACCAAAGGCTCGGTCACTTCATACCAGCGTTCCAGGGTCTTCCAGCTTTCGCGCAAGCCATCGAACGTGAAATCGATCGGCTGGCGGTAATGGGTGCGCAGCATGTTGAAGCGCAGCACTTCGCCTGGCCAGTCCTTCAGAAGATCGCGGATGGTGAAGAAATTGCCCGCCGATTTGGACATTTTCTCGCCTTCGACCTGCAGGAAGCCGTTATGCATCCAGATTTTCGCCAGTGGATGATCGCGATGGGCGCTTTCGATTTGGGCGATTTCATTCTCATGATGGGGAAACATCAGGTCGATGCCGCCGCCGTGAATATCGAACGTCTCGCCCAGATATTTGCCCGCCATGGCCGAGCATTCGATATGCCAGCCGGGACGCCCCCGGCCCCAGGGCGAATCCCAGCCCGGCAGATTCGCTTCCGACGGTTTCCACAGCACGAAATCCATCGCGTTTTTCTTGTAGGGCGCGACTTCGACGCGTGCGCCCGCCAGCATCTCGTCCAGCGAGCGCCGGGCCAGCTTGCCGTAATCGGGTTTGGACGAAACGTCGAAGAGGACATGGCCTTCCGCCGCATAGGCATGGCCACCGGCGATCAGGGTTTCGATCATCGCCACCATCTCGGCGATATGCTCGGTGGCCCGCGGCGTCGCGGTCGGCGCCAAACACCCCAGCGCGCCGACATCCTCCGCGTAAATGCGCGCGGTCTCTTCCGTCAGTTCGCGAATGGAAATGCCGCGCTCCGCGGCGCGCGCGTTGATCTTGTCGTCCACGTCGGTGATGTTGCGCACATACGTGACATGGGCATCGCCGAATTCGCGGCGCAGCAGCCGGAACAAAAGATCGAACACGATCGCCGGGCGCGCATTGCCGATATGGGCGAAGTCATAGACCGTCGGTCCGCAGACATACATGCGGACATTCGTGCGCGCGAGCGGAACGAAGTCTTCCTTGGTCTTGGTCAGGGTGTTGAACAGGCGCAGAGTCATGGCGAGACCGTGAGAGCGGTTGAGAAAGTGGCAAATTGTGGGGGCGAGCAGAAGGGTTTTTGCAGCGTCAGCTGCAAATCGAAATCCGGATGATGCGGCAGGTGGCCGTCACGCGATTTTTCCTTCCAACCGGGCCAAGGTTCTGGCCCGCCCGATCAGGGGTAACAGCTTTTTGAGTTCCGGTCCATGCTCCAGGCCGGTCAAAGCCAGACGCAAGGGGTGGAACAACCCGCGGCCCTTGGCGCCGGTTTGTGCACCCACCGCCTTGGTCCAGAGGCTCCAGGTGCCCTCGTCCCAGGGCTCGGGCGGCAGCAGCGTCAGCGCACTTGCCGCAAAAGCGGCATCCTCGATCACGGGCGTCACCGGCCCCGTCACCAGCCGCGCCAGATCGGCGGCATCGGACAGGCGCGCGACGTTGGCTTTCACCGCATCCCAGGTTGCGCGATCCACGCCCAATTTCGTCAGGCGCCCCGCCACATCTTCATAGGGCATGGCGTGCAAGGTCTTGGCGTTCAGCGCGGTCAGTTCCGCCATATCGAAATGCGCCAGCGCGCGGCCCATCTTGTCGAACGCAAAGCCTTCGGCGAGCGCCGCCAGCGACGGCGCAGCCTCGATGCTGTCCGACGTGCCGATATGGGCGAGATAGGCGTTGAGCGCCATCGCCTCCAGCCCGTCATCACGAAGGGTGCGCAACGACAGTGAACCTTCGCGCTTGGACAGAACTTCGCCGCCCGCCGCCACGAACAAGGCGAAATGCGCGAAGCTGGGCACCGGCGCGTTCAGCGCTTCGAAAATCTCGATCTGCGGCGCGGTATTGGTGACATGGTCCTCGCCGCGCAGCACATGACTGATGGCGAAATCCGCATCGTCCACCACGGACGGCAAGGTGTAGAGGAAACGGCCATCCTCGCGGATCAGAACGGGATCGGACAGGGTGGCGGTATCGATCTCCACCGGACCCCGGATCAGATCGTTCCAGCGCACTTTGTTGTGGCTGAGCTTGAAGCGCCAATGGGGTGAGCGCCCCTGCGCCTCGAAATCCTTGCGCTGGTCCCCGGTCAGCGCCAGCGCGGCGCGGTCATAGACCGGCGGCTTGCCCGCCGCCATCTGGCGCTTGCGCCGGCGGTCGAGTTCGGCGGCGGTCTCGTAACAGGGATAAAGCCGCCCCGCCGCCTTCAGCGCTTCGGCAGCTTCGCGATAGCGCTCCGACCGTTCCGACTGGCGCGCGAAGATGTCGTGCTTGAGTCCCAGCCAGGCCAGGTCTTCCAGGATCGCGGCTTCGTATTCGGGCTTGGAGCGCGTGTCGTCGGTATCGTCGATGCGCAGCATGAACTTGCCGCCCGCATGATGCGCGAACAGAAAATTGAGCAAAGCCGCGCGGGCATTGCCGACATGCAGATAGCCGGTGGGCGACGGGGCGACGCGGACGATTGTTTCAGCCATCAGCGCGCATCCCGGAAAGCATTGGTGATGGGATAGCGGCGATCGCGTCTGAAATTGCGCGGCGAGATTTTCACCCCCGGCGGCGCCTGGCGGCGCTTATATTCGGAAACATAGAGCAACTGCTCGACGCGCTTGACCGTGGCGGGATCGAAACCCTTGGCCACCGTATCCTCGAAGCCCATTTCGCGTTCCACCAGGCATTCCAGGATGCCGTCCAGCACATCGTAAGGCGGCA
>CAYWWT010000101.1:0-9317 GCA_964461855.1 uncultured Rhizobium sp. | reverse complement strand
CCGAATTTGGTCAGCGCTTTATCGACGTCGTAAGGAGAAGCGCCTTCCAGCACCAGCTGGTTCGCTGCGTCCTGCCGTTTGCGCAACATGCGATTGCCGATGAATCCGGGCCCGTTGCCCGCCAGCACGCCGACCTTGCCGGCGGCCTTGGCGATCTTCATGGCGGTGACGAGGACACTGTCCGAGGTTTTGGCGCCGCGCACGATTTCCAGAAGCCGCATGACGGGCGCGGGTGAGAAGAAATGCAAACCCAGGACATGATCGGGCCGCGCCGTGGCGGCCGCCAGCTCGTCGATATCCAGGAAGGATGTGTTGCTGGCGAGGATGGCGTCCGGTGCCGCGATTCCGTCCAGGCGCGAGAAGATATCTTTCTTCACCGCCATATTCTCGAACACCGCTTCCACGATGAGGTCGCAGCGGCCTAAGTCTTCCAGCTTCAAGGTGCCGATGATGCGGCCAAAACGCGTGCGCGCATCCGCTTCCGACAGGCGTCCGCGTTTGACGCTGCTCTCGTAATTGCTTTGAATCGCGCCAAGCCCCTTGGTCAGCGCCGCGGCATCAGCCTCCACGATCGTCACGGGAATTCCGGCATTGGCGAAAACCATGGCGATGCCGCCGCCCATCAGGCCTGCACCGACCACGCCGACTTTCGTTACGGGAAGGACCGGCGTGTCGTCGGCAAGGCCGGGGATTTTTGAGGCCTTGCGCTCGGCGAAAAAAGCATAGCGCTGCGCCTTGCTCTGCAGCGATCCCATGCAGGCGCGAAAGATTTCCGCTTCAAATTCCAGGCCCTGGTCGAACGGCATGGTGGTGGCGGCTTCCACGCAGCGTATGGCCTCGCCCGGCGCGTCGAAACCGCGAAAATTGTGACGGCTACGGAAGTCCGCGAAGACCTGCGGCGCGATGCCGGTGACCTTTTCGTTGCGGTCGCGGGTGCGGCGGATGCCTTTGCCCGCCGCCAGCAATTGGCGGGTGAAGGCGAGCGCGCCGACCTGCAATTCCTTTTCGGGCATCAGCGCGTCCAGCAGTCCGAGCGCCAGGCCTTCCTCGGCAGAGATCGGCTTGCCGTCTGTCACCATCTGCAGCGCCTTCTCGATGCCGACGAGGCGCGGCAGGCGCTGGGTGCCGCCCGCGCCGGGGACGAGCCCCAGCGCAACCTCCGGCTGGCCCAGTTTGGCGGACGGCACCGCGACGCGGTAATGGCCGCACATCGCGGTTTCCAATCCGCCGCCCAGTGCGGTGCCATGGATCGCCACCACGATCGGTTTTTTCACGGCATCCATCGCGTCCTGTACGTCGCGCAGAGAGGCGCCGGTCTGCTTCTTGTCGAATTCGGAAATATCGGCACCGGCAATGAAGGTGCGTCCCGCGCAGATCAGAAGCGTTGCCTTGACCGTATCATCCGCTTCCGCCTGGCGCAGCGCCACGATCAAGCCCTCGCGCATGATTTCCGACAGCGCGTTGACCGGTGGTGAATTGAGCGTGACGACGGCAATCTCGCCATCCTTCGTCAGATCGGTCACGGAATTGACGGCGGTCATGGTTTCTCCTGCTGGAAGGCCTGCAATCCCGTCTGCGCGCGCCCCAGGATCAGGGCGTGCACGTCGTGGGTGCCTTCATAGGTGTTGACGGCTTCCAGATTGAGCATGTGCCGGATCACCGGATAGGCATCGGACACGCCGTTGGCGCCCAACATGTCGCGAGCCTCGCGCGCGATCGCCAGCGCCTTGCCGCAATTGTTGCGCTTCATCAGCGAAATCAGTGGCGGAGAGGCGCTGCCGTCCTCGATCATCCGTCCCAGCCGGAGCGCGCCGTTCAAGCCCAGCGCGATCTCGGTCTGCATGTCTGCCAGCTTTTTCTGGATCAATTGATTGGCGGCGAGCGGGCGGCCGAACTGCTTGCGCGCCAGCGTATAGTCGCGCGCCGCATGCCAGCAGGCTTCCGCCGCGCCCATCGCGCCCCAGGCGATGCCGAAACGGGCGCGGTTGAGACAGGAGAAGGGCGCGCCAAGCCCCCCAGCGTTCGGCAACAGCGCGTCCTCCGGCACCCGGACATCCTGCAGCACGATTTCGCCGGTCGTGCTGGCGCGCAAGGAGAATTTTCCATCGATGCGCGGCGTCGAGAAGCCTTTGGCGTCGCGCTCGACCAGAAAGCCGCGGATTTTGCCGTCCAGCTTGGCCCAGACCAGCGCGATGTCGGCGATTGGGGAATTGGTGATCCACATTTTCGCGCCATTGAGGCGAAAACCCGCGCCATCCTTTTGCGCGCGCGTGACCATCCCACCGGGATCGGAGCCGTGATCCGGTTCGGTCAGGCCGAAACAGCCGATCAATTCGCCGCGCGAAAGTTTGGGAAGGTATTTTGTCTTCTGCGCATCGCTGCCGAACGCATGAATGGGATGCATCACCAGCGAGCTTTGCACGCTCATCGCGGAACGATAGCCGGAATCGATCCGCTCCATCTCGCGTGCCACCAGGCCATAAGCGGTATAGGAAAGTTCGCCGCCGCCGAATTCTTCGGGCAAGGTCATGCCCAGAAATCCCATCGCACCCATCTCGCGCATGATGGCGGGATCGAATTGCTCGTTGCGGAAGGCATCGCGGATCCGCGGCGCGAGTCGTGCGGCGGCATAGTCTCGTGCCGATTTCACGACCATGCGTTCTTCAGCCGAAAGCGCTTGCTCCAGCCTGAAGGGATCGGCCCAGTCGAAATTGCCTTTGTCGAGATCGCTCATTTGCGGTTCTTGCCCGTCGCTCGCGATGGTTTGGCCGGTTTGGATTTCGGCTTGGCGGTTTCCGTCTCCGCCACCGGGAATGTTCGGGCGACAAAGGCTTCCAGGTCAAAGAGCGCCTTGGCGCGCGCGCCGGCATCCGCGTTGCCATCGCGGGTGAAATCCGCGCCCAGGCCGGGATAGACCAGAATTTCCGACGGCACATGCTGAGCACGCAGCGCCGCATCCATGGCCTGCGACTGATCGGGCGGTACGCGCGTGTCGGCCGAGCCATGCTGGATCAGGAAGGGCGGGGTGAGGGCGCTGATATAAGAGACGGGGCTTGCCGCGCGCACCAGGCCTGGCGCGCAGTCCGCTGCTTCGCAGCCCAGATGGGCGCCCAGCTTGGTCGTCCCATCTGCTGCGCTTGGGGGGGTCCAGCTCGCAAGGTCCATCGGCCCGTACCAATCGATCACGCCTTGAACGCAATCCGAAACCAGTGTCACTTTCGATTTGGCGTCAGCAGCGGGCTCAAGCGGAGCGACGCCACAAGAGGTGCCCACCAGCGCCGCGATCTGTCCGCCGGCCTCCGCACCCCAGATCATCACGCGCGTGGTATCGATATTGTAGTCCCCGGCATGGCCGCGCAGCCAACGGATGGCCGCTTTCACGTCTTGAACGGGTCCGGGAAAATGCGCTTCGCCCGCAAGGCGATAATTGACGCTCGCCACCACATAATTCTTGGCGGCCAGCCCCGCGAGCAGGCCGGGCAAATCGTCGAAGCCATCCAGATGACGCGCATCGCCGCCCGCCCAACCGCCGCCATGCACGAAAATGATTGCAGGTCTGGGTGCTTGTTTCGGCTTGGAAGCGGGCTGATAGAGATCGAGCGTCAGGGGGCGGAAGCCTTCGATCTGGGCATAGACCAGATCGCGATGCACGGCGACCCCGCCCGGAAAAGAGACAGTCTGCCCGAGGCTGGGTGCGGGGGCCTTGTCGGCCGCGCCCGCCGCGGGCACCGCCAGCAAAAGCAGCGCGCCGATCAGGCCATGTCGCAACATCGTCATCCGTCCGTTTCCGCACGCTGAAAGTGTCATGCGATCCATCTTGTTGCAACGCCGCAAAGCAACGTCCCGGTTCGCGGCGCGTTACGGAGAGGCAGTTCTTTCGCCTATTCCGGCAGCCATTTGATGATCCGATCTTTGACAAACTCCCCGGTGCGTTTTTGCGCCTGGTTGCTGATCCCTTTGTGTCTGACCTTGCTCGCCGGTCACGGTTGGGCAGCCGATCCCGTATCCGGACACGCGATTTCCGCGGCGGGAGGCGCCCATGGCGGCGCTGCCGGCAATGGCGCATCAGGCAGCGGCAAGGCGGAAGCGATCCTGGTCGCTGAAATCCTGCTGCTGCTCCTGGCCGGACGTCTTTTGGGCGAAGCCATGCAGCGCCTGGGTCAGCCGGCCCTGATGGGCAACCTGCTGGCAGGCCTGGTGCTGGGACCCTCGCTCTTCGGCGCGATCTGGCCCGCGGCCCAGCATTTCATCTTTCCCTCCGATCCCGCGCAGAAAGCCATGATCGACGGGCTTTCGCAGGTTGGAATCCTTTTTCTTCTTCTGCTTACCGGCATGGAGACCGACGTGAAGCTGGTGAGCAAGATGAAGGGCGCGGCGGTTTCCGTCTCGCTCATGGGTATTGCGGTGCCTTTCGCCTGCGGCGTTGCGCTGGGCCAATTGCTCCCCGAATCGCTGATGCCCGACATGCCCGGTGGACGGCTGGTGCCATCGCTTTTCCTGGGCACAGCGCTTTCGATCTCGTCCATCAAGATCGTCGCGATGGTGGTGCGCGAAATGAATTTCATGCGCCGCAATCTGGGGCAGGTGATCGTCTCGACCGCCATTCTGGAAGACACGGTGGGATGGGTGATTATCGCCGTGACCTTCGGCATTGCCGGCGCCGGTGGTGTGGACGCATGGGGCGTGGTGAAGACGGCGGGCGGCGTGCTGCTGTTTCTGCTGTTCTGCTTCACGGCGGGGCGCTGGCTGGTGTTCACCGCCATCCGCTGGGTCAATGACAATTTTCGCAGCGATTTTCCCGTCATTACCGCGATCATCGCCATCATGGGCGTCATGGCGCTGATCACGCATATGCTGGGCGTGCGCACCGTGTTGGGCGCGTTCATGGCGGGGGTCCTGGTCGGCCAGTCCCCCATCCTGACCGATCATATTCAGCAGCAATTGCGCGGCATGATTTCGGCTTTCTTCATGCCGATCTTCTTCGGCATGTCGGGCCTTGCCGCCGACCTGACAATTCTTGGCGATCAAACCATCCTGATTTTGACAGTGGGACTGGTCGTGATCGCCTCGATCGGGAAATTCGCGGGCGCCTTTGCCGGCAGCATGATTGGCGGCTTGCGTTGGCGCGAGGGCGTGGCGCTGGGCTGCGCCATGAATGCGCGCGGTTCCACCGAAGTGATCGTGGCGTCGATCGGTCTTTCGATGGGGGCGCTGACGCAAAATCTCTACACCATGATCGTGACCATGGCGATGCTGACCACCATGGCGATGCCGCCGATGTTGCGCGCGGCGCTCTCCAAGCTGCCGATGAATGAGAGCGAGAAGAAACGCATCGAGCGCGAGCGGCTCGACGAACGGGGCTTCGTTCCCAATCTGGAGCGTCTGCTTCTGGCGGTCGATGCAGGTCCGGTCGGGCGGATGGCGGCAAGACTGGCGGGCCTTTTGGCGGGCGGGCACGGCATGCCGGTCACCATTTTGAAGCTCGATTCGGATTTGCGCGAAAAGCCCGCGGTTTCGCGGAACGAGAATGCGCGAGAGGATGGGGAAGAGCAGAAGCAGCAAAAACACGAAATGGCGGCGCGCCCGGGCGACAAGGATACGGAACGCAAAGACATAAGCGGGGCCGTGTCCGTCACCGAAGGCGCGGCAGAGCAATCCGCCGATCCGGTCGCCCGGGAAGTCAAGACGGGCGCCAAGGCGAGTGCAGCCAAAGTCATCAAGGATGACGCCGAGCCCAATCCCGACAAGGTTCATCTCACCACCCGCGTGCCCGTGGACAAGGCCTCGGAGGTTGTGCGGGACGAAGCGCGCAAGGGATACGACCTGCTCTTCATCGGCATGGAAGAAGTTCACGACGCTGACGGCAATTTCTTTCCGGAGATCACGGAGCTGGCCTCCGGGTTCGACGGGCCCTTGGCCATACTGGCAGCCGCCGACGGCAAAGCCGCCTCTCTGACGGCCCGCAGCCACATCCTGCTTCCCGTCAATGGCTCGCCGGCATCGCGCCGGGCCGCTGAAGTGAGTTTTGTGCTGGCGCGGGCCACTGGGGCGCGGGTGACCGCGCTCTATGTTTCCCAGACCGATGGCCGGTCCCGCACCCGTTCGCGGGAAGAAGGCGTGCTCAAGGACATGACCGATTTGGCCGAACGCTATGGCGCCCGCCTGACCACGCGCATCTCCAAACGCACGGCGGCCGCGGACGCCATCTTGAAAGACAACAGCCGTGGATATGACCTGCTGGTCATGGGGGTGAATCCCCGGCCGGGCGAGGAGCTATTTTTTGGCAACACGGCGGCTGCCGTTTTGCGGGGCTGGAAAGGGGCCTGCCTGTTCCTGGCTTCGTAGCAAGGCGACGCTAAATACCATAAAAATGATGTAAAAAGCAGTTTTGTTGCGCGGAATTATTTACCCTGACTGTTCGAAAACGGCCGCTGTTACCCAAAAACACCAGGAAAACAGGCTCTTTTTCTTGAGATTGCCCCCCACCGCTGGTACCCTGGCGCAGGGCCGGATTTTCCGGTTAGGACTGGTATGAAACGCTTGCTACAGGCTGCGCTTGCTGCGGCCGGTCTTGCTGCCCTTATGGGCCAGGCCGGAGCAGCGGACATGCGCCTGCCGCCCAGCCTGACGGCCTTTGGCGCCACCGGGACTATCGCTCCGCCATCGGCAGCCGGACTTCCTGAATCTGCCCTTCGCGGTCCCGCCGCGCGTAACGGCCAGGATGCGCTCGCGGGCGAGCCTCTGACACTCCACACCAGTTTCGGTACGGCATCCTTGCCGCGCGGCTTCGTCGCCAGCGTCGCGCTTAGCGCGCATCTGGCTGTGGATACGGGTTATGACGTCGATCTGACTCAGCGTTTCGGCAATTACGACGGCGCACAATCGCCGCTGATTTCGGAAAACGGATTCCTGGCGCTGGCCAGCGGCGGCCATTATGCCGGCGCGACGTATATGCCGACATCGGACGTGCATCTGCGCCTTGGCGCGACGGAGTGGAGCGACCGCGCCGATCGCCTGGGTCTGTTGCCGACAGCGACCGGCCTTCCCCTGGCATATGACAATGGCTATTCGCGGTCCCTGCTCGCCGGCGCGACCTGGGATATTGCAAGCTGGGCCGATCTTGGCGTCAGCGCGCTTCACAACACGCAGCGGATTCCCGATCCGGTCGCCAATCTTGGAACGGGAAGCCGTGTCGATACCGACGCGCTGGAAATGATGGCGCGCCTGAAACTGGGCAATGGTTGGGTGACCACCGCCGCGTATGGCCAAGGCCTCAGCCAACTCGATCAGCGCAGCCAGGCATCGTCGATCGACACCCGCTCCTATTCCATCGCCATCGCGAAACATGGCCTGTTCGGCGAGGACGCCCTGGGTCTCGCGCTCTCGCGCCCCGCGCTTGGCTTGCCGAATAGCGGGTTCAACGCGGTCTCCACTTCCGGCAATCTGCCGCCCCTGTTCATCGCCAATGACCGCTTCCCCAGCCAGACCCAGGAAACCGATCTTCAACTGGGTTACATCACCAGTTTCATGGACGGCGCGCTGGCGCTTCAGGCCAATGCTTCCTATCAGATGAATTATCAAGGCCAGACCGGCGCGACCTCGGTTTCGCTGTTGAGCCGCGCCAAGATCAAGTTTTAGAGCGTCTGGGCTAGCGTCCGCGCCGCAAAATATCGTCCAGCGACAATGCATTTCCCAGCGCGTGAAATGCTGCGGTGTTGTCGAATATGCACCAATCCTGCGTACGCAACCGCGTTGCGATGGCCCGCAACGCATCGCGCGAATAATCGGAGCGATAGATTTCGGGGCTGCCATGGAGGCGGAAATAAGCGGTATGGGTATCGCCACCCGGTTCGCCGTCGCCCGGCCCGCGGGGCGGATCCGCAGCGACACGGGCAATGCCTCTTTTTTGCAAGGTATCTTCAGCCTGCTTTGTGAACCAGCTTGCATGGCGCGGTTCACAGGCGATGGCCGCACCGCTTCCTGATAGGGCGCGAAAGAAGGCATTGGCGGTCTCTGTTTCAAAAGCCAAAGAGGGCGGCAATTGCGCCAGAAGGATGCCGAGCTTCTCGCCTAACCCGGACACTTCCAGCAGAAATTTGCCGAGCAGATCGCCATAATCCTTCAGCCGATGGTCATGCGTGATCGTGCGCGGCAGTTTTACCGAAAAGCGGAAATCCGGGGGAACGCTGGCCGCCCAGCGCTCATAGGTCGTCCGCTTATGGGGTCGATAAAAGGAAGAGTTGATCTCCACAGCGCGAAGCCGCGCCGCATAGCGCGCGAGGTGACTGCCGTCTGCCGGAAAATCATTTTTGTACCGGGCCGGAATGTTCCACCCGGCTGTGCCGATGCAGGTCACTGCCACAGCATCTTCAAGGGGCCTTTCGCGCCATAAACCGGGTCTTGGCGCGGCGGTCGGGTGCGCATGATCGCGCCGAGCGCGCGATCATGGTCGGCTCTGGTGGCGCGGCACTCATCATAGACGCTCTTGGCAGGATAGGCCCCCACCACCAACAGGTCTTGCGACGCGGCTATGCGTTGATGCCCAGTCCCGGCGGGCTGAACGATGACATCGCCCTTGTGCAAGCGAATATTGCGGCCCCTCGCGCCGCCAAACCGCACGGTCGCGCTTCCGGCTGCGATCCCCAACACCTCATGGGTTTGGGAATGATAGTGCAAAAATTCGTATATGCCGTCCCGCCATCCGTCCCGCCAGCCATGACGGTCGAACAAGACTTCGAAGATCGCCGCCGGGTCGAAAGCAGGATCGAGTTTCACGGCCCCGCGATAGTGAATCAGCGGCCATTGGGGATGGTTCGGGGTCAGGCCGTCATCCCCAAAGCGATAGGCATTGGCCTTGCGCTTTGTGACCAGAGCCTGGGCTTGCCCCGGATCGGGCCGGGCAATCCCGGTCATTGCTTCGGTTTGGCGTTTGATGTCTTCCAGCAGCATGAAAGTAGAACAAGCCAGGACAGGGCGGGTTCCGGCATTGAGGGCCCGTTGCAGGGAACGGTGGAAATCGGCAGCCGGGATGGCCTAAAAGGACGCCCGAGAATGAGCTCGCGCCGCATGCGACGCCGTTTCTTCACAAGAGCAGGAATATCAACATATGGCCGGTCCGCAGTTCGTTTATGTGATGAAGGGTCTGTCCAAGACCTATCCCGGCGGCAAGCAGGTCCTGAAGGATATCTGGCTGTCCTTCTATCCGGGCGCCAAGATCGACATCGTCGGCGTCAACGCCGCCGGCAAATCCACCTTGATGAAAATCATGGCGGGCATGGACACGGTCGGCGACCTCTTCGGCAGCGGCCGGATGTTCC
>CAYWWT010000100.1:0-9346 GCA_964461855.1 uncultured Rhizobium sp. | reverse complement strand
CACAGATTTCCAGGAGAATGGACATGCGGATTTCCTTCAAAAGCGGCGTGTTTTCGCAGAGCCCGGGATCAGGCGCCAGGACTTTGCGCGATCGCTTGCGCGCCAGGACCCAGGACAATCTGCCAGCGCGTTGGCGCGGTGTGAACCAGGCCACGCGGTGCCCAGGCTTTGAGTTCGCCTTCCGCGACTTTTGCCGGATCCTTCACTTCGACCAACACACGGCTGTCGCGAACCGACAGACCGGCAAGATTGGCATCCCCGCCCAGGATCGCGAGCAACCGGCTGCGGTCGAGACCGCTGGGTTTCGCGCCCCGCGCCACCACTTGGCGCATCTCACCCGCCACTTGATCGGCGATGGGCCCCAGCACGATCTGCAAAGCCTTCTCCGATGGCCGGATGACGCCCCGCGCGCCCAGGGCTTTCAGCGCGCGCTCATCGACCTTGGTCTGGTCCGCCACGATCAGCCGCAGCCTTGTGGCGCAGGCGTCAATGGAAACCAGATTGGCCGCGCCACCCAGTGCCGCCACAAAGCCTTCATCCCGCGCGTCCGGATTTTCCAACGGCTCGACGGCTGCGACGTCTTTCTCGCGGCCCGGCGTCGCCAGGTCGAACCATTGGATGGTGAAGCGAAAGACCCCGTAATAGAGCGCGAAATAAGCGGCGCCGACCGGCAGCAGCCATAGCGGCCGCGTCGCCAGCTTGAAGTTGATCAGATAATCGATCAGCCCGGCGGAGAATGTGTAGCCCAGATGCACGCCCAGAAGATTCATCAGCAGCGCGGAAAACCCGCTCATCAGGGCATGCAGCGCATATAGAACCGGCGCCTGGAAGATGAACGAGAATTCGATCGGCTCGGTGACGCCGGTGATGAAGACCGTGAGCGCCATGGACAGGAACATGCCCGCCACGGCTGCTTTCCGCTCGGGCCGCGCGGCGTGATACATGGCCAGGCATGCGGCAGGCAGGCCGAACATCATCACCGGAAAGAAGCCGCTGAGGTAGGCGCCCGCCGTCGGATCGCCCGCGAAGAAGCGGTTCAGGTCTCCGAACACGCCATGATAATCGCCCAGGATGAAATAGACGAAATTGTTCAGGATGTGGTGCAGGCCGACAATGATCAGCAGCCGGTTGAGAATGCCGAAGATGAACGGCCCGAGCAGGCCATGCGCCAGTACCGTGCGGCTGGCGCTGTCGATGGCGTGATTGAGGCCTTCCCAGCCGAAACCGAAGATCGCCGCCAACACCAGCCCGCCGAAACCCGAAATGATCGGCACCGAACGACGGCCGCCGAAGAAGGCGAGATATTCCGGCAGCTTCAGCCCGTGGAAGCGATTATAGGCATAGCCCGCGATAATACCGGCCAGCAGGCCCATCGGCACGCCGCTGCGCGCAATGGCATCGTTCTTGAAATTGGCGATGGTCATCGCGTGAAACGCGGCCGGAACATCCTTGAGCAGCTCCGCCGGCGGCTGCAGCAGCGCCATGGCGCCCTTGCTGGCGATCAGAAAGCAGATCGCCCCCGCCAGTCCCGCGGCACCATTGTTGTCCTTGGCCAGGCCCACGGCCACGCCGATGGCGAAGAGAAGGCCCAGATTCGAAAACACCGCATCGCCAGCCGCCGCGATGAAGGGAAGGTCGAGCAGGTCCGGCTGCCCCAGACGCAGAAGCAGGCCGGCAATGGGCAAGGCTGCAATCGGCAGCAACAGGGCGCCGCCCAGCGGCTGCAGCCAGTTCATCACGGAGCGCATGGTATCTCTCCCGGATCAGCGCGCCAGCGCGCGCACTTCGGCGGCGGAGGTCGCGGCAAGCGCCTTCGACGCCAGATATTTGCATTCATCGAGGGTCACATTTCGGATGACCGCCTTGATGTCACCGATCTGGCTGGCGGGGCCCGACAGGCCGCGCACGCCCAGGCCGACCAGAATGGGCGCCGCGACGGGATCGGAGGCCAAACCGCCACAGACGGCAACCGAACGGCGATGCCGCTCGGCGCCCTGCACCGTCGCCGCAATCAGACGCAGGACCGCCGGATGCAGCGCATCGAATTGCGACGCCAATCCGGCATGACCGCGATCCATCGCCAGGCCATATTGGGTGAGATCGTTGGTGCCGATGGAAAAGAAATCCGCCTCCGCCGCCAGAATATCGGCGGTCATCGCCGCCGCGGGCGTCTCCACCATAATGCCCAGCCGCACCGGATCGGCGATGCCGAGCGCGGCGCGTGCCTCGTCCAAGAGCCGCCGCACGTCGCGCACTTCCGAGAGCGAGGCGATCATGGGTACCATGATGCGGCATTGCGCGGCGGGAATGGCGCGCAGGATGGCGCGCAATTGGGTGGCGAGCAGTTCAGGCCGCCACAGGCTGGCGCGGACGCCGCGCAAGCCCAGCGCGGGATTCTCTTCCGCCGGAAAGGGGAGATAGGGCGCGGGCTTGTCGCCGCCGATATCGAGCGTGCGCACCACCAACGGCCTGCCCTCCAAAGCCAGGGCAATGGCGCGATAAATCTCCGTCTGCTCCGCCTCGTCCGGCGGCTGCAGGCGGTTCAGGAACAGAAATTCCGTGCGCAGCAACCCGCAACCTTCCGCACCCGCCGCCACCGCAGGGCCTGCATCTTCCACCGCGCCCAGATTTGCGGCGATTTCGATGCGCACACCGTCACGCGTGTGGCAAAGCGCCTGTGCATTCGCCTGAGCCTCAGCGCGGCGCCGCAGCCTTTGCGAAATCCGTTCGCGCGCGGCCGCCTGCATATCGGGTGAAGGATCGAGCACCAGGCTACCCGCATCGGCATCCAGCAAAAGAGATGTTCCTTCCGCGATTCCCAGCACATCGGGACCGCAAGCCACCAAAGCGGGAATATTCATCGACGCCGCCAGTATGGCCGCGTGAGACGTCGGGCCGCCTTCCGCCAAGGCGATACCGGCCAGGCGCGATACATCCAGATTCGCAAGCTGCGACGGCAGGATATCGTCGGCCAGGAGGATGGCATCTTGCGGCAAAGGCGCCGACGGCGTGGTGCCGCCACCCAAAGCGCTTAACACCTGATATTCCAGGTCAAGGAGGTCGGCCGCGCGCTCGGCAAAACGCGGGCCCGTCAGTCCCCGCAATACCGAAATCTGGCCCTGGATGGCATCGCGCCAGGCATAGCCCGCGCTTTTGCCTTCGGTGATTTTCGCAGCGGCATGCCCCGCCAGCTCCGGATCGTCGAGAAACCCGAGATGCGCGGAGAGAATGGCCGCCTGGGTCTCGTTCCCGCCCATGGCGCTCAGTTTCAGCCGCACCATCGCAAGCGCCGCGGCGAGCGCTTGGGCCTCACGCTCCGCGCCCTGTCCCATTTCTTCCACGACGATAATGGGCCGCGCCAGGCGTGCGGCCACGCCAAGGCCCAGGCCAGGCGCGGCGCGAACACCCGCCAACATCCCTGGCTGCGCAGGTGGGACCGCAACAGCCTCGCGCAGCGACGCGATCTCTTCATCTTCGCCCATGCCACTTTCGATTAGTGACACCAAGGCGGCGGCGGCCTTCTCGGCATCCGCGCCGCTTGCCACCAGGACGGCAGCCGCGCCCTTGCGCAGGCCCAGCCCCATCAACGCCACGGGGCTGCGGGCATTGGCGCGCTTCTCTCCCGAAAGGACGCCGATTTCGGCGATGAAGCCCTTCGCGAGGCTGGCCAGCCGCGCGGCGGGGCGGGCATGAAGACCATGGGCCATTGCCACAACGAATTCCCGGCGTATCTCGCGATGGCTCGTTTCGGCGCGGCCGGTAACACCCGCCAGCGGGCGGATCGCCATCAGCATGTCCCCGCGCGCCACGCCCGCATTTTCCGTCCGCCGCACGATGGCGAAGCGCTCGCCATTGGCGATCACGATGGGCGTGATCAGACTGCGCGCCGATTGGGCCAGCAAGTCGAGATCGAAGCCAATCAGCGGGTCGCCGGTGCGCACGCGCTGGCCCTTGGTCACATGCGCCGTGAAGCCTTTGCCGCCCAGCGCGACGGTATCGAGGCCGATATGCATCAGGATTTCGGCCCCGTTCGCAGCCCGCAGCGTAATCGCGTGCAGCGCTTCGTGCACCAGCGTAATCTCGCCATCGCAGGGCGCGGCCAGCATCGAACCGGTGGGATCGATGGCCACGCCGTCGCCCATCATCTTGCCGGAGAAAACCGGATCGGAAACTTCACTCAGCGGCGTGGCCCAGCCGTCCATTGGCGCTTGCAGGGTCAGCAGCTCACCGGATGCCGGCTCCGCCGGGAATGCGCCGACGCCGCCCTGATCCAATGTCCGCACCCCTGGCATGCTCGCAACAGTCTGATCGCCTTCATGGTATTCTGGTGCCGCCCGCAGGCAGACGCAACTTGGCCCCATGCATCAGCTATTTCGTTGATAATGTTCCGCTTTTCTCATTTGCTCCGCAGGCTTTGGAGCGCCGCATGGGTGAAGAGATGCAATCACGCCACAGCGGCGATATATCAACGCAGGACCGCGACATGACGAGCGAAAATTCCATGCCAGCCGAGGCGGCAGCAACCCGCATGTTCCAGGAAGCGCGCGAAGCCCCAGCGCGCGTCGCGCGCCAGATCGCCGCCAATGATGCGTCCATCATTGCTATCGCCGACGCGCTGCGGCGCTTTCGTCCGCGGCTGGTCCTGACCGCTGCGCGCGGCAGCTCCGATCATGCCGCGACTTTCGCGCGCTATCTGCTCGAGACCCAACTCGGGCTGGTCACGGCGTCGGCTTCGCCCTCCGTGACATCCGTTTACGGCGCCCGGCAGGACCTTTCCGATTGCCTGTTCCTGGTGATCTCGCAGTCGGGAAAGAGTCCCGATCTGCTGGCGGCCGCGGCGGCGGCAAAAAAGTCCGGCGCCATGGTGTTGGCACTGGTCAATGCGGAAGATGCTCCGCTGGCGGCGATGGCCGATCACATGATCCCGCTCAAGGCCGGCGCCGAATTGAGCGTGGCCGCGACGAAATCCTTTATCTGCGCTCTTTCGGCGATCCTGCACCTGGCAGCGCGGTGGGGCGGCAGCGAAACGCTCTTGCGCGCGCTTGACAGGTTGCCTGCGCAGTTGGAAGCGGCCTGGCACCTCGACTGGCAGGCGATGGTGGACCTGTTGCGTCCGGCGCAAAACCTGTTTGTCCTGGGACGCGGCCTGGGCCTGGGCGTGGCGCAAGAAGCCGCCCTGAAATTCAAGGAGACCTGCGGCCTGCACGCGGAGGCGTTCAGCAGCGCGGAAGTCAAGCACGGGCCCATGGCGCTGCTGGAGAAGGATCTTCCGGTTCTGATGTTTGCGCAGAATGACGAGACCCGTCCCGGCCTGGAAGCACTGGCGCAGGATTGGTCGCAACGCGGCGCGAAGATCGTGTTCGCCGGACCTGCTGTGCCAGGTGTGAAAACGCTGCCCGTTCTGGATGCGGATGCAGCCATCGCGCCTTTGCTGTTCGCCCAGACTTTTTACCGCTGGACTGCGGTCTTGTCCGTGGCACGCGGCCACGACCCCGATCACCCGCCGCACCTGAAAAAAATAACAGAGACCATTTGATGCTGCAGGCCCTGATCAATGCACGTGTCGCCTCGCCGGAAGGCTTCCTCGACGGCCATGCCGTGTTGGTGGAAGATGGCTGGATTACCGACATCGTCGCCGATGCCGATCCGCGCATCGGGGCTGCGCAACGCCACGATCTTGGCGGCGCGATGCTGCTGCCCGGCTTCATCGACACTCAGGTGAATGGTGGTGGTGGCGTGCTGTTCAACGACGCACCGACGGTCGGAACCCTCCGCCAGATGGGTGCGGCACACCGCAAATTCGGCACCACCGGCTTTTTGCCCACCCTGATCAGCGACGATCTGGACGTGATGGCGCGCGCCATTGCCGCGGTCGATGCCGCCATCACGAGCGGCGTGCCGGGCGTTCTGGGCCTTCATCTCGAAGGTCCCTTTCTCAGTCTGGCGCGCAAGGGCGTGCACAATGCGGAGAAATTCCGGCGCATCGACGAAGAGGCCTTCGCGCTTCTCACCTCGCTGAAGCATGGGCGGACCTTGATCACCCTGGCGCCCGAAATGACGACACCGGAGATCATCGGACGCTTGTCGGCGCAGGGCGCGATCATCGCCGCTGGTCATACCGATGCCACTTACGAGCAGATCGTCGAAGCCTATCGCCATGGCTTGACCGGCTTCACGCACCTTTTCAATGCCATGTCGCCGCTCACGGCACGCGCGCCCGGCGTGGTCGGGGCCGCCCTGTCCAATCCGGACAGCTATTGCGGCATTATCGCCGATGGCCGCCATGTCCATCCGCAGACCTTGCGGCTCGCCTTGCGCTGCAAGCGCTTTGACCACTTCATGCTGGTGACGGACGGGTTGGCGAATGTGGGAACATCGAAGCAGAGTTTCGACCTTCTGGGTCACACCATCCGGATCGAGAATGGTGTCTATGTCGACCAGAACGGCACTCTCGCCGGATCGGCGCTGGATATGGGCCAGGCAATGCGCAATGCGATGGACATGCTCAATGTCAGCCTTTCCGAAGCCTTGACGATGGCCAGCGCCGCGCCCGCTTCATTCCTGGGATTGGCAGGCACCCATGGCCGGATCGCCAAAGGCTGCCGCGCCGATTTCGTGGTGGCGGACGAGAATTTGAATGTGCGCCAGACCTGGATCGGCGGCGTTCCGGACTAAAGTTTGACCACCACACGCTCGGCGGCGGAACGGCGTGCCGCTTCGATGATCTTCAGTCCTGTCACGGCATCTTCCGGATCGACCGGCAAGGCTGTGCCATCGCGCAGCGCTGAAGCCATCCCGCTGTAAAAACTCTGGTACGAACCCCTGACGCTTTCGACGGCTTGCGACCGGGCGCCATCGGAAATCACGCCCCAATTCTCCGATGGATCTTCGCCCCAACCCGGGGTGGCGGGGCGCGCGCCCGCCCGAAGCGCCGCTTCCTGCACATCGCCCCGCTGCTTTACATAAGCACCAGCCGTGCCCATCACCCGCATGCGGGCACCGGGCGTGGCCGCCATCACCGAAGCCCAAAGATGCGAGCGCACCCCGCTTTCGTGGGAAAGCGCCAGGAACACATCGTCATCGGACTCCACGCCCGCCCGGCGTATGTCCAGCTCCGCATAGACGTCGCGCACCGGGCCGAACAGATAAAGCGCCTGATCGATCAGATGGCTGCCGATGTCGTAGAGCAGGCCGCCGCCCTCTTCCGTAACGCCGCGCTCCTTCCAGCCGCCTTTGGGCGCGGGGCGCCAGCGCTCCATGCGCGATTCGAACCGCAACACACGCCCCAGCGTCCCCTGCTCCATCAACCCACGCAAGGTCAGGCATTCGCTGTCCCAGCGCCTTATATGATAGGCGCTGAGCGCCAATTTCTTTTCCCGCGCTGCCGCGATCACGCGCCGCGCCTCGACGGCGCTGGTCGCAAAAGGCTTGTCGATCACCACGGGAAGGCCTGCGCCCAAGGCCGCCAGCGCCAACGGCACATGGCTGCGATTGGGGGTCGAGATCACCGTCAGATCGTAATCAGCGGCTTCGCGCCACAGCGCCTCGGGATCGGCCAGCACCCGCACGCCCGGATAATCGCGCAGCGCCTGGGCCTGGCGCTCCGCATTGCCGGTCACGACTGCCGCCAGCCGCATTCCCTTGGCCGCCGCGATCAAGGGTGCGTGAAAGAAGGCCCCGCCCAGACCAAAGCCGATCAGCGCGACACGAATTTCGGTGGAAGACATGGCCTGGACCCAAAAGAAAACCGGCCCGGATCGAATGACCCGGGCCGGCTTACAATACTGGTCCCGCTGCTTAGGCGGAAATTTTCTTCAAAGCGCCCGCCATGCTGTCGAGCGCGGCCTTGAGGGTCGTGCGCGACGTGCCCAGGTTCATGCGAATGAAATTCTCGCCGCCCTTGCCATAGTTGGTGCCGGAGTTCATGGCGACGAAGGCGTTCTGGGCGAACCAGAGATTGACCATATCCGCCGACGTCACTTTCTTCGGCATGCCGGTGGCGGGATTGATGGGCGGGTTCTTGTTCATGTCGTCCGCCATCTTCTGGGCATTGATCTTTTTCGCCACAGCCGAAACGTCGATCCAGGCCAGATAGGTGGATTCCGGCTTCTGACCCACCTTCAGCAGCGGGATATTCGCCTTGATGTACTGATTGGTGAAATCGTGATTGCCGTCGATATAGGCAACGCACTGATCGAGCCAGTCGGCACCGCCCGAATAGGCCGCCTGCTCCGCCAGCATGCCCATGGTGGACAAGTCGGCGTGATTGTTGGCCTGGGTTTTGCGGAACAGGTCCTGGTTGGTCGAGAAATACCAGGCGCATTTCATCCCCGGCAGCGAGAAGGACTTGCTGCCCGACTTGTAGGTGATGCTGTTGTCCACGATCTTCTTGTCGTCGAGGTTGGCGAAGGGCACATATTTCTGGCCCTTGGAGATGAAGTCGCAATGGATTTCATCCGACAGCACGACGATGTTGTGCTTGAGGCACAATTCGCCATAGCGGGTGAGCTCGGCCTTGGTCCAGGCGCGGCCCACCGGGTTCTGCGGGTTGCAGAGGATGGAGACCTTGACGTCGGGCGTCATGCGGCGCTCGAAATCCTCCCAATCCATCTCGTAACGGCCATTGACGTATTTCATCAGGCTTTCTTCCGCCACCGTGTTGGTGAAGCGGATGTCGCTATAGAAACCGCTATAGGTCGGCGTCGCCATCAGGACCTTGCTGCCGGGCGGGCAAAGCGCGCGCATGGAAGCGATGATACCGGCATGAACACCGGTGGTGATGCCGAGCTGGGCGGGATTGATGTTCTTGATCCCGTAACGGCGCTCATTCCAGGCGATGATGCCCTTCTTGAAGGCCGTCGGTCCGGGCGAGGCCATGTCGACATAGCCCCAATTCTCATGCTCCATCCGCTTCTTCAACGCGGCCATGATCGCAGGCGCGCATTTGAAATCCATGTCGGCGGTGGTCATGCCCGCAACGATGCGGCTCATGTGATTGACGCGAACGGGCATGTCCCATTTCACGCTGTCGGTGCCGACGCGATTGTAAGGCGTTTCGAAATCAAATTTTCCGGCCATCGGCGCCGCCGCTGCCGGTGCACTCGCGGCGATGCTTGCCGCCAACGGTCCGAGTGCGAGAACGCCACCGCCTAATCCGGCATGCCGTAAAAACGATCTGCGGTCATGCCCGGTAATCTCACTCTTCTCCAAGACAACCTCCCTGTGATTTTTGATTTTGGTTCGCGTGGCAGACAGGCCTGCAGCCCACCCAAGCAGGCCTGCCGAAATGACTTCCAAGCGGCGCAACCTTACGCTGCTTTCGGGATGATTGCCGAGATGTAATGTG
>CAYWWT010000099.1:0-9473 GCA_964461855.1 uncultured Rhizobium sp. | reverse complement strand
AGACGCGGCGCATCGCGGCCGTAATGATCGATGGCCGGCTGATCGACGCGGCGGTTCCAGGCGCCCGGGCGCGGCAGGACTTCCGGCGCGGGGGCTTCGCGACCCGCAGCGCGCGCCAGATCGCCGAAGAAATTGAAGCGGTGGGCGGCTATCTCAACGCCTATACCAGCCGCGAACAGACCGCCTTCCATGCCCGCATCCTCAAAAACGATGTCGGGCTGGCGCTGGACCTTGTCGCCGACATTCTGGTCAACCCGACCTTCGCGGCGGACGAGTTGGAACGCGAGCGTCAAGTGGTGTTGCAGGAGCTGGGCCAGGCGCGCGATACGCCAGACGACATCATCTTCGACCATCTGCAGAGCGTGATCTATCGCGACCAGCCTCTGGGTTGGGCGGTCCTGGGCGAAGAAGCAACCGTGACTGCTTTCACGCCCCAGGCGCTGCGCAACTATAGCGGGCGACGTTATTGCGCCGAAGCCATGACCTTGGTGTCGTCCGGCGCGGTTTCGCATCGCGAAATCCTGGCGATGGCGGAAGAGAAATTCGCGGCCCTCGCGTCCGGCGGTTTCGAGCCCACGGCGCCCGCGCGCTATCTCGGTGGCGATATCCGCATCGACGAAGATCTGGAGCAGGCGCACATCGTCTATGCTTTTCCCGGCGTGGCGTCGAACGATCCGGATTTTCATGTCGCGCAGATCCACGCCACGATCCTGGGCGGCGGCATGTCGTCCCGCTTGTTCCAGGAGGTTCGCGAAAAGCGCGGGCTTTGCTATTCGATCTATGCCTTCGCCAACAATTTCCAGGATACCGGCTTTACCGGCATCTATGCCGGTACGGGTGAAAAGGAAGCGGGCGAATTGTCCGCCGTGATCGCGGGCGAGATGGAAGCGATGACGGCCGGGATCGGGGACGCGGAACTGGCGCGCGCCAAAGCGCAGCTCAAATCCGGCCTTCTGATGGGATTGGAGCGGCCGGGCACACGCGCGGAGCAGATTGCCGGACAGATCTTCACGCTCGGCCATTTGCAAAGTGCGGCGGAAATCGTCGCCCAGATCGACGCGGTCGACACGCCCATGCTTGCACGCTACGCCTCCAAGATCATGGTCGCGCCCTCGATTGCCGCGATGGGGCCGGTGAAGAAGCTGGAACGCCATGACGCTTTCGCCGCGCGCTTTGCGTCCGGCCGCCAGGCGGCGGAATGAAGCCGGCGCCGCCGCCCGGCAAAATGAGCGCGATGATGCATTCGCGCCCGATGGCGTTCATGCGGGGCCTGACATTTCCGGGCGGCCAGCAACCGGTGCTGCGGGGCCAGGAGGTCTATCTGCGTTATCCGCGCATGGGCGATTATGCCAATTGGGCGCGCCTTCGCGGCGAGAGCCGTGAATTTCTCACCAAGTGGGAACCGGTCTGGGCCGAGGACGAACTCACCCGCGGCGCGTTTCGCCGCCGCATCAAGCGCTATCAAAAAGAAACCCGACTCGACTCGGCCTATGTTTTTTTTGTTTTCCGCGCCAGCGACGACACGCTGATTGGCGGCTGCACCTTGTCCAATGTGAGACGCGGCGTGACCCAATGTTGCGCCCTGGGATATTGGATCGGCGCGCGCTACGCCCGGCAAGGCTTTATGGGCGATGCGGTGCGCGTCCTGATACCTTTCGTATTCGGAACGCTGGGACTGCACCGGATCGAGGCCGCCTGCCTGCCGGAGAATCAGCCATCGCGCAACCTGCTCGGCAAGGCTGGCTTCCGCGAAGAGGGGCTGGCACGAAAATATCTGCTGATCAATGGCGAATGGAGTGATCATCTCCAATTCGCGCTTTTGGAAGATGAAGCTTCCTTGAAGAGCGCCGCGCGGCTAGGTTAGCCGCGCCGTCCCCCGTCCCGTAACGCGTGAAGAGTCGAATGCGAAAACACTTATTCCTTGCGCTGATCGGCATGCTGCTGGCGAGTTTGGGGGCCAGCTTTGCCGCCGATCCGCCGCATGCCGTGAATTTCGGCTCCGATGACAATGTCATTAATCTGAAGCATGAACTGACATCCTATCGCGCGCCCAACGGGCCGGAGACCGACGGCTCGGCCTGGTACATGCTGGCGGTGACGAACAATAGCGTACGGCCCGCCATTCGCGTTCTTTTGGCGGGCCAGCCACCGCGCATGGCGCTCAGGCTGCTGCCCAGGCCGACCCGGCCCGCGATATTGGCGGTGGCGAGTTCGGATTCCGGTGTGGTGGTCGAGCGGGCCAAGGCTTACGGCGCGCGGGCATGGCGGGTCATCATTCCGCCGGTGACGCAAGTTGGCCTGGCGGTCAGGGTGGGCAATGCCAATACACCGCCATCGCTGCAGGCCTGGACCGAGCCCGCGCTGGCTTCGCACAATCGCCAGCTTGCCATTTTCATCACCGCCGTTGGTTCGCTGATCGCGGCTGCGGCTCTCATCACCGGTGGTCTGGCTATTCTTATCGGCCATACCGCGCCGCGCTGGGTTGCGATCACTCTGTTCATGCTGTTGTGGAGTTGGCTGGCCGGAACTGGAATGTTCGACGCCAGCCTGGCGACCCATATCGGCGGCCCTTATGGCTTGACCGCGCTCCTGACGGCGCTGGCACTGGCGGCGGGCGCCAAACTTGCCGACGCCATCGTGCCCTTGCGCGAAGTCTTTCCCAAACGCGTCCGGCAATTTCGCATCGCGCTTTATGTTCTCTGCGGTCTCGGCGTTGCGTCCTATCTCGGCGTGCCGGGCGCCACGCTTGTCACCGATACGCTGATCGTGCCGGGCAGCGCCGCGGTTGCTGCTTACCTCTTCCTCTGCGGGCGGCGGGGGATGCGCGCGGCCCAGGTCATCGCACCCGGCGCGGCTGCTTTTGCGCTGGTGGCGCTGGCTGCCGCCATCACCAGCCTGGGCGGCTTGGGCGAAACCTTGACCGCACCCGTCACCACCGGCGGCTTCGCGGCGGCGGGCGCGATCCTTCTCGCGCTGGCAGTGATCGCCAGCGAAGAAATCGCGGTGTTGCCTTTCCTGCATGGTTCGAAAGCGGCGCGCCTTTTGGAGGCGCAGCCGGTGAGCGAAGCCGAAACCGCGCTCGATCCGTCCATGCCTTTTGCGCATCTCGCGCTGGCCGCGATCGGCGCTGCGCATCAGGGTGTCTTCAACCTGGATTTTCGGGCGCAGCTTTTGACCTTATCCTCGGATGCCCTGGCGATGGCGGATCTGCCGCCGCACAAATCCACCTTGGCGCATTCGGAGTGGATGGCGCGGCTACACCCCGACGATCTTGAGACCTATCGCGAAGCGCTGGACATGTTTCGCACCCAGCCCGGCCAGGCTTTCCGGCTGGAATTCCGGGTGCAGGGACCGGCGGCGAGTTGGCGCTGGCTGGAGCTGCGCGCCAGCATCGTCACCGACCAGGATGAGCCGTCGGATTGCCTGGGCCTGATCAGCGATGTCACGGACCGCAAGGATGCCGAACCCGCCGCGGGCGACGCTCTTACCGGCCTGGGATCGCGCGGTGCGCTGATGGATGCGATGACAAAAAAAGGCGCAGGCTTGAAAAAAGCGCAACTGGCGCTGCTCGATCTTGACCGCTTCAAGGCCATCCATGCCAGCGTCGGCGATGATGGGGGCGACGCGATTCTTTTGCAGACTGCCCATCGCCTCAACGATCGTTTCGGTGCCGAAGCGCGGCTCTTCCGGGTTGGGGGAGATGGCTTTGCGCTGCTTTTCCTCGCGCCGCAGGAAGGCCCGCAAGGTCTGGGCGATGCGCTGGTCGAGTTGTGCAATCCGCCGCATCCTCATGCCGGGCGCAGCATCTTCGCACCTGCCAGTGTCGGGGTGGCGGGAGAGGAAGCCGATCCCGCGCGCTTGCTGCGCAACGCAGAACTGGCGCTGGCGGCCGCCAAAATGCGGGGCGGCGCCTGTGCTTTGGTCTATGTGCCCGAATTGGAAGCGCAGGCGCGCACCGACGCCGTGGTTCTGGAATCCGATTTGCGCGAGGCGTTGGACAGCGACCAGATCGAAATCTTCTATCAGCCGATCATGCGCTTCTCCGATCATCGGTTGGCTGGATTTGAGGCGCTGCTGCGCTGGCGCCATCCCGCCAAAGGGCTGGTGGCGCCGTCCGGTTTCATTTCGCATTCCGAAGAAACTGGATTGATCGTGCCCTTGGGACGTTTCGCGCTGGATCGGGCGGCGAGCGATCTGTCCCACTGGCAACGCTATTTCCCAATGTCGCCGCCGCTTTTCGTAAGCGTCAATCTTTCGGGACGCCAGTTGCGCGATCCCGGTTTCGAAGACTTCCTCAGCGAAGCCGTTCACAAGAACGCGCTGGCGCAAGGCACGCTGGCATTGGAGATGACCGAAAGCGCGGTCACGGAGGATGGCGATCTTGTCGCGATCCTGACCCGGCTGCGCGGCCTGGGTGCAAGCCTGGCGATGGATGATTTTGGCGTCGGTGCTTCCAGCCTGAGCCGGTTCCGTGACCTGCCGTTCGACACGGTGAAGATCGACAGGGCATTTTTGCGCCGCCAGCCCGACGGACAGATCAGCGATGATTCCGCGCGCCTGCTGCAGTCGATCATCGCGCTGGCGCACAATCTGAAGCGGACGGTCGTGGTCGAGGGGGTCGAGACCAGCGAAGACGCCACCTGGCTGGCGTCACTCGGCTGCGAGTTCGGCCAGGGTTTCTATTTCTCGCCGCCTTTGGCGCCGTCCGATACTCTGACCTTCATTGCGCGGTATTATGAAGCCGCGGCGGCAACCATCCCCTGACTCAAACGTTTTTGCTTTTTCCATGGAGACCGTCATGACCATCAAGATCGGCGACACGATTCCTTCCGCCACCCTTATGCAGATGAAAGACGGCGGTCCCAAGCCGGTGACCACGGATGAGATTTTCAAAGGCAAGAAGGTCGCGCTGTTCGCCTTGCCCGGCGCCTTCACGCCGACCTGCTCGGCCAAGCATCTGCCCGGCTATATCAAGAATGCGGAGGCCTTGAAGGCGAAAGGCATCGACGCCATCGCCTGCCTCTCGGTCAATGATGCCTTCGTGATGGGCGCCTGGGGCGAATCCCAGGGCGCCGGCGGCACGGTGATGATGCTGGCCGACGGCAATGGCGATTTCACCCGCGCCCTGGGCCTGGAAATGGATGCGACCAAATTCGGCATGGGCAAGCGCAGCCAGCGTTATTCGATGGTGGTCGATAACGGCGTGGTCAAGGCGTTGAATGTCGAAGCACCGGGCGCATTCGAAGTGTCGAGCGCCGATCACATGATCGGGCTTCTCTAGGCTCCTCCGGCTCTCAGGACGGCAATCGCATCTCGCGCGAGCCGGTCGGCGCGTTCATTTTCGGCATGTCCGGAATGGCCGCGTACCCATGTCCATGCGACGGAAAGATGGCGGGCCTGCTGTTCGTCCAGCGCCCGCCACAGATCTTCATTCTTGACCGGCTTCTTGTCGGCGGTTTTCCAACCACGTTTCTTCCAGCCCGCCAGCCAGCTGCGGGCGCCGTCCATCACATATTTGGAATCCGTGTGGACCCGGACATGAGCCGGCGCTTTGATGGCCCGCAGGCCCTCGATCACGGCCATCATTTCCATGCGATTGTTGGTCGTCAGAGTCTCGGCCCCGCTCAATTCGCGCTCATTGGCGCCGCTGCGCAGAATTGCGGCCCAACCGCCGGGGCCGGGATTTCCGGAACAGGCGCCATCGGTGAACAATTCGATGGAGGTGTTCACAGACCGTATTCTCCGGGTTGCTTCACATTCATGTGAAAGCGCAGGCGCTTGGCATATTCGCGAGGGTCCTTGGGCCGGACCAAGGCATTGGGATCGGGATTGAGCCAGTCAAAAAGGCGCGTCAGCAAGAAGCGGAGGGCCGCGCCGCGCATCAGGATCGGGAGAGCCGCTTCTTCTTCCCGTCCCATGGTTCTGACCGCGCGATATCCCGCGATCAGCGCGCGGCCCTTGGTGACATTGTAGGCGCCATCGGCTTCGAAGCACCAACTGTTCAGCGTGATCGCCAGATCGTAGGCATACATGTCGTTACATGCGAAATAAAAATCGATCAGGCCGGAGACTTTCTCCTGCGTGAACAACACATTGTCGGGAAACAGATCGGCATGAATGACGCCGGATGGCAGGTCGGGCCAGTCCCGTTCCAGATCGCTGAGTGCATTTTCGATCAGCGCCCCCAGATTCCGTTCAACGGCCTCGGCGCGTGGCCGCGTGGCCGTCGCCAGTTCGCGCCATCCGGCGGGCCCCAGCGCATTGGCGCGGGTGAGGGGAAAATCGCGGCCGGCTTCGTGCATCTGGGCCAGCGCCCGGCCAGCAGCGGCGCAATGCACAGCTTCCGGCTTGCGCAAGGAGACGCCGTTCAGAAAAGTGAAAATCGCGCCGGACCGGCCTTTGAGTGTGAAGGACTGAGCCCCGGACCGGTCGCGCAGCGGCTGGGGGCAGGAAAGTTCATGCCCGGCCAGATGCTCCATCAGCCCCAGGAAAAAAGGCAGATCCCCGGTTCTGACTCTTTTTTCATACAGGGTGAGAATGAAGGCGGCCCGGTCGGTCTGAAGGTAGAAATTGGAATTCTCCACCCCTTCGGCGATGCCTTTGAAGGCCAACGGCATGCCGATATCGTAACCGGAAAGCAGTGCTTCCAGCTCCTCGAAACCGACTTCGGTGTAGACCGCCATGGCGCCCCGTTTTTCGCCTTCTTCCCTTATCCGGCATGGCTGGTTAAAGTCCGCCAACCAAAGGGAAAACCAGGCCGAGAAGTCGGCCGCAGCCCTCAAAAAGTCAAGGCTGAGCCGGATTTAAACACGCATGACGCTTTATCGATTCGCCGCCCTGGGCCTGGCGCTTTTGCCGCTCGCCGGTTGCAATACCTCCAAGGTCAATTTTTGTCCGGTCCCGGTGATCCTGGCTGATGCATCGCAAATTGCGGTTTTCCGCCCCGGCGCGCCGCAGGATCTCTCTGGGGAAGCCTACCGGGTGTCCCTGACCGGCAGCAAAACCGACTGCCGAATCGACAAGAAGACGGGGGAAACCGATTCCTCCCTGACCGTGAATTTTCGCGCCACGCGCGCGCCGCTTGCCGATGGCGCGCATTACACCGTTTCCTATTTCGTCGCGGTCACGCGCGGAGACCAGTTGATCGAAAAGCGCATTTTGAACGTCGCGTTCGATTTCGCGCCGGGTGCGGCGGTCGCGACCTTCGAGGCATCGCCGGACGATTTCGATATCAAGCTGGAGAGCGGTCATCAGCCCTATGAATATCAGCTGATGTCGGGCTTCCAGATGACGCCGGCGCAGGTCGACTACAACAAACGCGTGGGCCGTTTCACGCCATGACATCCCTGGCGCAGGATCTGTCACGCGTCGCGGGCGATGCCTTTGCGGCGGAAAATCTGGATCGCGCCTTTGGCCTGGTGCAGGTCTCCGACCGCCCCGACCTGGCGCAATTTCAATGCAATGGCGCGCTTGCCGCCGCCAAGGCCGCGAAGGCCAACCCGCGCGCGATTGCCGAGAAGATCGTGGCCAGGCTGAAAGCCGATGCACGCTTCGCCAAGGTCGAGATCGCCGGGCCGGGCTTTATCAATCTCGACCTGACGGACGAAGCCCTGGATGGCCGCATGGCTGTGCGGAAAGAACTCTCGGCCGCCAACGGCAAAACCGTGCTGATCGATTTCGGCGGTCCCAATGTCGCCAAGCCCATGCATGTCGGCCATCTGCGCTCTTCCGTGATCGGCGATTGCCTGCAACGCCTGTTCCGCGCGAATGGCTGGCATGTGGTGAGCGATATCCATCTGGGCGATTGGGGACTGCAGATGGGGCAGCTGATCTCGGAAGTGGAGGTGCGTGGCGTCGCGCCGATTTATTTCGACGCGAACTTCAAAGGGCCCTATCCGGATCAATCTCCAGTCACAATGGAAGATCTGGAGGAAATGTATCCGGCAGCGTCCGCGGCCTGCAAAGCCGATCCTGCGCGATTGGACGCGGCACGCCGTGCCACGGTGGAATTGCAGGACGGCCGGCCCGGCTATCGCGCCTTGTGGCGGCATTTCGTAACGGTATCGGAAGCGGGGCTGGAGCGGGAATTCACCTCGCTGGGAATCCGGTTTGATCTCTGGAAAGGCGAATCCAGCGTCCATGACCTGATCGCCCCGATGCTGGAAGATCTGAAGGCGCGTGGCCTGGCCGAAATGAACGAAGGCGCGCTGATCGTGCCGGTAGCGCGTGAAGACGACAAGAAGCCGGTGCCGCCCCTGTTGCTGGTGAAGTCCGACGGGGGCGTGCTGTATGGCACCACCGATATGGCGACCGTGATCGAACGGACGCGCGAGCAGAATCCGGATTTGGTGTTGTATGTGGTGGATCACCGCCAGCACGGACATTTCGAACAGGTCTTCCGGGCCGCCGGGAAAGCCGGTTTGAACGGCAAGGCCGAGCTGGAGCATGTTGGCTATGGCACCATGAACGGCGCCGACGGAAAGCCCTTCAAGACCCGCGCCGGCGGCGTGATGAAACTTTACGATCTGATCGCCATGGCGGTGGTGGAAGCCAAATCACGTCTGGCGGAGCAGGGGCTGGGCAGTGATTATTCTCCCGACGAGCGGGAAACCATCGCCAAACAGATTGCGATCGCGACGATTAAATTCGCCGATCTCTCGAACCACCGCACCACGGATTACATCTTCGACCTGGAGCGATTCTCGAAATTCGAAGGCAAAACCGGCCCCTACCTGCAATATGCGGCGGTGCGCATCCAGTCGATCCTACGCCGGGCGCAAGGCGAAGGGCATGCGCCCGGCGTACCGGGAATCCATTCTCCCGAAGAGCGGGTGCTGGCGTTGCAGCTTTTGTCGCTCGGCGACGCCATGGCGGCGGCTGAACAGAAGCGCGCGCCCAACATCCTGTGCGATTATGCCTTTACCCTGGCCCAGAATTTCAGCCGCTTTTATGCCGCCCATCACATTCTCTCCGAATCGGACGCGGGCCTGCGCGCCAGCCGGCTTGGGCTTTGCGCCCGGGTTTTGGAGGTCATGACCGCCACCCTTGGACTTTTGGGCATCGCGGTTCCCGAAAGAATGTGAGTAACTTCGGGGACTTGATGCTTTGGTTTGACTACCCTCGGGCCCTCTTTATGATGCTTTTTGACGAGAAGGCCCGCCGTGAGGCGTTGCGTTCCCGGCCAACACATGATCCCGCGCGGGAGAGACCTCTGGAAACGGGGCGCCGAAGGAGCAACCACCCCGGAAACTCTCAGGCAAAAGGACCGCGCAGGCGATGAACTTCTGGAAAGCGGCGCGGGTTATCTCGCGTCCACCGAAGGGGTAATCCCGCCCGGCTTGTGGTGGGGGAAATCTCTCAGGTCCCATGACAGAGGGGTCCGTACCGCCGTCATTGGCGGATGCGGCATCCATTCTTCGGGGCCTGATGACGGATACGAACGAAACGCTGAAACAGACGCCGCTGCACGCGCT
>CAYWWT010000098.1:0-9483 GCA_964461855.1 uncultured Rhizobium sp. | reverse complement strand
CCGGGATAGACGGTGTCCGGTCACGGCCGAGGCGGTCGGTCCAGGTCGAAGGCCACGTCAACTCCGTTGGGATGAATCCCGACGCATGAACCTGGACGACGACGTCGTTTATCGCAGCCTGCGCCTTAGGCCGCTTCACCAGCTTCATCCCGCGCATTCCCGCAGCCTGGTCCGTCACAGCGATGGACGCCATGGGATTTGCCTCCTCAGTTATCGCATGGAGCGCGATCGTCTACCCCGGGTTGCACGGTTCGTGATCGTCAAATCCATTTCTCGGTCCTTCCAATTCTGTATCTAGCGTAATGTGTCTGGCGGTCGCGCGATCATTACGAACAGTTTTGTTTTCGCGTGCCGTGATGCCTAAGACGAGATTGGTATCAAATTATCGCAAAACGATAGATCGGTGACATCCGCGCGTTGACTCGCAAAATGACGAATGATCAATTCGTCATCGTGAATGGGTTTGCATGGGAGAGATTGGTTCGCCAACGCCGAAGGAGCAACCGCCTCGGAAACTCTCAGGCAAACGGACCATGCAGACTTCTTTGAATCTGGAAAGAGATTCCGCTTAGACGATGGAATCCGCCGAAGGGGTCATGCTCTCAGGCAAAAATACAGATGAGGCGCCAGTTGAGCAGAACTCAACCGTTGAGCAGCAGCTCAAGGGGGAAGGCGCATCAATGATACCAAGCCCAAACTAAATCTCCGCGGGTAAGCCGCAAATCCATCGGAACTCGCCTTATCGCTCTCCTTGGGAGAATGCGGCCGTGTATGCGGCACGCAGCGGAAGACTTGTGTCCGAGCAGAAGCTCCGGCCGCCACGCGCGCCGGCGCACAAAAGAGGGGAAGTCATATGATCAATTTCAAAGTTTCGTTGTTTGCCGGCGCATCGATCCTGTCGCTGGCGGTCGCAACCAGTCCGGCTTTCGCGCAGAACGCGAACAATGACAGTTCCGAGACCGTCATCGTCACCGGCACCCGCGTTCAGGGCATGACGGCCGCGGACAGCGCCGCGCCCGTCATGGTGCTTGGCAGCGATGCGCTGAAGCAGGGCACGGGTTCGTCCGATCTGCGCAATGCTGTGGCCCAGATGGTGCCATCCTTCACGGCGCAGCAAAGAGGCGGCGATCTTGGCAACATGACTTTATCGGCTGCCTTGCGCGGTCTTTCGCCAAACGACACGCTGGTTCTGGTGAACGGTCACCGCCGGCACGGCACAGCGAATTTGCAAGTGTCGGCAAACGGTTTCACCGGTGGCGGCGCCTCACCAGACATTTCCTTGATCCCCCAGAATGCGATCGATCATGTCGAAGTCTTGCTCGATGGCGCGGCGGCGCAATACGGCACGGACGCGATTGGCGGTGTCGTCAATATCATCCTCAAGAAGAAGTCTTCCGGCGGGATTTTTGAAGCGGATGTCGGACAATATGATGCCGGTGACGGGCAGAGCTACGACGTGTCGTTCAATATGGGCATGCCCTTGTTCGACAAAGGGTTCGCGAACGTCACCATCGACAAGAAATTCAACGGCTGGACGCAACGAGGCGGCGCCGACAGCCGGCTGAAAACAGCTACCGGCGCCACCGTGCCTACCGGCACGATCGGGCCTATCAATCCCGTGACCGGAATTGTGCCCTGTTCGGGCGGCAACTGCCTCGACCCCAGCCTGATCGGCAATCTCTATCGCTACCCCCGCAGCAATGCGAATTACGGCAGTGCCGAGTTGCAGACGACCATGGGGCTTCTCAACGCGGGATATGATTTCTCCGACCAGGTTCAATTCTATGCGTTCGGCAGCATCGCGCACCGTTTTGCCATTACCCATGAAGGCAATCGCCTGCCCACGCAGACGCTTGCGACCCCCGGTTCCAACCAGCCTTGCAGCGCGTCCAATCCGCAAGGCTACAACACCGCCGAAACCGCCAACGGAACGCCAGCCTGCGCCATCGGCTTTGGGCTGACCCCGACCAATGTGGGCGTGCGCGCCCTCACCAACAGCACGCTGAATGCCGGCGGACAGCCGACGGGGTTGAACAGCAATGGCCAAGTCATATCGAGCGGGCAGGCGGGAACCGTCTTCACGCCCGGCGAACTGATCTTCTACCCCAACGGCCAGATAACGTCGGAAGTGATCAAGCAGGACGATTACCAATATAATGCCGGAATGAAATTCGCCGTCCTGGGTTGGGATGTCGATGCCAATATCGGATACGGCAAGGATATGGATAACATCTATACCTGGGGATCCGCGGTTAAGACGTTGTACCTGGATACGCACACCACGCCGTCCAATTTCTATGACGGCAAGTTCACGGCGTCTCAATTCACCGGAACCATCGATGCCAGGCATACCTTCGACGTCGGGTTGGCTTCGCCTCTGACCGTTGCGGTCGGCGCCGAAGCGCGCGAGGACACCTACAGGTTGGATCATGGTGAGGCGGCTTCCTATTACAAGGAAGGTCCTCAGTCGTTCCCCGGCTTCACGCCCAGCGATGCCGGCAGCCATAGCCGCAAGAATTATGCGGGCTATGTCGATTTCGCCGTTGCGCCGATCGAGGAGCTGCAGGTCGATATCGCGGGCCGGTTCGAGCATTACACCGACTTTGGCGACGCCAAAATCGGCAAGATCACGGCCCGTTACGATATCGCGCCGCAGCTCGCCGTGCGCGGCACCATCGCGACCGGATTCCGCGCCCCCACGCCGGCGGAGGAATATTATACCGCGACCAATGTCTCGCCCAGCACCGCCATCGTGCAGCTTCCGGCAAACTCTCCTGCAGCCAAGGTTTTGGGATTGCCCAATCTCAAGCCGGAAATATCGACAAGCTACAGCCTGGGTCTGGTCGCCCATCCTTTGGACGATCTCAGCGTGACGGTCGATGCCTATAGCATAACCCTGGGCGATCGCATCGTGGCGTCCGGCCGGGTCTATAGCCAGGGTGGCGCCATCAACACGCCACTGGTCAATGATGCCATTCGCGTGGCGGGCAACACGCTCGATCCGACCTCGGTTCAGAACGGTGTCACGGCCTTCCTGAATGGCTTGGATACCTTGACACAAGGCGTCGACGTGACCGCCAATTATCCTTCCGATTTCGGCGATTATGGATCGGTGAATTGGACGCTGGCCGGAAATTTCAACACCACCTCGATCTCGGCCGTCGCGCCGCCGCCGGCTGTGTTGCTGGCCGCCAATCAAGGCGCGACCTTCTTCACGCCGCTCACGCTTTACAATTTCAGGCACTCCACGCCGAACACGAAGATTGGCCTGACAGCGAACTGGTCTCTCGATGAGTTCGGCTTCACCTTAAGGGAGACCTATTATGGGCCGATGCACAATCTGGCATCCCCGAATGGCGGGCTGCCCTACTACAACACCAGCCAATCCGATGTTGGCCTCACGGACGTGGAAGCCCGATACAATGTCACCGAGGCGCTGCAGTTTACGATCGGAAGCAGCAATGTCTTCAATATCCATCCGGGCACGCACCCCTATGCTTCGCTTACGCCCAACGCCAGCGGCCAGACGCCGCTTATCGATAACAGCAATATTATCGGCGATCCCAATTCCACGGTCTGGGATCCCAATGGCGGCTACTATTATGCTCGCGTCACTTACAATTTCTGATGCGCACGTCTGAAAGAGAGAGAAGAATGACCTTATCGCGGCGAGCCATGATCGTCAGCGGCGCGGCGGCGCTGGCGGCAGGCACAGGAGTGGCGCGGGCGCAGATTGATGCCCGCGCCTTGCACAAAAGGCTGATCTGCATCGACACCCATCTCGACATGCCCGCCAATCTGGCGCGGCCGGGCTGGGATGTGATGCAGCGGCACAGCTATGACGAGGATTTCACCCAGGTCGATTACCCGCGCATGATCGAGGGTGGGCTGGATGGCGGTTTCTTCTCCATCTACACGCCGCAGGCGCCGGTCACCCCCGAAGGCATGAGCGCCATGCGCGACGCCGGCCTGCTGCGCGCCGCCGAAATCCGGGAGATGGTAGCGGCACACCCCGACAAGTTCGAACTGGCTTTCGTTCCCGAAGACGCTGCACGCATCGCCGCCAAGGGAAAAATCATCGTTTTCCAGTCGATCGAGAATTCCGGCATTCTGGGCAATGACGTCACGTTGCTGCGCGGCTTCTACAAGCTGGGCGTCCGCATGGCGGGACCGATTCATTTCCTCAACAATCAGCTGGGGGACTCCGCAACCGACAGGAAGCAATGGGGCGGGCTTTCGCCCTTGGGCAAAGAGTTCGTGAAGGAAGCAAATGACCTGGGCGTCGTACTGGATGCCAGCCATTCTTCCGACGATGTGTTCGATCAGATGATGGATCTGTCGCGCACCGCCATCATCTGCTCCCATTCCGGGTGCCGGGCCATTCACGACCATCCCCGCAATCTCGACGATGCCCGGATCAAGCGGCTGGCCGCTTCAGGCAGCACGATCCAGATCAATTCCTACAACGAATATCTGGTCACGGTGCCGCCCAATCCGGCCCGGGACAAGGCGCGGCGCGAAGCCAGAAGCAAGATGCGCAATTTGGGCAGCATGCCGGGCGAGCAGGCTACCGCGATCGTCCGTCAGGTCGCGGCGGAACTGCGCGCGATCGACAAGCAATATCCCAGCCCACGCGCCGATTTCGAGGAATACATGAAACATGTCACGCATGCCCTTGATCTGGTCGGTCCGGATCATGTCGGCGTCGGTGCGGATTGGGACGGCGGGGGCGGCGTTACCGGCATGAATGACGTAACGTCGATCCCGAAAATCACCGAGCGCCTCGTGAAGGCGGGCTATACCGAAGCGCAGCTCGGCAATTTCTGGAGCGGAAATGCCTTGCGCGTATTGGGCAAAGCGCATGCTGCCCGCAAACAGGCTGGATGATTTGACCTGATCCCGTTGGGATTTTGTCAATTCGCAGGGAAGGAACTCGAGCTTTTTGGTGTGCCGGGAAAGTTCCCTGTGGTTTCAGGGAACTTCGCCGGATCTGCACAGTTCTGTTTCCGACAGCACATCGCGTGATATTGATTACGATCACCCCGACCGGATGCTGATCGCGTGGTACAGAACCGTGTAGAAATGAATTGGGACGAAGAAGAGCTGGATTCGCGTCCGGCGCGCGACAGCTTCATGCCCCTTTTCGATCAACCCGAACAAAGCGGATATCTGCCGTCGGCCGAGGACCAGTCCTGGCGCGAGCGGGAGGCGACCCGGCTCGGCTATTTCGCGCCTCGCGAGGAAGCTACACGCCCGCAAGATGTTTCGCGCGCCGCGGAAGTGCCGGAAGAAGATGTCGGCCAGCCAGCATCGCCCGAACTCGACTTTGCCGGGGCAGGATCGGCAGAACCGCAAACCGTCGAACCGGCAGCCGCCGCGCCTGAGATCGACGAGCCGGAGATCGCCGCACCGGAAACAGCCGAGCTGGAAATTGCCGAGCCGGAAATTGCCGAGCCGGAAATTGGAGAGACCGAGTCTATCGAAGCCGTGGAGGCCGACTTTGCCGGAGAAGAAATCTCTTCGGCAGATGAAGGGGAAATTTCCGTCGCGCCGCCGGTAGTGGTCGATCATGGAGATTTCAGGCCGCAGCGCGAGTTCTCGTCTCTCGAGACCGGCGGCCGGAGCGGGAAGGTTTTCATGCTCGCTCTGGTCGCGGCGGTCGGACTTGTTGCGCTCCTGCCATTCGCATTCCCGCAAACCCTGACGGCGGATTTCTGGAACACCCAGTTGGCGGGGTTGAAAGGCATGCCGGGATCGCCGGCCGAGCCCGCGCGCGCCACACGCACCGCAAATGTGCCCGCGCCATCCGCGCCAGTCGCCGCGCCCGTTTTGCGGCGCGAGCCCGTGGCGCCGCTTCCCGTCGAACCCGCTCCCGCGGCGAATGCGAGTGAAACCGCCACTCAGGACGCGCCGGCTCCCGCGCCATCGCCGCCGAATCCACAGCCACGCCAGCGCGCAGCCGTTCCCGCGAAGCCCAGCGGTGGAGGATTTTACGCGATGGTCCCTGGCCCCGACGGAACGTTGACGTCCCGCTATTTTTCCAGCGATTCGGGACAGGGATCGCAAAGCCGTCCCGCCGTACCCAAAAGGAACGAGGGCGGCGAGGAAAAGGGTGTTTACGCAATGGCGCCTGGTCCTGACGGCACGTTGCGATATCAATATTTCCCGCCCAAGCCTCCGCGCTGACCCGACGTCAGCCTCCGGCAGAGATGTTGACGGCAGTCCCACTTAAAGATGGAGTGGGCGCCGGCACGATAATCCCTTGCGCGCTCAGTGCGGCGGGACACCGGGATGTTTCAAACGATTTTTCACTGGAGACGATAGATGATGAAATTGGCAACGACGGTATTGCTGACGGTGCTTCTTTCGACGGGCGCCCAAGCCCAGATCAGCGCCGGCAATCAGAAATCCGATTCGAATTTGCCTTTCGCCATGAAGCAGGTGGCGAGTTTCAATCTTCCCTGGCGCATCGCCTTCTTGCCGGACGCGCGCATGCTGATCACTGAAAAGGTCGGGCCGCTCTGGTTGGTGACACAACAAGGCGCCAAGACGCCGGTCGCCAACGTGCCCACGGTGGTCTATGGCGGGCAGGGCGGCATGCTGGGTGTTTATGTCTCGCCGCATTATGCCACCGATCATAATGTTTATCTGACTTATTCGGAGCCGCATGACGGCGGCTCCAGCCTCGCCTTGGCGCGCGCTCGGCTGGCGCTCGACGGAAGCTCGGCAAAGCTCGAAGGCTTGCAAGTGATCTGGCGCGATGGCGCCGGTGGTAGAGGCGGCCAATTTGGCGCGGCAATTGCGTTCGCGCCCGACGGCCAGTCGCTTTTCCTGACGGTGGGCGAGCGCCAACGCATGACACCGGCACAGGACCCAAACTCGCCGCTCGGCAAGATTTTGCACCTGACTCTGGATGGCAAGCCCGCGCCCGGCAATCTGCAAGCCGGAAAGACAGGGGCGGCCAGCATTCCCGTCATTGATCCGCCGCGCGATACGGAAGTCGCCAAGACGGCGCCCGTACTGCGCAATTATACCTTCCCCGGTCCCAATTTGACTCCCGCCGAAACCTGGGCGACCGGATTCCGCACGCCTTACGGCCTGGCCTTCGCGCCGGATGGGCGCCTTTGGGAAGTCGAGCATGGCCCGCGCGGCGGCGATGAGCTGAATCTTATCGAGCCTGGCAAGAATTATGGCTGGCCGCTCACGGTCTACGGCACCAACTATAATGGCGTGCCGATCGCAAGCCCCGACACGCGCGCCGACCTGGTCAAGCCGGTGATTTATTGGAATCCGGTGATCGCCCCCGGCAATCTGGCGTTCTACAAAGGCGCGATGTTCCCGCAATGGCAGGGTTCGGGACTGATCAGCGGGTTGGATAGCCAGGCGCTTCTGCGGGTTACGTTCGACGGGAAGGCTGCCAAAATGGCAGAGCGCTGGGATATGGGTCATCGGGTTCGGGACGTGGAAGTGGCGCCCGATGGCGCGCTCTGGGTGATCGAAGACGCCAATCCCGGTGGCCTTTTCCGCATAACGCCGAAGTAGACACGGTTCGCATCCCGGGGATGCGCACCGTCATCTGAACATATCAACAAGCGTTTGATCGGGCGGCTTCGGTTTCGCAAAAACGAAACCCGAAAGTCGCCCGTTCTTCATGAGCGCCTTCTATCGACCTCCGCGCCCGGTGTTGGGTTGGGGTTCATCTGGAGACGTCATGACATTCAAGCGCAATCGGCCATTTGGCTTTTCTCTCGGCCTGCTTGCGGGCGCTGCGATCCTCGGCGCGCATGGACCGGCTGCGGCACAGACTGTGCTCGCGGCGGCCGATGGGGCGGTGGGTTTGGAGGAAGTGGTGGTCAGCGCGCAAAAGCGCGAGACCAACCTTCAGGATACGCCGATCGCGATTTCGGTGCTGGGCGGCGAGGACCTGTCCGACCGCCATGTGCTTTCGCTCGATGATCTGGGTGACGGCACCATTCCCTCACTTCGCGTGGCGCCTTTCTTTGCGCGCAATTCGGCTCTTACCATCGGCATGCGCGGCATCGGCGCGCTGGGCGACGCCAATCAGCCCGCGCGCGATCAGGCTGTCGGCGTCTATGTCGATGGCATTTATCTCGGTCGTGCCCAAGGCCTGGGCTCGGCTCTGTACGATGTTTCGCGCATCGAAGTGCTGAAGGGGCCGCAAGGCACTTTGTTCGGCCGCAACACCGAAGGCGGCGCCATCAGCATCGTGACCAAGGCGCCCACGGGCGAGTTCGGCATCGACACCACCCTAGGTTATGGCAATTTTAATGGCTATACGGCGGCGGCTCACATCAATCTGCCGGCCTTCCACGATGTCAGCATCAAGATCGATGGGCTGCTCAACAAGCGGGACGGCACGGTCGTCAACCCGACCACATCGGGTCAGCCCGATTTCGATTCCTATGACAAGCGGGGCTTCGCGGCCACTGTTCAATGGCGCCCGACCGATGACTTCACCGCCGAATATGCGTTCGATGCGTCCTATGACGGCACCACGCCTTTTTACGTTCAGACCCTGAAAAAGGGTTCCCTGCCGCTGGCGCCGTTGACGCCGGTGCAGCCGGAGGCGGCGGACCGCGCCAATGTCGGCGCGCCGCTGCAGCCCAGTGTCGGCACGACAAGCGGGCATCGGCTGAACCTGGATTGGAACGTCACCGACGATATCGAGATCAAGTCGATCAGCTCATTCCGCCATCTCAGCCAATCGCAGTTCGATAATGGCGAGGCGGCTTTGTCGGTGTTTGCTCCCAACGGCGCCTTCAGCCGTTACAGCCTGGCCAATGTCTATCAGCATCAATACAGCCAGGAACTGCAGCTCATCGGCAAGACACAGGAACTGCAATATGTCGCGGGCGCCTTTTACTACAATGAATCCGTCCATGATAACGCGCAGACACCGAACTCCCTGCAATGGAATGCCACGGGAACGGACTACACGTTTATCTCTCTCGACCTGAATAAGGTCCCGTTCGACCGGGCCAGTCATGTCACGACGGAAAGCTATGGTGTTTTCGGGCAGGCGGTATGGACCCCGGATTTTGCCGGCGATATCGCGCACCTGACGTTGGGCGGGCGCCTGACGCATGACGCCAAGGCCGGCGCGCTCGATACCGTCAATGGCGCCGTTCCCAGTTACATCGATGCCAACAAACAGACGGTGACCGGCCCCGTTCCGCTCAACAGGCATTGGAACCGGTTCGACCCGCTGGTCAATCTGGCTGTGGATGTCGCCCCCGACGTGAATATCTACGGCAAATGGAGCACGGGTTATAAGGCGGGCGGTGCAAATTCCCGCTCGCTGACCTATCGCGCTTTCAATCCCGAAACTGTTTCGATGTTCGAGGTCGGCGCCAAGAGCGAATTCTGGGATCAGCGGGCGCGTTTGAACGTCGCGGCCTATTACGGCGATCTCAAAGAGGTCCAGGTCGATTTCAACGTCATCATCCTCAACAACAATCGCGG
>CAYWWT010000097.1:0-9547 GCA_964461855.1 uncultured Rhizobium sp. | reverse complement strand
GGTGGCGACTTGCGCCTTGGCGATGCCGTCCAGCCGCTTGTCCACCTGATAGGCGAGGAGTGTGGCGGCAGGGCCCAGCAGGTCCACCGCCACCAGGCGATCGACCATGCGGCGGATCATTTCATCGCCATCCGCGCCGATCGGGGTGAGGTCGATATTGTCATAGAAGATCGCCAGGCTTTCCACCGGCGGCAATTTGTCGGCGCCGCCCTTGATGAAAAGATTGGCGAAGGCGACGCGCATATCGTCCTGGGCGGCCCGTGCCTGGCCTTCGCCCGCGAAATTCTGGGTCGCCACGCGCAAGATCTTCAGGCCCGGCTGCCATTTGCGCTCCTTGAAATAAAGCCCGGCGAGCTTGCGCAGGGTTTTCATTTCCAGTCCGTCGCCGCGCCAGCGATAGCGCAGGCGTTCCAGCACGCTGATCGCCTGTTTGGGTTCGATAATGTTGGCGGCCAGCGCCGCGCTGGTGTGATGGAAGATCGCTTGCGCCGCCAGCCGCTCGTCGCCGCCATTCTCCACCGCCTTGAACAGTGTCGCGGCGGCGGCATAGTGATTTTCGCCGGCTTCGATGCGCGCCTTGATCAGCTGGGCTTCCAGCGCGTCGGTCTTGCTCAGATCCTTGGGCACGCGCGTCATCGCGGCATCGGCCAGCTCCATCCGCCCCATGCCGAGCGCGGCTTGCGCATCGGCGAGGCGGACACGGGCCTGCCAATCGGGCTGGTATTTCTTCAGGACCGGAGCGGCCTGTTGCAGGTAATCATGCGCGGCGCTCCAGTTTTCCAGCGCCGCTTCGGTCAGCCCGCGCCACAGCGCCGCGTGGCGGTCGGCATCGAAAGACGGCCCCGCCAGATCGTTATGGGCGTCGCGATAACGGCCCATCATATAATTCGCCGCCGCCCGCATGGTGGCGAGCTGCACATCGCCGCGCAGGCCCGGATCGGAGGTCTGGATCAGATTGATCAGCCCCAGCGCTTCGGCCGCGAAACGGTTGGCGAGATAAAAGCGCGCCAGCACCAGGCGCGCGCTATTGGCGCGGGCGGGCGGCGTGTGGGCCACGGTCTGAGCCAGCCGCCGCTCGGTGGCAAGGAAGGAGTTCCCGGGGGTGGGATTCCAGGACGCGAAATCCAGAAAGCTCGGTCCGCTGCGTTCCGCCGCCAGGGCCGCGGGCGTTTCCTCCACCGGCGTCGAAAGCGGGGTCAGCGAGAGTCCGCCCGGCCGGGTGATGGTGATGCGTCCACCGGCGGCGGCAATGGAAAGATTGTCGGCGTAAGGCGCGATCACCAAACCGCTGGCGCTGGGCAAGGCCGCGAATTCGGCATAATTGCGCTCGGTCCCGATGGCATGGCCTGCGCTGCCCGCGACCACGTCCAGTGTGTCGCCGACTATGGGGTCGGTCAGTGTCAGCACCCGGTCGGAGCCCGGCAGCAAGGTGGTGAGTGAGGCGCGCTTGGGATCGTCCTGGTTGCGGGCGAAGCTGATGGTTGTGGGCGGCGTTTGAGGCTCCGCACCAAGGGTGACTTTCAGATCGGGCCCCGCGTTTTCCGCCGCGATGGGCGTGGCTTGCTTCAGCCCGATGCGCAGGATCGAAACATTGCCGGCGGACGAGGCCTCGATCTGGCTCGCAAAATCGCCCAACTGCGTCTTGAGCGCGGCGGCGTCGAAATTGGGGGTGTTCTCCAGCACCACCCAGGCGGTCAGGCCGCGGATGAAGACGGCATTGGGATGGCTGGCGGCGCCTTTGAAGGTAACGATGGCGCCGTTCCTTGTGCGCTGGCCATCGGCCAGTTGAATGTTGGGTGGCGCAGCTTGTGCTGGCGCGGCTTTTGGCTCTTCGGCTTTGGCGTCGGTGTGCGTCTCCGCCGGTTTTGCGCCCGGCTTGACGGCTTCGGCGTGTTTGTTCCCGGCGAGCTTGTCCGCGGTATCCGTGATGGCTTTGACTTGTCCGGCCGAGATTGCGCCCTTCATCGCCGTGACCTGGGGCTTGGAAAGACCGACCGGCGTATACGCCGCGGCATCGGTCTTGGGCGCCAGCACGTCGACCACGATCTTGGTGCCGTCGCGGAAATCGTGGAAACCGGAATCGCTGTCGGTCTCGAACTCGACCACCGTGTTGGCGCCGTCGCTGTGCCAGGTGGCGTTCTTCACCCAAGGCGGCGCGAAACGGGCGAGCGCCGAAAGATCGGGCTTCGCTTGGGCCTGGAAGCGCAAAGTGATTTTTCCGGCGCCGGGAAACACCGTGTACGGAACATTACGGGGCCAGTCGAAGACCAGCCGCGTATAATTGGAATAGCTGCCGGTGCGTAGCTTGATCTCGGGCAGATGCGCCGGATCGACGGGCGCGGCAACGGCGCGGACGGGCGCGGCCAGATCGGGCATCGGGCCGGTGAAGCTTTGCGGCGCCAGGTCGATGACGGCTTGCGCGCCCAAGGCGCTTTGATGCAGGCGCACCGGTTGGGTCAGCGCGAAGCGCAAGGTCTTGCCGTCGGCATCGGTGCGGCCGCTGGCCAGCGCGCCGCCCGACAGCGCCACGATGGCTTGGGGCGTGAGCGTCACCTTGCGGTCGAAGGTGAGCGTCAGCACGCTTTCCTGGGTCGCGGCCATGACTTTGGCGGCGGGCGCAAAATCGAAGCTCAGGCGGACGAAGCCGGACTGAGGCAGGGCGGTCACGGTGTCGGCGGCGCGCGCGGGCAGGCTGGCCAGAAGCGCCAGCCCGGTCAGGCTCATCACGCGCGGAAAAATCGCCAACCCCTTCAAGCCCGCCAAAAAGACGCCCCGACTATGGCCGGGGCGGTATTAACCCTTGGTAAACCGTGATTTTCGAAGGCGGCCGGCCGGTCAGCCCCCGGTTTTGGGAGCTTCGGGAGCGGTTTTTGCCGGGGCTGCAACAGGGGCTGCGACCGGAGTCAGGGACGCTGTCTGGCCGGGGACCGGTGTCCCTACAACCGGGGCAGCCATGGCAGTTGTGGCGGCCGGAGCCGCGACGGTTTCGGGCAGGGTCAGGCGATCGGCCAGCCGGACGGTGAGTTTCTGGGCCCGATCCGGGCTCATCGCCGCCAGCACGGGCGCCAGCACGTCGGACTTCATTTCGGCAGCGACCGGCACCAACACCTGATCGGTGAGATTGTCGAAGATGCGGGCGGCATCCTTGGGCTTCATGGCCGAATAGGTCTTCACCAGTGAAGCGAGCTGCTTGGCCTGTTCCGCGTCGCGCTGGCCGAGCAGGGTCGAGATCTGGCTCTGCATGGTCTTGAGCTGGGCGAGCTTGGTGTCGATCCGCGCTTCGGTGGCGGCCAGGATATTGGCCTGGACTTTGATCTGCGCTTCGCGGGCGTCGAGTTCGCCGCGGCGCTTGGACAGGCTGGTGAGAACTTCCACTTCCGAATTGCTGGCGGTCTGGGTTTCGTCGCCGGCGAAATCCTTGGCCGCGGACGGCGGGGTCAGCGCATCGGCGGCTGCCGGCTGATCGCTATTGGCATAGGCGTCATGAATCAGGCCCGACGCATTGAGCACCAGAAGACCGGTTCCCACCACCACCACGCTGGGCAGAAGGCGGAGCAGACGGGCGGGCTTTTTGGCGAATGTCATTGGGCGTTTCTCATGCTGTCGAGGCGGGTCATGATGCTTGCGGACGGCAGGGGGATATCGGCCAGCGGCACGGACCGCGGCACGTTGGAGACGCCGCGTTCGATGCGGTCGGCGATGCGTTCGGCCGATCCGGTCAGCACCGCCAGTTCGTCGATGTGCAGGCGCGCGCGCTTCAGACGGTCATCCAAGGTCCCTGCGGCTTCGCCCGCCGCAGCCTTCAACGCGCGCAGGCTGGCGCCCGCGCCGGCGATGGCCATGTTGAGTTCGCCGATGGTGCGGCTGAGGCCTTCCTGGCCCTTGCGCACGGCGGCCAGCCGCCGCTCCAGCAGGACGCAATAGCCCAAGGTGGCCGCCAGCAGAATTTCCAGCGCGACTTCGACGAAAAAGGTAATGGTCATGGCGTGTCTCCGGCTAGAGCGCTTTGGAAGCGTCGGTACGTTCGATGGCGGCATCGACGCGCACGGCGACCGACGAGCCGACACGGCCCATGCGGCCCGTCAGCAGCGGCACGCCGCGGCAGCGCAGTTCGATGGTGGAATCCGGGCTGGCGCCCAGCATCACGGTCTGGCCGACCTGAAGGTTCATCACCTTGTTCAGCGGCATCACCTGTTCGTCCAGGATGGCGTCGATATTGACTTTGGTGGACCAGAGTTCGGTCGCCAGATGGCTTTCCCAGATGGAATCGCGGCCGAATTTCTCGCCCATGAATTGTTGCAGCAGGAGCTTGCGGATGGGCTCCAGCGTGGCATAGGGCAGAAGCAACTCGGTGCGCCCGCCACGATCTTCCATGTCGATGCGCAGCTTGACCAGGATCGCCGCATTGGCGGGCCGTGCGATGGCCGCAAAGCGGGGGTTGGTTTCCAGGCGGTCCAGCGAGAAATTGACCGGCGCCAGCGGCTCGAACGCCGCGCACATGTCCTGCAGGATCACTTCCACCATGCGCTGGACCAGAGTGCGCTCGATGGTGGTGTAGGGCCGGCCCTCGATGCGCATGGCGGACGAACCGCGGCGCCCGCCCAGAAGCACGTCCACGATGGAATAGATCAGGTTGGAATCGACGGTGAAGAGGCCGTAATTGTCGAGTTCCTCGGCATGGAACACCGACAGGATGGCGGGCAGCGGTATCGAGTTGAGATAGTCGCCGAAACGGATCGAAGTGATGGAATCCAGGCTCACTTCGACATTGTCGGAAGTGAAATTGCGCAAGGATGTCGTCATCAACCGCACCAGGCGGTCGAAGACGATTTCCAGCATCGGCAGGCGCTCATACGAGACCAGCGCCGAATTGATGATGGCGCGCACGCCCGACTTGTCCTGCAGCTGGTCGGAGGTGACATCGAACCCCAAAAGAGAATCGATTTCCTCCTGATTCAGAACGCGTTCGGCTCCGGTGCCGCCTTCGGACGGAATGTCGGTCGGCGCGATCTCTGCCGCGGCGTCCGGCGGGGGCGTTTCGTCGGTCATGATGTTACTGCACAATCATTTGCTTGAGGAGGACGTCGCGGACTTTGTAAGGCGCCGCTGCCGCGTTCACGCGGCGCAGCAGCTCTTCCTTCAGGCGCAAGGGACCTTCCGATCCCTTGAGATCTTCCACCCGAAGTTCGCGCAGATAGGATTGGAACTGGTCCACCAGTCGCGGCATCAGCGCCGTCATGCCGGTTTTCTCCAGCTCATTGTCCATTTCCAGCGACAGCGACAGTTTCAGATAGGCGGGCGTACCGTCGCTGCTCTGAATATTGACCAGGATGTCGGGCACGTCGCTGAACGCCACTTCCGGGGGGGTCAACGGCGGGCCTTCCGCCACTTTTTCATGCCCGGCATCATGCGGCTTCAACAGAAAGAAGTATGCGCCGGCACCGCCGCCGCCCAGCACCACGACCAGGACGGGCACCGCGATCATCAAAATCTTCTTGGTGAGAAAGCGCTTCAGGCCTTTCTTGGTCGCGGCTTCGCCTTCTGCGCCTTGTGCCTCGGCGTTCTCACCCTCGGCGTCGGGCTCTTTGTCTTTCTTCGCCATGCGCAGGTCCCAGCTCTCTTCTCGCCGCACGCTAAGCAAACGTGGTTAAGGAGCGGTTGAAATTGCCCATGCTGCAGCATGCGACCCGGCAAGTTTTTCCCCGTGCTGTTTGGCGCGATCAGAAAAGTCAATAAAATTGGGCATTCCCCGCTGGCACAAGGGCTGCACTTCTTTCGCTGCGGACCAGAAGGGATCTGCTTGAGCCATGGATAATTCACTTCTTGTTAGTCTTTCACAGCAGATCGCGGCCTATCGCTCGATGGACGTGATCGCGAACAACATTGCCAACGTCAACACGCCGGGCTTCAAGCGCGAGGCTGCGAAGTTCGAAGAATATGTCACCCATGTGCGCCCGTCCGAGACCCAGAAGGGTCCCCAGGCGCTGAGCTTCGTGAAGGATGCGGGTGTGATCCGCGACCTGGGGCAGGGCGAAATGACCTCCACCGGCGCGACCTTGGACTTTGCCATCAACGGCAAGGGTTTCTTCGCGGTGCAGACCCCGGCGGGCATGCGCTACACCCGCGATGGCCATTTCACGCTCAATCAGGAAGGCCAACTCGTCACCGCCGACGGTTATGCCGTGCAGGGCGATGGCGGCGCCATCACCATCACCCCCGATGACGGCACGGTCAGTGTCGGCGCCGACGGCACCATCTCCAGCATTCTTAACGGCGCGTCGAACCAGATCGCCAAGCTGCAGGTGGTGGAATTCAAGAACGAGCGCGCCATGACCAAGGAAGGCGCGAATTTCTACGCCACCACCCAGACGCCCACCACCGCCACCACGGCCACGGTCGCCCAGCACATGCTGGAAGGCTCCAACGTCAAGCCGGTGATCGAGATCAGCCGCATGGTGGAAGTCATGCGCGCCTATCAGATGACGGCCACGATGGCCAGTTCCCAGGAACAACTCATGCGCCAGGCGATCGACAAGCTTGGCAGCATGCCGAATTAAGGAGATCTGACCAATGCGCGCGCTTTCCATCGCAGCCACCGGCATGGCCGCCCAGCAGACCAATGTCGAAACCATCGCCAACAATCTGGCGAACATGAACACCACCGGCTTCAAGCAGCAGCGGGCGGAGTTTCAGGACCTGCTCTATCAGAACATCCAGACGCCGGGCGCCCAGACCTCGGACCAGGGCACCTTTGCGCCCAACGGCATCCAGATCGGCGCCGGTGTACGCACCGCCGCGATCTATCGCATCACTACCCAGGGCGATCTGAAACAGACCAGCAATCCCTACGATGTCGCGATCCAGGGTTCGGGCTATTTCCGCATCCAGCAAGCCGACGGCACTGACGCCTATACGCGCTCGGGCAATTTCTCGCTGTCGCCGCAGGGCCAGCTCGTCACCCAGGACGGTCAGGTGGTGCAGCCCGGCATCGCGATCCCGCAGAACACGCTTGCGGTGCAGATCAATGCCCAGGGCCAGGTCAACGCCACCGTTGCGGGCAACAACACGCCCCAGACCGTGGGACAATTGGAATTGACCCGCTTTCCCAACGAAGCCGGCCTGAACGGCATCGGCAACAATCTTTATCTGGAGACGCCGGCATCGGGTTCGCCCCAGGCCGGTGTTCCGGGCTCGACCGGCTATGGCACCGTGCAGCAGGGCTTTCTGGAAACCTCCAACGTCAATTCGGTGGACGAGATCACGGCCCTGATCACGGCGCAGCGGGCTTACGAAATGAATTCCAAGGTCATCAGCGCGGCGGACCAGATGCTGCAGCAGACCGCCCAGCTCGGAGGCCGCTGATCATGATCCGCAAATTGGGACTTCTCTTCGCTTTGGCCGCGTTGACGGCTCTGCCCGCCGCCGCCGATACCGGCGTGCGCATCGTGGTGCCCGCGCACGATATCGCGCGCGGCCAGGTGATCGCCGACAGCGACCTCACTTATGCCACGGTTCAGGGCACGGCCTTGATGGCGGGGACCGTCACCGGCATCGACGCGATCAAGGACATGGAGGCGCGCCGCATGTTGCATGCCGGCGAAGCGCTTCGGGTCGACGATGTCCGCCGCCCCGTGGTGGTGACCAAGGGCCAGACCGTCACCATGCTGTTCCGCGCCCCGGGCGTGGAGTTGACCGCGATGGGCCGCGCCATGGGCGAAGGCGGCATCGGCGACACGGTCACGGTGCAGAACCCGTCTTCGTTCCGCATGATCTCCGGCGTGATCAGCGCGCCCGGTACCGTGGTCGCCACCGGCCCGGCTTCGCCGCTTCCCTCCCGCCGTACCGCCCGCAACTAGGATCCGACCATGCACAGTCTCAAGACTCTTTCCGCCGTGACGATCCTGGGTGTCGCCCTGTGCGGCTGCTCGGCGCTGGACCGCATCGAGAATATCGGTGAAGCGCCGAAATTGTCTCCCGTCGGCAATCCCGCGAATACGCAGATCGTGGCGGCGATTCCCGCGCTGCCGCCCATCACCCATGACGGCAATTCGCTGTGGCAGCCCGGCGCCAAGAGCTTCTTCCACGATCCGCGCGCCAATCACATCGGCGATGTCATCACCGTCAATGTCTCGGTCGCCGACACCGCCAAGCTGCAGAACAGCACCTCGCGGGCCCGCACCAACTCCGACAATGCCAACCTGACCAATCTCTTCGGGCTGGAATCGGCACTGCCTTCCAGCATGGATCCCACCAGCCTGGTGAAGATGGGCTCGGACTCGTCCAATGTCGGCACCGGCTCGGTCAACCGGCAGGAGAACATCAACATGACCCTGGCGGCGCTGGTCGCCCAGGTTCTGCCCAACGGCAATCTGGTGATCGACGGTCATCAGCAGGTGCGCGTGAACAACGAACTGCGCGACATGCGCGTCTCGGGCATCGTGCGCCGTGAAGACATCACCCAGGACAACACCGTCAACCTGGCCCAGATCGCCGAAGCGCGCATTTCCTATGGCGGGCGCGGCACGGTCAGCGATGTGCAGCAGCCGCGCTATGGCAGCCAGCTGTTCGACATAATTATGCCCTGGTAGTTGCTCGGGCCGGTCTTGTTAAAGCGTACACCGGCTTTCTTCCCCCGTGCGGCGAAGCCGCTGACGGGGGAAGATGTCTGCTAGCGGGCTTGCCCGCGTGGCAGACAGATGGGGGCGGGATTCAATCGTCGCGGTAGACCTTTTCACGCCGCTCGTGACGTTCCTGCGCTTCGATGGACAGGGTCGCGATCGGGCGCGCGTCCAGTCGCTTGAGCGAGATCGGCTCGCCGGTTTCTTCGCAAAATCCGTAAGAGCCGTCTTCGATCCGGCGCAGCGCCGCGTCGATCTTGGCGATCAGCTTGCGCTGCCGGTCGCGGGTGCGCAGCTCCAACTGGCGTTCGGCTTCGGTCGAGGCGCGGTCCGCGAGATCGGCATGGGGAATGGTTTCGGCCTGCAGATTCTGAATCGTCTCCCGGCTCTCCTTGAGGATCTCTTCCTTCCAACTGTTGAGCTTGCGGCGGAAATATTCCCGCTGCTTCTCATTCATGAAGGGTTCGTTTTCCTGCGGCCGGTAGTCGGCGGGGATCTGAATTCCCATGCGCACTCCCTAAACAGGTAAGACACTGGTTTTTGTGTCTTTGTGGGCCGGGGTTATAGCCGCCGGGGGGTAGGCCAGCAATGACAATCGCGCGCCGAAATAAGTGATGCACACGTAATGGGGGCGGACGCGATTGTGTCGATTTTGTTATAAGTCTCAAGGGATTAGGCAGCACTCATTCCCGTGCGCGGAATAGGACAAGCGCCCAGCCTGCCGAACGGGCTGCTAGGTGAGAGTGGCCCCGGAAAGGCAAGCGGCAGGATCATGGCTTTCGGCCCTGGCCGGGCCTCAAGGCTTTCTTATAGACCGCTGCCGCGGAAGCATTCGCCAAAAAGGCCGGCCCTCTGGGACCGGCCTTTTTTCGAATGGTTGCGGGGACAGGATTTGAACCTGTGACCTTCAGGTTATGAGCCTGACGAGC
>CAYWWT010000096.1:0-9670 GCA_964461855.1 uncultured Rhizobium sp. | reverse complement strand
AGACGCGCGACCGGCTTGCGGGCGCCACCATTGCGGTCATGCTGCAATTGGGCTTCGTCACGATTTTCATATACTCGCTGCCGCTGATCATGCCGGCAAAAAAGCGCGCGCGGGAAATCACCTTCTTTCTTCCCGTTCCGCGCGAGGTGGCGGAGCCTGCGCCGGCCTCAAGGAGCAGGCTTTCGCCCCTGCGTTCGCGGGTGGCGCCGTCTGCGGTTTTGCCACTGCGGGTGCTGCCGCCGGTCGCGCCGCCCGCGACGGATCTTCAGTCCTTCGGAAAGGCGCTGTTCGGCTGCGCCCCAGAAAACCGGAACAATCTGACGCCGGATCAGCGCGCCCATTGCAGCGGATTGGCCGCGATGCCGCGCGATCCGGGCAGGGTGGGCGAGCTGCCGTCGCTGGTGAACGATCCGGCCCGCCGCGAAGCCGATCTGGCGGATCGCAACACGCCCGCGCGGGTGCCGTGCGTCACGCTGACCTCGCGGTCGTTGGGATTCGCGGGCGCCCAGGATACCGGCGTGATGGCCGATCCGCTTTGCGCGCTGCGTGGCTGGATCAACGGCTTTGGCGGCCTGCCGCCGTGAAAATCCGAAGGGGACAGGAATGACGAAACCGGCCTTAGCGCAACTATGCCTTGTGGTTCTTCTTGCGAGCTTCTCCGGGAGATCGGCGGCAGCGCAGAGCCAAAAAGAAAATCCTTACAAGCATCTGGTCGATATCGGCGGCGGGCGGCACCTCAACATGGTCTGCACCGGAACGGGTTCACCCGCCCTGGTCTTCATGCAGGGCCTTGGCAGCGATATGCTTGCCTGGCGCAGGGTGAAAGATCCCGTCGCCGGATTCACGCGCGCCTGTTTTTATGACCGCGCGGGCTTTGGATACAGCGATCCTTCCCCAAAGCCATCGACGGCCGACAATGTCGCCAACGATCTTCACGCGCTTTTGCGCGCCGCAAAGATCAAGGGACGCGTGGTGCTGGTGGCGCATTCGCTGGGCGGACTGTTCGCAACCTATTACACGGACAAATTCGGGTCGGATGTGGCGGGACTTGTTCTGGTCGACCCAAGTTTCTCGGGTCAATTCGATTATGCGGTCGGCGCGCAAGACGCGAAAATCATCGAAGACGACGACATTGGCTTTCCCAAGGCGATGCAGGCCTGCGGGAAGCTGGCCGAAGAGGGCAAGCTGTCGAAAAACAGTCCCCATAATTGCTTTGCTCCGCCGTTGGGCGATCTGACGGGGGAAGAAGCGGAATATGTGATGGACCAGGCCAAGCGGCCTTCCTATTACGCGAGTATTTTATCGGAATTCTGGAATCTGGGCGGCGAGAAAAAGGGCGGCAGGTTTGTGGACGGGGTGGGCGGCCAGCAGGAGCGCCGGATTGCGCGAGACTTTGGCGATCTTCCGTTGATCGTCCTGACCGGACACCTGATGTCCAAAGGAATGACGATAAGCGATGCCGGAAAGGCGTCCGCGCAGGAGGTCTGGGAGCGCGGTCACGATAAGCTTGCACGCCGGTCCACGCGTGGTGAATCCATCGTGATTGCGAACTCCGGCCACGCCATCCAGATGCAGCAGCCGGAGCGCGTTGTCGATGCCATCCGCAAAGTGGTGGCGCAGGCGCGTCGGCGCTAGAACCACATGTCCTTGACGGCGCGGCCGTCCATTACTGGATCGCTGTTCCAGTGCAGGCCGTCGAAATGCTTTACGGGAATGGCGGCGACCGTGTCGGGTTCGGCCAGGCGCAGATTGACGGCGATGCGGCGGCGGCCATCCTCGCGCGGATTGACGGCGCGCCAATAAGCGACGCCGCCGCAATCGGGGCAGAAGTGAAAGCCCAGATGATGCTTGTTCCAGCTATAGGCGCGGGTCACACCGGAGACGTGAATGCGTTCGCCCTCGATATCATACGCCCAGAGCGCGCCATAGCGGCGGCAGACGGTGCAACTGCAGGCGAGCGCGGAATCCGGCACGCCGTCGAACCGCCATGTCACTTTTCCGCAATGGCAGGAACCTTGGATCATCCGGGGATCATCCGGTTGCTTTCGTGCGCCTATGAAAAGACCGGCGGGTTCGCGCCCGCCGGTCTCTCACGCGCATTTACTTGATGTGGACGTGGGCGTTGGGCGTACCGGCCGCCTGCAGCCAGGGATCGCCATCGGCGCCCTTCTTGTCCGGCAGGCCGGTCGAGGCCGAGGTCGCGCCCGGCAGCGCGATGCGCCAGGTGACGCGGGTTTCGGCTTCGGTCTTGCCGAAGCGCGAATAGCTAGCGGTGCCCATCGGCACGGTGGGCAGCTTTCCGCTCGCGCGTGCTTCGGCCATCGCCGCCTGAACCGCCTTCTGGTCCTTGCCTTCGGCGCGCAGCTTGTGCTGCAGGTCGTTCTGCGCCTTCATCGCCTTTTCATAGCAATTGACCGAGAAGCCTTCGCCGCCCGCCGCATTGGGATTGCAGATGATGTTGTTGGTGCCCTGGCGCAGCACCATCGGCATGCCCTTGGCGTCATAGCTGATGACGGTGGCGCCTGCGCGCAGCATCTCCGGCAGCGGCGAAACGGCCTGGGTGATCTCGGCTTCCTTGTCCTGCCCCAGCGCGGCGCCGGCAAACGCGGTCGTCAAAAGCGCGGCCGCAATGATGGTTCTCATGTTTCGCTCCTTGAATGATTATTGTTGAATATTGCGGGCGACGCTCCCGGCCCGCGAAGACCGCCAGTAAAGCAGATTCCGTGCGCTCGTCCCTGCTTCTGGGACAAAATATTTCGCGCGAAATTTTGTAACCGCCCTGGATTTGGCGCGAAGGCGTTGCTGACGGACACGCGATGCGGGGAAGCTTGGCCGCTTCCTTCTGACGCTGTGCAGGCGCGAACGGGTGGGACGGTCTGCCGCGCGCGGTTTTGTTTGGGCCCCGGCCCTTGACCTTGGCGGCCAAAGGCCGAAAGCATCGCGCCATGTTCAACCGGCTCCGCCACACCCTGGTGTATCTCGCGCTTGCCGCGACGATGCTGCAGGCATGGCTGCCGCCGGGCTGGATGCCGGGCCCGGCATCGGATGGCGCGATCTCTTTCGTGATCTGTTCGCCCAGCGGATTGCATCATCTCGACGGCAGCGATGGGCACCGGGATACCGGCAACCATCAGCATGATGTCTGCCCTTTTGCCGCCGCCGCCCATCTGGCGACGCCGGTCGCGGGCGCGGTGCTGGCGCCGCCGTCCGCCGCGATCCTGACCAAGGTTCGCACCGCCGTCCTCCAGGCCGCGCCGCACAGCGAACGCTACCTGCCGCAATCTCCGCGCGCGCCGCCGGTCTCCCTCTGAGAACGATCGTCTGACCGTTTGCCGCGCGGCATCGTCCGCGCGGCCTCTCATGCCTTGGAGAATTCCATGACACCGGCTTTCCGCGTCGTTGCGGGCGCTGCACTCGCGCTCTGTGCCTTTTCCGTTACCGCTTTCGCGTCCGATCTTGCCATTCATGACGGCTGGGTGCGCGTTCCGCCCAAGGGTGCGCGCACGGGCGCCGCCTATCTCACCATCCGCAACCAGGGTGCGGCCGAAGACCGGCTGATGGGCGGCGCCACATCCGTCGCCGCCACCGTCGAAGTCCATGAAATGAAGGTGGAGAAGGGCGTGATGTCGATGCGCGCCCTGGAAAGCGGATTGGCGTTGCCGCCCGGCGCAAAAACCGAACTGAAGCCCGGCGGCTATCACCTGATGCTGATCGGGCTGAAGGGAAAGATCGCGGCGGGTGACGATATCGCACTGACCCTGCATTTCGCCAAGGCCGGCGATGTGACAGTGCATCTGCCTGCCAGGGACGCGGCGGCGGGCGGCATGCCGCAGGGAGGCGCACAATGAGCCGCGCGCGCAGCCTGACTTTATGGTTTGCCCTGGCGGTTGCCTTGACGATGGTGCTGGTGGTGGGCGGCGTCACGCTGATGGACAGTTCGGCGCAGGACCGCCATGCCGGATTGGGCGGGCCCTTCACCCTGACCGACGATCTGGGCAAACCGGTCACGCAGGCCTCGCTGCTGGGAAAACCCGCGGTGATCTATTTCGGCTACACCTTCTGCCCCGAAGTCTGTCCCACCACTCTGCTCGATCTCAGCAACTGGATGAAGAAGCTGGGACCCGCCGCGGACCGGGCGAATTATGTCTTCGTCACCATCGATCCGGAGCGCGACACGCCAAAGGCGATGCATGATTATGTGTCGTCCTTCGACAAGCGCATTCGGGGCTATACCGGCACGCCCGCCCAGATCGCCGCCATCGCCAAGGAATACGGCGTTTATTACGCGCGCGAGCCGGGGGGCGGCGCCAATTACGCGATGGATCATTCCACCCGCATCTATCTGATGGATGCCAAGGGCCGCTATGTCGAAAGCATCGCCTATCAGGAGCAGGAAGCCACGGCGCTGGCCAAGCTGAAGCGGCTGGTGGGATCATGAGCGAGCGCAAATCGACGCCGTCGGAACGGCGGCCCTTTGCGGGGCTCAGCCTTTCGCGCCGTGCCGTCAACGCCTTGCTGGAAGCGGGCATTGCCACGCCACAGGAAGCGGCGGCGATGCGCGAGAGTGATCTTCTGGCGCTGCGCTGTTTCGGGCCGGAATCCTTGGCGGTATTGCGAAGCCTGCGGCAAGGCTCCTGCGAATGAAGCGGGATGGCACCGTCCTGCTTCATCTTGCCGCCATCGCGGGCGTGCTGCTGCTGATAGCGGCGAACGCCGCATGGGCCGCCGACGCTGCCGGTGTGCGGGTAGAAGGCGGATGGATCCGGGCCTTGCCGCTTGCCGTGCCGTCGGCGGGTTATTTCACGCTGCACAACGACACCCGTGCCGACAGAATTTTGGTGAAGGCCGAAAGTCCCGCCTGCGGGCGTCTGGATCTGCACAAGAGCGAGATCACGGGCGGCATCTGCCGGATGCGCGATCTGCCGGAAGTGAATGTGCCGGCGGTGGGTGCGGTGCGTTTCACGCCGCAAAGCTATCACCTGATGTGCGAGCAGGCGCGTCCGGTGCTGAAACCCGGCGCGAAGGTGCCGGTGCGCCTGACGTTCAAGGATGGCTCGAGCGTTCAGGCGATGTTTGCGGTTCGCAATGCGGCGGGACTTTGAAGGCGCATCGCTTTTGCATATCGGCCATGCCGGTGGGCCGTGAGGCAGAATGCCTCTTTACCCGACTAACTTGATCGTATTATCAGTCTCTCGACCCTGCCTCCCAGGGTCATCCTCCCTGAACTTGGCGGCTCCTAATCCGGGCCGCTTTTTTTTGTCTCAGCCCGACAGCGCATGACGCTCGCCGTCCTGGGGCAGGGCGGATGGCGGGATGATCGAAGCGGCCTGGCGATAGCGCGCGGCCGCGATATGCATCACCAGATCGGCATATTCTTCGCGCAGGTCCAGGCGAGAAATGCCTTCGGCCAGCGCCGAATGCACACAGGCGATGGCATCGGCGCGGGATTCGAACAGATGCAGGGGATGTTCCTCCTTATCCGCACGCACATATTGCGCGATCCAGCTTTCGACAAAAATACGGGCGCGTTGGCTCATCACTCTCTCCTTTGAAAAGTTGCGCATTCAACAGGCGATGCGCCGTAAATTGCGCGGCATCTCGCCTCTTGTGAAAGACGAGTAAAACGATAGAGTTTTAGTTGTCAACGCAGGAGGTGCCAGAATGATCCGCTCCATTGCCGCCGTCTTTTTGTTGTTGCTAAGTGTGGCCGCGCCCGCCGTGGCGCAATCGGGCAGCGCGCCCACGATTCCCGAGACTGCGTTGATCCAGCCCGCCGAGCTCGCCGCGCGATTGAAACAGGGCGAGACGCCCGCGCTGGTGCAGGTGGGCTTCAAGGTGATGTATGACGAAGCGCATATCCCCGGCTCGGTTTATGCCGGCCCCACCGGCAAGGCGGAAGGCATCGCATCGCTGAAAGCGGCGGTCGCATCCTTCGACAAGGACAAGGAGCTGGTGATCTATTGCGGCTGCTGTCCCTGGGTGCGCTGCCCCAATGTCGCGGGCGCCTGGCGTACTTTGACCGAACTCGGCTTCACCAAACTCAAAGTGCTTTATATCGCGGACAATTTCGGCGCCGACTGGGCCGAGAAGGGCTATCCCACCATCCATGGCTAGGCGCGCGCTCGCTTTGATTTTGGCGCTGTCGCTGTTCGGCGCGTTCCCGGCCAGGGCGGCGCCTTTGCCGCCGGGAACGCTGGCACCCGACTTCGCCAGGCCCGATCTTGCCGGCAAGCCGGTGTCGTTGAAGGCGTGGCGCGGCAAGATCGTGCTGGTGGATTTCTGGGCGAGCTGGTGTCCGCCCTGCATCATCGAGATCCCCCATCTGATCGCCTTGCAGAAGAAGCATGCGGGCAAGCTGGCGATTGTCGGCGTGTCGATGGACGACGATGCGGGGAGCGCCAAAGACGTCGCCGCCAAGCATCCCTTCAACTATCCGCTGGTGATGGGCGATGTCGCGCTGGGCAAATCCTTTGGCGGCGTGCTGGGTCTGCCCGCTTTGTTCCTGATCGGCCGTGACGGCAAGGTGATCGCGAACTGGCGGGGCGAGGTCGCACCGGAGGAGATCGGGAAAGCCGTGGCGGCGGCTGTGGATAAGCCGTAAAGCCTGTCAGTCGCGTTTTTGCAGGCTGGCGGCCTTGGCCAATGCGGGGCCGATATAAGCGTCCACCTGGGCGATCATGGCGCGATAGAAGCCCAGATCCTTGCCGAACGCGTCTTCGACATCCTTGTGCCCGCCCGTCGCATATTCGGCCAGAGTGAAGGTTTTGGCTTTGGCGTCCGGAAACAGCGCCACCAGCTTTTCCTTGTGCGCCGCCGTCATGGTCAGGATCAGGTCGGAATGGCGCACGTCATTTTCGGTGAGCTGCGCCGAGCGGTGGGCGGAAACATCGATGCCGCGATCACGCAGCAGCACCTGGGCATTGGCTTCAGGCTTGACGGCATAAGGGTCCGGGTCCAGCGCACGGGAGATCACGGCGATCGCGAGATGGTCCTTGTCGATCTCAGCCTGGGCCAGCGCCTCCGCCGTCACACTGCGGCCGGTGTTGCCGGTATCGACGAAAGCCAGCTTCGCCGGTTCGGCGGAATGCGCGGGGAGGTACACCATGCCCCACAGAAGCGCTGCGATTGCAATTCTAGACAGTCTTTGCGGCATGCGCTTTCTCATAATAATCCGCGAGGCGGGATAGCTGGCTGGCGCAATCGCCCTGGAAGCTGGACCCGTGCATCACCGCCAGCCGCTTGGGCGCAAGACCGGCCAGCATGCGAAGCGTGGGGGCGGTCTGCGGTGTCAAGGCGGTGGCCTGGAATGCCTCTTCCGCGGCAATGGCCGGCGCCAGGATATCGTCGGTGGTGACGGCGGGACCGTTGCCCAGATGGGTGAAAAGATCGCCGCAGAACAGCGTGCCGGTGGTCTCTTCATGCATCACGCCGGATTCCCAGGCATGCGGCACATGCGGCGTATCGAGATAGCGCACGCGCTTGGCGCCCAGATCCAGCACTTCGCCATGGGCCAGGGCGCGCGGCGGCCGGTCGGCCAGATCGTTGAGCGAGACCATGCAGGCGGTCTGTCCATGCACCACTTGCGCATCGGGCGCGGCGGCCAGCCATTGATTCATGGCGCCGCATTCATCGGATTCCACATGGCCGAAGCCGATCCAGCGCAATTTCGTCACCGGCATGACCTGCTCCAGCGCCGCGCGAACCAAGGGGAACATGGCGCGCGGGCCGCAATGAAACAGCAGCGGCTGATCGTCATCGATCAGGAACTGATTGAAGGTGAAACCCAGCGGCGGCGCGATCTCGGCCACCAGCGTGGAAAGGCGATAGATGCCCGGCGCGATTTCCTGGATATCTGTGTGCATGGCCACCCCCGTTGGAGCGGATTTAAGCGGAGAGCGGCGGCGGTGTCTTGTCTTTTCCGCGCTTCAGGCCCGCAGGCCGGGCGGGTCCGGTTGCTTGTTTTCCCCCATCCCCCTCTCTACTCTTTTCGCCAAAGACGGGGGAAATGCGATGCGCTATTTCGGTTCGGTTCTCGGCCTGTTTCTTCTCGCACCGTCCTTGGCTTTCGCGCAGGAATGGGCGCATTTCGCGCCGCCCCCGATGAAGAACGAGGCGCCGGTCGAAGCGGCGAACGGCATGGCGGTCAGCGCCCAGCATCTGGCCAGCGACGTCGGCGCGGCGATCCTGAAGCAAGGCGGCAACGCCATCGATGCGGCGGTCGCCATCGGTTATGCCCTGGCGGTGACCTACCCTTCGGCGGGCAATATCGGCGGCGGCGGGCTTGCCACGATTCATCTGGCCAACGGCAAGGACACTTTCATCAATTTCCGCGAAAAGGCGCCGCTGGCCGCCAGCGCGAACATGTATCTCGACGCCAAGGGCAATGTGATCCCGATGGCGAGCCTTTACGGCTACAAGGCGGTCGCGGTGCCGGGCACCGTGGCGGGCCTGGAAATGATGCTGGACAAATACGGCACCATGAAGCGCGCGCAAGTGATGGCGCCCGCGATCAGGTTGGCCGAAGAAGGCTTTGTGCTGATGCCGGGCGATGTCGCCTTCTTCCAGGCCAATGCCGAATATTTCCGGAAAGAACCCAATGTCGGCGCCATCTTCCTGAAGAACGGCAAGCCGTTGGCGGCGGGCGACCGGCTGGTGCAGAAGGACCTGGCCGCGACCTTGAAGCAAATCTCGGCCAAGGGGCCGGATGTCTTTTACAAGGGCGATATCGCCAGCCGCGTGGTCGCCGCGTCGAAGGCGCGGGGCGGGCTTTTGACCATGCAGGATTTTGCCAGCTTCACGGCGGAAGAGATGCCGGTGGTGCGTTGCGATTATCGCGGCTATCGCATCATTTCCGCGCCGCCACCGTCCTCGGGCGGGCCGATCATCTGCGAGATCGCCAACATCCTGTCGGCCTATCCCATGGACAAGCTGGGACATCACTCCGCCAAGAGCGTTCATTTCATGGTCGAGGCGATGCGCCATGCCTATGTCGACCGCAATTTCGGCTTGGGCGATCCCAATTTCGTGAAGAATCCGTTGGACAAGATCCTGTCCGCCGAACATGCCGCCGCGATCCGGGCAAAGATCGATCCGGTGAAGGCGACGCCGTCGAGCGAAGTAAAGCCGGGCACCCCGCCGCATGAGGATGCGCAGACCACGCATTTCTCGGTGGTGGACAAGGCCGGCAACGCGGTCTCGATCACCTATACCATCAACGGGATCAGCTCCGGCTTCGGGGCGCAGGTGATCGCGGGCAATACCGGCTTCTTCCTCAACAACGAGATGGACGATTTCACCTCGAAGGTCGGCGCGCCGAACCTGTATGGGTTGGTGCAGGGCGCCTCCAATTCGATCCAGCCGGGCAAGCGCCCGCTGTCGTCGATGAGCCCCAGCATCGTCACCAAGGACGGCAAGCTGTTCATGGTGACGGGCAGCCCCGGCGGTTCCTTCATCATCACCACGGTTCTGGAATCGATCCTGAATGTGGTCGATCACAAGATGAACGTGAAACAGGCGGTGGACATGCCGCGCCTGCATCATCAATGGCTGCCCGATGTCATCACCGCCGAACCGGGCGCGATCAAGCCGGAGGTGAAGAAGGAACTGGAAGCGGCCGGCTACAAGATCAGCGAAGAGAACAACCTTCTGTTCGGCTTCGACGAGGCGATTG
>CAYWWT010000095.1:0-9711 GCA_964461855.1 uncultured Rhizobium sp. | reverse complement strand
TCATCACGCCCCCGCGCGAGTTCTACCTTTGTTCGCAATGGATAGCGCAGGGAAACGCGCACGACAATCAGAAACAACCGCTTGCCAAAAAATGCCGATAGCCTGGTTAAAAGTGTCGATAGCCCGGCTTGGGAAGCGCAATCTCCTTGCCGTTTACGGCAAGACTGACACCCTCGCCTGCCGTCACATGGCCAATGCGCGCAAAAGGTCCGCTCAAGTCCGGGGGCGCCGTGAAGGCTATCTGATAGTCGTCGCCCGCAGTGACCGCGCGCACCATGGCCTCCTGGCCCCACAAGGCTTTCAGTGCAGGCGAAAGCGGCAAGCGCTCGCCCTCAACGACTATGCCGACGCCGGACGCCAAAGCGAGATGCCCGAGATCGGCAATAAGACCGTCTGAGACATCCACACTGGCACGTGCGATATCATACAGACTTGCGCCGAATTTTACCGGCGGCTGCGGCACGCGATAACGATTCATCAGGTAAGCGCGGTCCGCTTCATCCAGGTTGCCGGTCTCGCCTTTAAGGACCGCGAGCCCGCCGCCGGAATCGCCGACAGTACCGGTGACATAGATCGCATCGCCCACCCTTGCGCCGGTGCGCTTTATCATTCGGCCCTCGGGGACAAAACCCATGGCCGTAATAGAAATGCTCAAGGGACCTTCGGTGGCCGAGGTGTCGCCGCCCAGAAGCGAAAGGCCGAACTGGCGCTGATCGTCTGCAAGCCCCTGCGCGAAATCCGCCAGCCATTCCGCGCGCGGCGGCCGTGGCAGCGCCAGATTGAGCAAATAAAATTCAGGCCTCGCCCCTTTGGCGGCGAGGTCGGAGAGGTTCACCCGCAACGCTTTTTGCGCCACCGTCCCGGCCGGATCTTCGGCAAAAAAATCGGTTCCGGCTGCAACCTGATCCGTCGTCACGACCAGATCGAAACCGGCGCGCGCGGGGATAATGCCCGCGTCATCCTTCAGCCCGAAAGCGCCCGGCGTTGTCGCGAGCGGCGCGAAATAGCGGACGATGATGCCGAATTCGTCCATCGCCTCCGCTCAGAATCCAAGTTCGCCATCGGGCACAGGCAGGCCGAACTCTTTCGCGCGCTTGCGGCGCGCCATTGTGTCGAGCGCGGCATTCACGAAACCGGGCTCATCGCCGGAGAAAAAATCATTGGCGATACCGACATATTCGTCGATCACCACCTTCGCCGGTACATCACGGCGCGCAACCAGTTCCAACCCGGCGGCGCGCAGGATGGCGCGCAGGATCGAATCCACCCGCGCCAAGGTCCAGTTCTGGGATAGGCAATCGGCGATAGCCTTGTCGATCTCGATCTGGTGCGGCGGCACGCCTTCCACGATCATTTTGAAAAATTCCGCGTCGGTGGGCGTGTCGCCGAAACGGTGCGCGACGAACTCCTCGGCGACTTCCTCGGCATCCACGCCGGCAAGCTCCATCTGGTAGAGCGCCTGCACCGCGGCAAGCCGGGCCGCCCGGCGCGCCTCCGCATCGATTTTCCCGGTCGTACTCATGTCTGTTCTCCCAACCGCTTGGCGAGGGCCACCATCGCCAGGCAGGCACGCGCGGCATCGCCGCCGGTATCGCGTTCTTCCTTCAGCGCCATCTGCAGCGCCGCGTCCTCGGTGGAGGCCACCACGATGCCGTTACCGATGCAAAGGCCGTGATCGGTGCCCAGCCGCGTCAGCCCGAAAAACGCATTTTCCGTAATCAGGTCGAAATGCAGGCTTCCCGTCCGCACCATGCTGCCCAGCGCGACATAACCGTCGAAACGGTCCGAGCGGGCACCGATCGCGATGGCGGCAGGAATCTCCAGCACACCGGGCACGGAGGCGCGCGTGAAATAGGCACCGCCCAGCTGCAAGGCTTTCGTCGCCCCATCGGTCAGGGCGTCGGAAATTGCCGGATGATAGCGCGCCTCTACGATGAGAATATTCATGTCCTGCTCCGGCTTTGCGACCGAGGCGTATGTTTTGGCATTACTTGGTATCGTCGCCTTCCAGCTCGCCGATCAGCGTCTCGAAATCCCGCGTTTCGCGGAAATTGCGATAGACCGAGGCAAAACGGACATAAGCAACCTTGTCCAGGCTGGCGAGCGCCTGCATCACCAATTCGCCGATCATGTTGGCGGGAATTTCATTCTCGCCCATCGATTCCAGGCGGCGCACGATGCCGGTGATCATGCGATCGATCCGCTCGCGTTCCACCGGACGCTTGCGCAGGGCGTGGTTGATCGAACGCTCCAGCTTGTCGCGATCGAACGCCTCCCGGCGGCCATTCTTCTTGACCACGATCAGCTCGCGCAGCTGCACCCGCTCGAAGGTGGTGAACCGCCCGCCGCATTCCCGACAATGACGGCGGCGCCGGATGGCGGAATTGTCTTCCGAAGGACGACTATCCTTCACTTGGCTGTCTTCATGTCCGCAGAAAGGGCAGCGCATCGGGACCTCTCAATAAATCGGGAAACGGCGGCAAAGCTCGCTGACGCGGTCGCGCACGCTGGCTTCGACCGCGGCATCGCCTTCTTCGTGGTTCTTGTTCGCGAGGCCATCGACCACTTCCACAATCAGCTTGCCGATCTCGCGGAATTCCTGGGGCCCGAAGCCGCGCGTGGTGCCGGCCGGCGTGCCCAGACGGATGCCCGAAGTAACGAAGGGCTTTTCCGGATCATAGGGAATGGCGTTCTTGTTGCAGGTGATATAGGCGCGATCCAGCGCCTTCTCCGCAAATTTGCCGGTGGCCTTTTTGGGCCGCAGATCCACCAGCATGAGATGGTTGTCGGTGCCGCCGGACACGATGTCGAGGCCAAGGCCCTTTAAGGTCTCGGCCAGCGCGCGGGCATTCTCCACCACATTTTTCGCATAGATCTTGAAACCGGGTTGCAGCGCTTCCTGGAACGCCACTGCCTTTGCCGCGATGACATGCATCAGCGGACCGCCCTGAAGGCCCGGGAAGATCGCGGAATTGATTTTCTTGGCGATGGCCTCGTCGTTGGTCAGGATCAGGCCGCCGCGGGGACCGCGCAGCGATTTGTGCGTGGTCGAAGTCACCACATGGGCATGAGGAATCGGCGAGGGATGCGCCCCGCCCGCCACGAGACCGGCGAAATGCGCCATGTCCACCATCAGATAGGCGCCCACCTCGTCCGCGATCTCCCGGAAACGCTTGAAGTCCCAGACCCGTGAATAGGCGGTGCCGCCCGCAATGATCAGTTTGGGTTTGTTGGCGCGGGCGCTCTCTGCAATCGCATCCATGTCCAGCAGATGATCGTCGGGGCGCACGCCATACGGCACGACCTTGAACCACTTGCCGCTCATATTGACCGGCGAGCCATGGGTGAGATGCCCGCCCGCCGCCAGATCCAGGCCCATAAAGGTGTCGCCGGGATTGAGGAGCGCCAGGAACACGGCCTGGTTCATCTGGCTGCCGGAATTGGGCTGCACATTGGCGAACCGGCAGTCGAACAGTTTCTTGGCGCGTTCAATCGCCAGAGTTTCGATCACATCGACATATTCGCAGCCGCCGTAATAGCGCTTGCCGGGATAGCCTTCGGCATATTTGTTCGTGAGGACCGACCCCTGTGCTTCCAGCACGGCTTTGGAGACGATGTTCTCCGATGCGATCAGTTCGATTTTGCCCCGCTGACGCCCCAGTTCGTCAGCGATGGAGGCAGCGATCTCCGGATCCGCTTCCGCCAGGCTGCGCGTGAAAAATTCCGAATTTTCCGAAATGGAATTGGCCACAGCCGACATCGCTACCACCTTGTTGAGAAGCCGGCCCGATCTTGACGGGTCCAGCACGGGTCGCGGATTTACCTTGCCCCGGGCACCAAATCTAGCGCGGCTTTCGCCTGCCCCCTAGGCCATCCACGCGACAGTTAAGGGCTTGTATTTCCATGATTTTCGCCACCCCAGAGCAAGGGGATAGTAAAAACGTTCTCTATATTCTAGATTACAAGTATAGAGAGCCGCGAATCAGTAATCGCGGGCTGGAGCACCGATCGGGCATGCGCGAAGACAATCGCAGCGACGAAGAGATCTTGAAACTGGTGACGGAGATCGTCTCCGCCTATGTCAGCAAAAACACTGTTGCGGCCGAAGATTTGCCCAATGTGATCAAGAGCGTGCACGCAACGCTCGGCGGCTTTCAGGGCGGCGAAGGTGCCGTGCTCGCGCGGGCGCCCGCGGTGCCGGTGAAAAAATCGGTGACCCCCGATTACATCGTCTGTTTGGAAGACGGCAAGAAACTGAAAATGCTGAAGCGCTATCTGCGCGCACAATATGGGCTGACGCCCGAAGCCTATCGCGCCAAATGGAATCTGCCCGCGGACTATCCCATGACCGCGCCCAACTACGCCGCCCGGCGCAGCGAATTCGCCAAGCAAAGCGGATTGGGCAAAGGAGCATCGGCCAGGAAAAGTGTGAAGCACGCCGAGCCTTAGCGAGGCGAGCGGAACGGTTTTCCGAGCGGCGCCGGAGGCGCCAATAAACAATGGGCGCGTCCGCGCCGGGGCCGTGCGACCAACATAAAACAGCATCGGCCAGGAAAAGTGTGAAGCACGCCGAGCCTTAGCGAGGCGAGCGGAGCGGTTTTCCGCAGCCGATTTCAGGCCTTCTTTTCCATCACATATTTGAGCTTGCGTGCCGCTGCCTGCGCCAGCACATCGCGGCCGGCATTGGCGGGACCCACGATGCTGGCTTCGGTGCCGCTGACAGAATCGATCGCCGTGGCTTTGACCACATTGCCTTGCAACACGAACTCGAAAAGAATTCCGCCTTTTCCAGGCGAACGCATTCAGGCCGCGCGGGAAAGCTTGTGAGCGTCCCACACGACATTGAGGGCCGTAATCAACTCTTCGATCATCGCATCGCTATGGGCCGGCGACGGCGTCAGGCGCAGGCGCTCGGTGCCGCGCGGTACGGTGGGATAATTGATCGGCTGGACATAGATGCCGTGCTCCTTGAGCAGCACATCCGTCACCGACTTGCACAAGGCGGCGTCGCCCACGAATACCGGCACGATATGGCTGGGGCTGTCCATAACCGGAAGCCCGGCCTCGACCAGCCGCTGTTTCACGCGCGCGGCACGGTCGTGCAGCTTTTCGCGTTCCACATCGCTTTCCTTGAGATGCCGGATGGAGGCCAAGGTGCCGGCCGCGATCACCGGCGCCAGCGACGTGGTGAAGATGAAGCCCGGCGCGAAGGAACGGATGCAATCCACGATCTCGGAACTGGTGGCGATATAGCCTCCCATCACCCCGAACGCCTTGGCGAGCGTGCCTTCGACGATGTCGATACGATCCATGGTGCCGTCGCGCGCCGCGACCCCGCCGCCGCGTTTCCCATACAGGCCTACGCCATGCACTTCATCGATATAGGTGAGCGCGCCATATTTCTCGGCCAGATCGCAAATCGCCTGGGTCGGCGCGAAGTCGCCGTCCATGGAATAGACGCCTTCAAACGCGATCAGCTTGGGCGATGTGGGACTGGCCGCTTTCAACAATTCTTCCAGATGCGCCATGTCGTTGTGACGGAAAACATATTTGACCGTGCCGCCATGGCGAATGCCTTCGATCATCGAGGCATGATTGAATTCGTCGGAGAAGATGATCAGGCCGGGAAGAATTTTGGCCAAGGTCGCCAAGGTCGCGTCGTTCGACACGAAGCCCGAGGTGAAAAGCAGCGCCGCTTCCTTGCCGTGAAGATCCGCCAGCTCCTGTTCCAGCTCGACGTGATAGCGGCTGGTGCCGGAGATATTGCGGGTGCCGCCAGAACCTGCCCCGACCGTGTCCAGAGCCTCATGCATCGCGGCCAGCACCTTGGGATGCTGGCCCATGTTCAGATAATCGTTGGAGCACCACACGGTGATGGGCAGGCTCCCGCCATTGGAGCCCTCCTGGTCGGTGTAGAACTCAGCTTTGGGATACTCGCCGCGCTGGCGCATGATATCGGCAAAAACCCGATAGCGGCCTTCCCGGCGAAGCGCAGCCAAGGCTTCCTTGAAGCTCACAGAATAGGAAAATACCATTGCCTGCGCTGCCTTGTGACTGGCCCTGTCCGGGCCTGACCATATCCGATACCAAATTGCCGATTCCACGCAATTTGTCACATCATAGCGCTTGACTGCCCGGGCTTGTTGCAAAGCATTCTCATCTGGGGGCCGAATGTTCGCGCGAACGGCAGCTAGCCTGGGACCGGCTCACGCCGCCATGGCGACCGCCGCATTGACCGCCATGGCAATGAAAACCGTGTTGAAAAAGAAAGCCGCCAACCCATGCCAGAGGACAGCGCGGCGCATCGTCGTACTGCGGACTGCGACATCCGAAACCTGACAGGTCATCCCAATGACGAAGGAAAAATAGAGGAAATCCCAGGCGCAGGGCTTTTTGTCTCCGGGAAAATCCAGGCTCCCGGCATCATCGGAGGGCGTGGAGGGATCATCGAAATAGTGCAGATCGGCATAGTGGAACGCCATCGCGGTATGAAGCACCAGCCAGCCCAGCGGCGCTCCAATCCCTGCCAGCAGCAAGGGCGCAAGCGCGCCGCCGTGCCGGCCGGCCAGCGCCTCGAACACGGCGACCACAAAGAACAGCATCGTCGCCACGATGATCAGGAAAACGATTCCGACACCCTCGTCCTCGCTCTGCGCCCGCTGTTGCAGATCCGCAGCGCTCTGGCCGGCAATCAGAATCAGGGACAGGCCCAGGAACACGCCGTAGAAGACATCGCCCCCCGCCAGGACCGCGACCGGCAGATCTGCCAGGCGGCCGATCGCGAATGCGGCAAGCCCGCACCCCAGCGCGACGATGAAACGAATATGGCGGCCAAACGCCGCCGCCAGCCGATTGAACATTACGCGAGTATAGCCGAGTCGGCGCCAGGCAGCCCGGCGCCGCCGGGCTTACAGCCGGAAGCGGACCTGATCGATCCAGAAACGTTCCAGCCGCTTGAGCGTGACGTTCATCGCTTCCATGTCGCCCTGCCCGACATTGCCGACGGCTTCCAGCGAACCCAGATGACGGTCGAACAATTCGCGCAACATGTCGCGCACCGCCTCGCCCTTGCCGGTGAGACGCACCAGCACCGAGCGGCGGTCCGCTTCCGAGCGCTCGTGATGGATATAGCCGCCTTCGACCAGCTTCTTGAGATTGTAAGAGACGTTGGAGCCCAGATAATGGCCCCGCGTGCGCAATTCACCCGCGGTCAATTCCTGATCGCCGACATTGAAGAGCAACAGCGCCTGAACGGAATTGATCTCACGCTCGTCGCGGCGATCGAGTTCGTCCTTGATCACGTCAAGAAGCTGACGATGCAGACGCTCCACCAGATTGAGCGTCTCCAGATAATGTTTGCGCAACGACGCTGCACCTTCCAGCGCCGCCGCAGCCTGCGGTTTGGCCATTGCCGTCATTTCTACACCACCCCCGCTTTTTGCGGACCCACCTTTATATTTGCGGTCCAGCCTAGGGGTGACTCATTAAGAGCCTGTAAAATGCGCTCGAATTGTCACGACGAAAGCGGCGCTTGGGGAACCTCTGCCGATCATGGAAAACAAAGAATGAAGCTATTCACATGGATTGTCGGAAAGCTGGAGTTCCCGCGCGCCCAGCGGTGCGAAATAACCAGCAATATCAGCCTCGCTGACGCCAGCCAGCATAGCGGGTGCCCAGCGCGGCGCATTGTCTTTGTCGAGGAGAACCGCGCGCACGCCTTCGCGAAAATCCGCGCTCATCACGCGGCGCGCGGCCACGCGATATTCCATTTTGAGACAATCGTTCAATGCCAGCGCTCTGCCGCGGCTGAGCAGCTGATGCGAGAGCTTGAGCGACGCGGGACAGCGCGTGCGAATCAACCGCGCCGTATCCGCCGCGAAAAACCCATCATCGCGATCGAGCCGTTCCAGCACGGCTTCCACCGTTCCGGCTGAAAAAATCATATCGATCCGGCTTCGGTTTTCCGCCAGGTGCGATGGCGGCGCCGCGCGCGCGAACGCATTAACGACCAGCTTCGCATCTTCGCCTGCAGCAAGCCGTTCCAGCAACGCCGCATGATCCCTCCGCGCGGCGCGGTGGGTGAACAATTCCAGCGCCATGGCGTCACCCAACCCGATGCGCGCGCCCGTCAGCGCCAGATAGACGCCGGCATTGCCTGGGCAATGGGAGAGAAAAAAGCTCGATCCGATATCCGGCACAAATCCGATGCCCGTCTCAGGCATGGCGAATGCAAGATCCTCGTCTCCCAACCGATATCGTCCGTGTACGGACACCCCGGCTCCGCCGCCCATGACCACGCCATGAGTCAGGGCGACATAGGGCTTGGGATAGGCGCCGATCATGGCATTGAGGCGATATTCATCGCGCAGGAAATTGGCGGCGGCGGACGATCCCTGGGCACTGCTTTCGGCCATGGAACGGATATCGCCGCCGGCACAAAAGGCGCGTGGACCGGCGCCTTGGATTGCGACGGTTATCACCGCGGGATCGCGGGCCCATTCCTGAAGCGTTTTCAGCATGCCGATGCACATGCCATGGGTGAGCGCGTTAAGCGCCTTGGCCCGGTTCAAGGTGACAAGGCCCAGCGCGCCGCGCTTTTCGAACAGGATATGCGGTTCGGATTCCGGCATCGGGAGAGATTAACCGCGAGCAGGCGCGTGACAAGCGGCGGACTTGCGTGTCCCGCTTGAATTGGCAAGGGTGCGGCCATGAGCAGATATCCTCAGACCCGGATGCGCCGGCTGCGCCGTCACGATTGGACCCGGCGGCTGGTGGCCGAGACCGTCCTGTCTCCGGCGGATTTTCTCTGGCCGGTTTTTCTGGTCGATGGCGAAGGGCAGCGGCAGCCGGTGGCTTCGATGCCGGGCGTCGATCGCCTCTCCACCGATCTGGCCGTTGCGGGGGCCGAGGAAGCGGCCAAGCTTGGCATTCCGGTGATAGCGCTCTTTCCTGCCACCGATCCGGCGCTGAAGACCGAGGACGGACGCGAAGCCGTCAATCCGAACAATCTGGTCTGCCGCACCGTGCGGGCGATCAAGAAAGCGGTGCCCGAGATCGGCATCCTCTGCGATGTCGCGCTCGATCCCTATACCAGCCACGGCCATGACGGATTGATCCGCGATGGCGACGTGCATAATGACTCCACGCTCGAGGTGCTGGCGCGCCAGGCCCTGGTGCAGGCGGAAGCGGGCGCCGACATCATTGCGCCTTCCGACATGATGGACGGCCGGGTCGGCGCCATCCGCAACGCGCTTGAAGCCGAAGGCCATCACAACACCATGATCATGGCTTATGCCGCGAAGTATGCGTCGGCTTTTTATGGCCCCTTCCGCGACGCATTGGGCTCGTCCCAGGTCAAAAGCAGCAGCCTCAAGGTGGGCGACAAGCGCACCTATCAAATGGATCCCGCGAATGGCGACGAGGCCATGCGCGAAGTGGCGCTGGATATTGAGGAAGGCGCCGACATGGTGATGGTCAAGCCCGGCATGCCGTATCTCGATCTGGTGCGGCGCGTGAAAGAGCGTTTCGGCGTCCCCACCTTCGCCTATCAAGTCTCAGGCGAATACGCGATGCTGTCCGCCGCCTTCGAAAAAGGCTGGCTCGATCGCGATCGCGCCATTCTGGAATCGCTCACTGGCTTCAAGCGTGCCGGCGCCAGTGGAATTCTCACCTATTTCGCGGTCGAGGCGGCAAGGCTTTTGAAATAATCCC
>CAYWWT010000094.1:0-9807 GCA_964461855.1 uncultured Rhizobium sp. | reverse complement strand
GCCAGCGCGTGATACATGTGATAGCGCGCGCCGGTCTCGAAGACGGAAAGGGCGTCCGCAGAAAGGCGCGCTTTCAAGCCATGCGCCGCGAACGCGCCCGCCATGACGGCAAGCGCGCCATTGATTGCCGCTATTCCAAGCCAAGTCCGGTTCATACGCTATCATAGACAATCACGGTGGCCCTACGGTAGGGGTGGCAAACACGGGCTTTCTTCCCCCGCAGGGCGAAGCCATTGGCGGGGGAAGATGTGCGCTAGCGGGCTCGCCCGCGTGGCGCACAGATGGGGGGAAGAAGATTCTCATGATCGAATTCGTCACCACGACCGATGGAATCCGCATCGCTTACGAGCGTGCCGGGGAGGGCCCGGCGGTGGTTCTGGTGCATGGCTTCGGTTCCAGCAAGGAGCAGAACTGGAAATCGACGGGATGGTATGGTTCGCTGGCGGAAGCTGGCTTTTCGGTGCTGGCGATCGACAATCGCGGCCATGGCCAGAGCGACAAGCCGCATGACCCGCTTTTTTATCATCACGACCGCATGGCGGAAGATGTCCTGACCGTGATGGACGCTGCCGGCATCGCGGCGGCGCCCTATGTGGGCTATTCGATGGGCGGACTGATCGGGTTGCGCTTCATGGCGCATTTTCCCGATCGTGTGACGCGGCTTGCGCTGGGTGGTGTCGGCGAGACCTATTTGAAAGGCCCGCGCGTCTCGGATCCCGAGCAGCGCGACGCCATCGCTGAGGGATTGCTCACCGAAGACAAGGCCGGCATCACCGATCCGCGCGCGCGCATGTTCCGCGATTTCGCCGAGCAGCCCGGCAAGGACCGTTTCGCGCTCGCGGCCTGCATGCGGGCCATGAGCCCGCCTTTGCCGCTCGCTATTCTCCGATCATTTGATAAACCCATTCTGGTGGTCGATGGCGACCAGGATTTCGTCGCCGGGCCTTCCGGCCCTCTTGCCGCCATATTCTCCCATGGCTCCGCCGCAATCGTGCCCGGTCGCGACCATATGACGGCCGTCGGAGCGCGCCCCACCCGCCAGGCGGTGGTGGATTTCCTCCAAAGCTGAAACCGGGTTCCGGCACAGCGCGTTTCCACTCTGCGGGCACAGTCCCAATACCCCGGCCCGCATCCGGTGCGGCTGTTCGTCCGTACACGGATTTAAACAGTCTGTATACGGAGAATGAACGCATGTGGCGGCGCGTTGGAAATCGCACGAATCCCGTACGTTTCCGTACTGAAATAACAATGGGCTTTTGTGCGCGGCCCGCTAAGTTCTCCATGCGGACTATAGCGAGTCCGGGGGCGCATATTCACCAGGAAAAGGATTGCCGGCCATGACGATTGAGGCTGGCGCGACATTCGTGAGTGACGTGACGCCTGCGCGCGCGCGGAACCGGCTCCTTGCCAAGATGTCCGCTCAGGACCTGGCGTTGGTGGCGGCCCATCTTGAAGACATCACCTTGAAAGAGCGTCAGGTGGTGGAAGTGCCCAACAAGCCCATCACCCATGTCTATTTCGTTGAGACCGGCGTGGTCTCGGTGGTTGCGGTCAATGCGGAAGACCATCGCATCGAGGTCGGCGTGATCGGCCGGGAAGGGATGACGGGTTCGCCGCTGGTTTTCGGCGACGACCGGGCTCAGCATTCGGCCTATATGCAGATCGCCGGCAGCGGCAAGCGCATTCCGGCGCCGGCTTTTGTCGCCGCGATGAATCAGAGCCAAACCTTGCGGGCCCTGGTGCTGAAATCGGCCCAGGCTTTCATGATCCAGACCGCTCATACCGCGCTGGCCAATGGCCGGGCCAAGCTGGAGGAAAGGCTGGCGCGCTGGCTTTTGATGGCGCACGACCGGCTGGACAGCGATGCGGTGCCGCTTACCCATGAATTCCTGGCGGTCATGCTGGGTGTGCGCCGTGCCGGTGTCACGGTGGCACTGCATTCCTTCGAGCGGCGCGGCCTGATCGCCACAAAACGCGGCCAGCTCACGCTCATCAACCGGACAGGCATCGAAGAGGTGGCGGGCAGCTTTTACGGCATCCCCGAAGCTGAATTGAAGCGCCTGATGGGCGAGTCTCTTTAGAAATTCCTCGCTTTTGGGCTGTTGCGCATGGGAAAACCGCCCATGCTTCCCGCCCGTTTCCAGGATTGGTTCGCCGCGAAGGGCTGGACCGCGCGCCCGCACCAGCTGGTGCTGATCGAGACGGCGCAGGCCGGTGACAGCGTGCTGCTGGTCGCGCCCACGGGCGGCGGCAAAACCTTGGCGGGCTTTCTGCCCAGCTTGATCGACCTGGCGGAAAGGCCGCGCCGATCGCGAGCCTCCCGCCTCCACACGCTCTACATTTCCCCGCTCAAGGCACTTGCCGTCGACGTGGCGCGCAACCTCGAAACGCCCATCACGGAGATGGCGCTTGCCGTGACGGTGGAGACGCGCACCGGCGATACGCCAGCCGCGCGCCGCCAGCGCCAGCGCCATGCGCCGCCCGACTTCCTGCTCACCACGCCGGAGCAATTGGCGCTCCTGATCGCCCATCCCAAAAGCCCGCAATTGTTCGAGGGGCTGAAAACGGTGGTGCTGGATGAATTGCATGCGCTCTACAATTCCAAGCGCGGCGATCTTTTGGCGCTGGGGCTGGCGCGCCTGTCGCAACTGGCGCCCGGCCATCGCCGGGTTGGGCTTTCCGCCACGGTGGCGGACCCCAAGCCCTTGCAGCGTTTTCTGGTGCCGCAACCGCCGGACGGCGAAGCCGTGGCAAAGCTGGTGATCGCCAAGGGCGGCGCCAAGCCGGACATCGCGATCAGCGCTTCGGATTCGTATGTCCCATGGGCGGGGCATCTGGCGCGGCACGCCATGCTGGACGTGATGACGGCGATCGGGGATTCCAAAACCGCGCTCATCTTCGTCAACACCCGCAGCCAGGCGGAACGGACTTTCCAGGAACTGTGGCGTCTGAATGAGAACAACTGGCCCATCGCGTTGCATCATGGTTCCCTGGCGCCGGAACAGCGCCGCAAAGTCGAAGCGGCGATGGCGAAAGGCAGCCTGCGGGCGGTTGTCTGCACCTCCACCCTCGATCTCGGCATCGATTGGGGCGCCGTCGACAAGGTGATCTGCATCGGCGCGCCCAAGGGTGCCGCCCGGCTGGTCCAGCGCATCGGTCGCGCCAATCACCGGCTGGACGAGCCCAGCGCCGCCCTGCTGGTTCCCGCCAACCGTTTCGAAGTGTTGGAATGCAATGCCGCCCGCGAGGCCGTACTGGCGGGCGAACTGGACGGCGAACGCTTGAAACAGGGCAGCCTGGATGTGCTCTGCCAGCATATCTGGGGCATGGCCGTGGCCGCGCCCTTCGCGGCGGACGCGCTCTATGACGAAGTGCGCAGCGCCGCGCCGTTTGCAAAGCTCAGCCGCGCCGATTTCGACGCCGCGCTCAATTTCGTCGCCACCGGCGGCTATGCCTTGAAAACCTATGATCGTTTCGCGCGGCTGCGGCAGATCCCCGACGGCGCCTCCAAGAATATGTGGCGGCTGGCGCATCCGCGGCTCGCCCAGGCCTACCGGCTGAATATGGGCGTGATCGTGGAAGATCCGATGGTGGATATTCGTCTTCAGTCGCGTGGCAAACCAGCGGGTTCGGGCGGCCGACGCCTGGGCCAGCTGGAGGAATATTTCATCGAGCAATTGTCGGCGGGCGACACCTTCGTCTTTGCCGGCGATGTGCTGCGGTTTGAAGGTCTGCGCGAGGACGCGGCCTATGTCACCCGCACCAACGATCCCGAAGCGCAGGTGCCCAGCTATAATGGCGGCAAGTTCCCGCTCTCAACCTTTCTGGCGCAGCGGGTGCGCGAGATGGTGTCGGCGCCCGAACGCTGGCACGTGTTGCCGGACCCGGTGCAGGAATGGCTGCGCATCCAGGAATGGCGCAGCCTGGTTCCCAAGCCGGGCCAATTGCTGGTCGAGACCTTTCCGCGTGGCAATCGTCAATATCTGGTCTGCTACCCTTTCGAAGGCCGCCTGGCGCACCAGACCTTGGGCATGCTGCTGACGCGGCGTCTGGAACGCGCTCGCATGAAGCCGCTGGGCTTCATCGCCAACGAATACGCCTTGTCCGTCTGGGCGGCGCGCGACATGAGCGGGCTCGATATGGGAAGGCTGTTCGACGAGGACATGCTGGGCGACGATCTCGATGCCTGGCTGGCCGACAGCAATCTTTACAAGCGTACGTTTCGGAACTGTGCCGTCATCGCCGGCCTGATCGAGCGCAAGCTGCCGGGAAAGGAAAAAAGCGGGCGCCAGGTGACTTTTTCCTCCGACCTGATCTATGACGTGTTGCGCGCGCATGAGCCGGATCATGTCCTTTTGCGCGCCACCTATGCCGATGCGGGCAGCGGTTTGCTCGACATCGCGAGGCTGTCCGATATGCTGGCCCGTGTGCGGTCGCGAATCGTGACGCGCAAGCTGGACCGGGTCTCGCCGCTGGCGGTTCCCGTCTTGCTGGAGATCTCGCGCGAGATGGTGGCGCGGGGCGAAGTCGAAGAAGAGATAATGCGCGAAAATGAAGACGCGCTGATTGCGGATGCGATGCGTGTGGACTGATCTTTCTCTTGTCGTGAATGGCCAGACGCTATTGCTCGACAAATCCGGCGCCGCCTGGTGGGACCGGACGCGCACTCTGATCTTCGCCGACCTGCATCTGGAGAAGGGCAGTTCCTATGCCCGGGGGCGCCAGTTTCTGCCCCCCTACGATACCCGCGCCACGCTTTTGCGGATGGCCGACGTGGTGGCGCGGCGTGCGCCCGCCCGCATCATCGCGCTGGGCGATTCTTTCCATGATCCCCTTGCCGCCGAACGGATGGGGACGGAAGAGCGCGGGATGCTGGCGGCGCTGGCGGCGAAGGCGCACTTCGTCTGGATCACCGGCAATCATGATCCCCATCCCCCCGCCTGGCTGGGCGGCGCGGTGATGGCGGAGTGGCATGAGGCCGGTTTGACGTTCCGGCACGAACCGCAAGCCGATGCCGGGCCGGGCGAAGTGGCGGGCCATCTTCATCCGGCAGCGACCGTCGCCAAATTCGGACGCGGGGTGCGGCGGCGCTGTTTCGCCGGCGATGCGCGGCGCTTGGTGCTGCCGTCCTTTGGTGCCTATACCGGCGGCCTCGATGTCGGCGATCCGGCGATCGCCAGCCTGTTCGGTTCGCGGTTCCATGCCTTCATGCTGGGCACGGAGCGGGTCTATGCCATTCCGCGTCAGGCCGAGCGGCGGAACAGAAGTGAGGAAATCCATCCCATGATCACCGCCATCGCGACCACGGCCAGGCCATAGCCGAAAGGCTGGTTGCGGGCGAAATTGAAGAGCCTGCGCTCGAGCCCGGTCTGATCGATGAAGAGCGGCGTGGATTGCGCGCTTTCCACTTCTCCATTCCGGAAAAGATAGACTTCGACCTTGTATTGGCCGCGGGTCACGCCCGCCGGAACCGGAACATGGGCTCGAAAGAGCGTCGAACTGAGAAACTCCACGCCGCCCGGCACCTCGGTATAGAGCCCGTCATGGGTGAGATGCCGGAGTGCCGCCTGCCGGAAGGGCTCGTAATCGTGATGGCTGTGGACGGAGTCGGGCTGAAGGCTCTGCAGGCCGATATTGTAATGGGTCAGCGCTTCGGGCGGCGCGATCGTTTTCAACGGCCGCGTGCTGGCGAGATAATAATAGGCCGGCATGCCCGACAATTTGGCGGCGTCGTGGTTGATCCAGACGCCTGCCACCCGGTCACGGCGGCGCACGGTGATATCGGATTCCGGGCCACGCACCACCACCACCACATCCTTGGGCCCGCTGACCTCGCGGCCGGGCTCGCCTTCCACGGCGCCGAACACGACGATGTCGCTGCCGGTGTAATTGGACGTGATCTGGATCAGTTCCTGGCTCACACCCGAAACAAGCTGGTCGGCCGACGCGGGCGGCGCGGCCAGAAGAAGGAAAAGCAGAAGCGCGCGCCGCATCACGACCCCGCAATGCTGTAGAAATCGGCGGGCGTGACCAACAGGCCCCATAAGAGCCGTAAGGCCACCGCCAACACAAGCAGTGCCAGAAGCAGGCGTATCTGCTCGCCGCGCAGCTTGGCGCCTGCGCGCACGCCGAACTGGGCGCCGATCACCCCGCCCACGACCAGGATCGCCGCCAACACAATGTCCACCGCGTAATTGTTGGTGGCCTGCAGCAGCGTGGTAACGATGGCCACGCCGATGATCTGCACCAGCGAGGTGCCTATCACCACGCTGGTAGGCATGCGCAGCAGATAGATCATCGCGGGCACAAGAATGAAGCCGCCGCCCACGCCCATGATCGCGCTCATCACGCCCACCAGAAATCCGATTCCGACCGGTGGGATGACGCTGATGTAAAGCCGCGATTGGCGGAAACGCGCTTTCAAAGGCAGGCCGTGAATCCAGACATGATTGACGGGATGGATACGGGCCGGCGCGTTGCCACTGCGCCAGGCGCGCAAGGTCTTGAGGCTTTCATTCAGCATGATGCCGCCGATGATGCCCAGCATCGGCACATAGGTGAGCGAGACCACGAGATCCATCTGGCCCGCGCGCCGCATGATGGCGAACAGCCAGACACCGACGCCGGTCCCCGCCAGGCCGCCCATCATCATCACGCCCGCCATCTTGAAATCGATGGCGCGCCGCTTCCAGTGTGCCACGGCACCGGAGATGGAAGATGCGGTGATGTGGCTGAGCGTGGTGGCGACGGCGATGCCGGAAGGGATGCCGTAGAAAACGAGCAGCGGCGTCAGCAGGAAACCGCCGCCGACACCGAAAAGCCCGGACAGGAAACCCACGCCCAGCCCCATGCTGAGAATGACGATCCAGTGGACCGACATTTCCGCTATGGGCAGGTAGATTTCCATAAGCCCGATCCGTCAGAACGAGACGAGTCGCGAACCCTCCGCGATGACGGAATGTGCGCGGGAGTGCCTGATGGGTCAACCATTTGCGGGTGAAAAGGCGGATGTGCCGCCTTTGGATCACTTCACCGCGATATCGGAAGGCTCCGGCGGTACATTGGCGATGCGATTGAGCGGCGCAGCTTTGAAGGCCTGTGCCGAACGCAGGGCTGCGGCACGGTCGGTCTCGGGCAATTGCGTCGAAAGCACCGCGAGGCGGGTCTTGGATTCCGCATCGCCCGCAGCGGCGGCGATGGAATACCATTTGTAGGCGTCGATCAGGCTTTGCGGCACGCCATCGCCGCGTTCGTAAAGCACGGCGAGATTGAATTGGGAATCCGAAAGGCCCAACGCCGCGGCCTTGGAGAACCAGCGCGCGGATTCGGCCATGTCGTTCTTGCCGGTCGAGCCTTCGGCGGAGGCGACGGCGAGGTTGTGCATCGCCTTGCGGTTTCTGAGATTTGGGGCCGCCTGGTACCATTTCGCGGCGGTGACAGGATTGGCGGTCACGCCCTGGCCGCGCTCATACATGGTGCCAAGGCGATACTGCGCGACGGCCTGTCCGGCGTCGGCGGCTTTCTGCAGCCATTTGGAGGCCTGGACCGGGTCGGCGGGGATGCCCTGACCATCGAGATATTTCAAACCGATAACGGCTTCGGCGACCGGATCGCCGGCATTGGCGGCGGCGGCGATCTTGTCCGTCGAGGGCGGCACGGTCCGATTGACCTGCGGAGCGGCGGTCGATGGAGCGGCAGGCGCCGGCGCCTTGGCTTCTGTCGGTGCCGGCGCAGCGGCAGGCTTGGCTTCGGAAGCGGACGGCGCGGCGGGTACCGAAGGCGCAGGGCTGGTTGTGGCGGGCGGGGCAGGCACGACCGTGCGCGGTGTGATGGTGCCGGCAGCGCGCGGCGGGACCGGCGCGATCTGGCGCACGCGAGACGCATTGCGCTGGTTGAAGAGAAGAACAGCCGCCGCGATCAGAAGCGCGATGAAGACGGTGACCAGAATGCCCACGAAACGGGGGCTGGCCTTGTCCGAGCTTTCGGCGGATGCAGGACTCCAATGGAAGCCGAGACCGCTACGCTGCACTTCGGCTGCCGAAGCGGCCTTGGCCGAACGCCGTGCCGCGCTCAGGAAATTGTCATCGGCGGGGATGGGGTGGTCCAGGGCGTCGACCAGATCCTGGGGCGTCTCGAAATCGTTGGCCAACGCGTCTTCGGCGAAGCCGGAATGCGCAGTTTCCGGCGCGAAGGGATCGGCCGAGAAAGCATCCGGCGAGAAATCCAGGACTTCATGTGCCCCGGTTTCGGAGTTCGGTTCCGAAATTTCCGTAAAGGGCGGGACCTCTGTGGCGGCGGGTGCGAAAGCCGGCGTATCGAAGGCGGATATTTCAAAGGCCGGCGCTTCAAACGGTGGCGCCTCAAAGGCTGACGTCCCAGGATCTGGTGCTTCGTCTTCGGGGAAGGCGGGCGCTTCAAAAGCCGAGGGCTCCATCCGCGGCGCGTCGAAGGCAGAACTCCCTTCAAAGGCGGAAGCCTTGAAGGGGGGAGCTTCGATGACCGGCTCCGCAACAGTCGCGGCTTGCGGCGCCTGCGCGAGATTGGCGCGCAGATCGGACAGCATTTCATTGTGGTTCTTTTCCACCGCGTCCAGGCGCTGATTGACCTGACGCAGGGTATCGGCGAGGGCGGCGGAGGGATCGGATTGCTCCAGGCGGACGACGATGCCCGACAAGGCCCGTTCGATATTGTCCAGCCGGCGTTCCATCACCGGGTCGGGGCCTTTGGACTCGAGCCGCGCGATACGTTCTTCGATCCGGTCCAGAGCGCCTTGATGCTTGGCTTCGCGTTTTTGCAGATCCGCCAGATCATGAGCGCGGTTGTTGGTCTGCACCTCGACGCGTTCCTGGACATGCTCCAGCGACGCAGCGGTGAATTGAAGCGAGCTTTCGATGGACGCGATCCGCGCTTCCAGCGCGCGGGTGGCGTTTTCGGCATCGGCCCGCGCCTGGCCCAGCCGGATGGCGAGTTGTTCCAGATTGCCGGTCAGGGTCGAAACCTGGGTGGCGGACTGGCTGGCGGTGTGGCCGATCTGATCGGCGAGGCGCGACAGGCCCTGATGCAGGCCTTTGACCGCGTCTTTCAGCCCGTCCTGATGGGCGTTGCGTTCCAGCCGCTCCAACCGCTCGGACAGGTTCATCACATGGCCGCCGAGCTGATCGAAAGCCTGGGCCTGTTCGCGGTTGGCGATATTGATTTCGCTCGCGACCTTGGAGGCCGCGCGGTTGTTTTCGCTTTGGCTGCGTTCGGCGCTGTCCAGCCGGCGGCCCACGCTGCGCAACTGATCTTCGATGCGGCGATAGGAATCCGAGGATTCGGCTTCGGAACGGCTGACGCGCGCCAGCATGTCTTCGGTCTCGCGCCGGCTGGCGGCGGACAGCGGCAGGCCCCACGGGTCCATGCCCGACCGGTCGGGAGAAGACCGCTCGAAAGCGGTGCGTTCAAACGGCAAGGGCGCCTCGCTCACATCCGACAGGCTGCGCAGAATGCGCCGGGTCAGCCACTCCCCGACCGACAGTCCCTCGCGCCGGGCTGCGGCACGCGCGGCTTCCCGTGCTTCGGGCGGTATGCCAGCCACGTTCCAGGGAAGTTCCGCACGCATTCCGAATCACCCGCACCAGCGGCCCGCTATAGAAGGTAAAGGGCCCAAGATATAGTGTAAAGGAATGTTGGCTCGTCGAAGCATCGGTAGCGAAGGCTAAACGCTTAACCATACACGATTGTTGGCCAATGGCCTTAACGGGTGGTTAGCAGGGCAGTAAAAGCAGAGGGGGCGGCGTTAATTCAACCCCTGCGAACCCCGCAGGC
>CAYWWT010000093.1:3139-9848 GCA_964461855.1 uncultured Rhizobium sp. | reverse complement strand
GGCGCCCAGGCGCGTGCGGTGATCGATGGGCTGCAGGCCGATGTGGTGACCTTGGCGCTGGCCGCTGATATCGATGCGATCTCGCAGAAGGCGGGCCTGTTGCCGGCGAATTGGCAAAAGCGCCTGCCGCAGAATTCCACACCCTACACCTCGACCATCGTTTTTCTGGTGCGCAAGGGCAATCCCAAGCGCATCAAGGATTGGTCGGATCTGGTGAAGCCCGGCATTCAGGTCATCACGCCCAATCCGAAAACCTCCGGCGGCGCGCGCTGGGCCTATCTGGCGGCCTGGGCGTTCGCGAAAGCCGCGCCCGGCGGCAGCGACGCCAAGGCGAAGGCATTTGTCGGCGCGCTCTACCGCAATGTTCCGGTGCTGGACAGCGGCGCGCGAGGCTCGACCGTCACCTTCACCAAGCGCGGCCTGGGCGATGCCTTGCTGAGCTGGGAAAACGAAGCCCATCTGGCGTTGAAGGAGGCGCCGGGCAAATACGAGATCGTCTATCCATCGCACTCGATTCTGGCGGAGCCGCCGGTGGCGCTGGTCGACAAGAATGCCGATCGCCACAAAAACCGCAAAGCGGCGGAAGCTTTTCTGCAATATCTCTACAGCCCTGAAGCGCAGGAGATCGAAGCGAAGGATTTCTACCGGCCGCGGAATCCGGCGATCCTGGCGAAATACAAATCCAATTTTCCCGACATCAGGCTGGCAACCATCGATGGTGATTTCGGCGGTTGGGGCAAGGCGCAGAAGACTCATTTCGGCGATGGCGGTGTCTTCGACCAGATCTATCAGCCCGGAAAATGATCGCGTCGCTGCTTTCCGTGCGAAGCGCCCGAAGCCGGTTTCCCGGCTTCGGGCTTTCGCTTGGCTTCACGGTCTTCTACCTCACTGCCATTGTGCTTGTGCCGTTACTGGCGCTGGTGATCCGGCCGTTCGAGTTGGGGCCGCTTGGTTTTTGGGAGGCAATTTCTTCGCCTCGTGTTTTGGCGGCGCTGCGCCTGTCGTTCGGGACCGCAATCCTCGCCGCGGCCATCGATACGGTTTTCGGCTTTGTGATCGCCTGGGTGCTGGTGCGCTATCGCTTTCCCGGCAAAAGACTGATCGATGCACTGATAGACCTGCCTTTCGCGTTGCCGACGGCGGTGGCGGGAATTGCGCTCTCCACGCTGTATGCGCCGACAGGCTGGATCGGCGGCTTCCTTACGCAATTTGGCATTCGTGTCGCCTACACGCCCTGGGGCGTGTTGGTGGCGATGGTTTTTATCGGTCTGCCTTTCGCGGTTCGCACCTTGCAGCCGGTGTTGCAGGATCTGGGACGTGATCTGGAAGAAGCGGCTGCGACCTTGGGCGCCACGCGCGGACAGGCGGTCCGCCGTGTGGTGTTGCCGATGCTGCTGCCTGCGCTTCTGACCGGCGCGGCGCTCGCCTTCGCACGCGGGGTCGGGGAATATGGCTCCATCATCTTCATCGCCGGCAATTTGCCGATGAAGTCCGAGATTGCGCCGCTTCTGATCGTCACCAAGCTGGAACAGTTTGATTATGCCGGCGCGGCCGCCATCGGCGTCGTGATGCTGGGCGCGTCCTTCATCATGCTGCTGGCGCTGAACGGGCTTCAGGTATGGGCGGCGAAGCGGCGATGAGAAAATTCCGTTCCGCGACCGACGATCCGGCCTGGCTGCGGTTGGCCCTGTGCGGCTTGGCGGTCGGCTTTGTTGCGCTGTTCCTGATCTTGCCACTGGCGGTGGTGTTTGGCGAAGCATTCGCGCAGGGCGTGGGGCCGGTGCTGACGGCAATCGCCGATCCGGATTCCCTGGCGGCGATCTGGCTGTCGCTGCTTGCGGCAGCGATCGCGGTGCCGCTCAACACGGTCTTTGGAATCGCTGCCGCCTGGGCGGTGACGAAATTCGAATTTCGCGGCAAGGCGCTGCTGGTGACGTTGATCGATCTTCCCTTCTCGGTATCACCGGTCGTGTCGGGTCTGGTCTATGTGCTGGTGTTCGGGCACCAGGGCTGGCTGGGTCCGTGGCTGGCCGATCATGACATCCACATTCTTTTTGCGTTGCCGGGCATCGTGCTCGCCACGACCTTTGTGACATTCCCTTTTGTCGCGCGCGAATTGATCCCCCTGATGACCGATCAGGGCCGCGACGAGGAAGAAGCGGCGCTGTCCCTGGGCGCGTCGGGCTTCGCCACCTTCTGGCGCGTGACCTTGCCCAACATCAAATGGGCGCTGCTCTATGGCGTCCTGCTCTGCAATGCGCGCGCGCTGGGCGAATTCGGCGCGGTGTCGGTGGTGTCGGGCCATATCAGGGGCCAGACCAACACCATGCCGCTGCATGTTGAGCTGCTCTACAACAATTACGATTATGTCGGCGCTTTTTCGGTGGCGGCGCTTCTGGCGTTGCTGGCGTTGCTGACTCTTGTTTTCAAATCGCTGCTGGAATGGCGGTATGCCGATGAGCTGGCCGCCACACACAGGCACTAGGAATTCGCAATGTCTTTGATCATCGATTCTTTAACCAAGCGGTTCGGCGCCTTCGCCGCACTCAATGGCGCCAGCCTGACCGCGCCGCAGGGTGCGTTCCTGGCGCTGCTGGGTCCGTCGGGATCGGGCAAGACCACCTTGCTGCGCATTCTGGGCGGCCTGGAAGCAGCCGACCAGGGTACGGTGCGTTTCGCCGACATGAACTGGCTCGATATGCCGGCGCGCGAGCGCAAGGCGGGTTTTGTGTTTCAACACTACGCCTTGTTCCGGCACATGAGCGTGGCGAAGAATATCGCCTTTGGACTGGAAGTGCGGCCCCGCGCGCAGCGTCCCGATCGCGCCGACATCAGAAGGCGTGTCGCGGAATTGCTGTCCTTGATGCAGCTTGAAGGGCTGAGCGATCGCTATCCCAGCCAATTGTCCGGCGGCCAGCGGCAGCGCGTGGCGCTGGCGCGCGCGCTGGCCATCGAGCCGCGCATGCTGCTGTTGGATGAGCCGTTCGGCGCGCTCGATGCCAAAGTGCGCAAGGACCTGCGCATCTGGCTGCGCCATATCCACGACAAGGCAGGCGTTACCACCGTGTTCGTGACCCATGACCAGGAAGAAGCCTTTGCGGTTGCCGATCTTGTGGCGGTGATGAATGAAGGCCGGATCGAACAGATGGGTACGCCGCAGGATGTGCGGCGCAGCCCCAAGACCGCTTTTGTCTCGGATTTTCTTTCGGCTTAAGTCCCAGCGATATCCAACGCCACGGCTTCGGCGAGTTTGATGCCATCGACGCCTGCCGAAAGTATGCCGCCCGCGAAGCCCGCGCCTTCGCCGCCGGGGTAAAGGCCCTTGGTGTTTGCGCTCTGGAAGTCCGGCCCGCGCGGCACCCGCACCGGCGAGGATGTGCGCGTCTCCACCCCGGTCAGAACGGCGTCCTCCATGTCGAAACCGCGGATCTGCCGCCCGAAAGCCGTCAGCGCTTCGCGGATCGCGGCGATGGCGTAATCCGGCAGGCAGGCGGAGAGATCGGTCGGCGTCACGCCGGGGCGATAGGACGGGACGACGCTTCCCAACTCCGTGGACGGTTGCCCTACCAGAAAATCTCCAACCCGTTGGCCGGGCGCGGCATAGTTTTCACCGCCCGCGACGAAAGCCTGGCTCTCCCAATGCCGTTGCAGCGCGATGCCCGCGAGCGGGCCTTCGCCATAAGGGACATAATCGCCCGGCGTAATACCGACCACGATGCCGGCATTGGCGTTGCGCTCGTTGCGCGAATATTGGCTCATGCCGTTGGTGACGACGCGGCGTTCCTCGGATGTGGCCGCGACCACCGTGCCGCCGGGGCACATGCAGAAGCTGTAGACCGAGCGCCCATTGGAGGCGTGGTGCACCAGCCGGTATTCGGCGGCACCGAGCTGCTTGTTGCTGGTCCCGAACTTGGCTTTGTCGATCAGGCTTTGCGGATGCTCGATGCGGAAACCGATGGAAAAGGGCTTGGCTTCGATGGCGACGCCGCGATCCAGCAGCAGCTGGAAGACATCGCGGGCGCTGTGGCCCACCGCCATCACGACATGATCGGAGGCGATGTCCTCGCCGCTTTCCAGCTTTACGCTCTTGATGGCGCGGTCTTCGATCAGAAGATCGGTGACCTTGCTCTGAAAACGATATTCTCCCCCCAGGCTTTCGATGGTTTGGCGCATGGCTTCCACCATGGTCACCAGGCGGAACGTGCCGATATGGGGATGGGCTTCGGTGAGAATGTCTTCCGGCGCACCAGCCTTGACGAATTCGGTCAGCACCTTGCGGCCCAGATGACGGGGGTCCTTGATCTGGCTGTAGAGCTTGCCGTCGGAAAAGGTGCCCGCACCGCCTTCGCCGAACTGGACATTGGATTCCGGCGTCAGGACGCCTTTGCGCCAGAGTGCCCAAGTGTCCTTGGTGCGTTCGCGCACCGCCTTGCCGCGCTCCAGGATTATGGGACGGAAACCCATCTGCGCCAGTACCAGGGCGGCGAACAATCCACAGGGGCCAGCCCCGATCACCAATGGCCGCTGGAATTTCTCCGGCGCGCGCGCGACGAATTTGTAGGTCGTGTCCGGCGCAAGCCTGACATGGCCGTCGTTCAGACGTGCGAGCAGCGCCTCTTCGTCCTTCACCGCCACATCGACGGTATAGACATAGAAAATCTTCGGCTTCTTGCGCGCATCCTGGCCGCGCTTGATCACGGTGAAGCTCTCGATCGCGGCAAGCTTCAGCTTTGCCGCGATGGCGGCGCGCAAAGCATCCGGCGAGTGGTCGATGGGAAGGCGCAGGTCGGTGATACGCAGCATGGATATCAGTGAGGGGGCAGGGGGATGGCGGTGGTGTGCTTCAATTCTTCCATCGCGAAGGCGCCGGAGACGTCGGTCAGCGAGGCGGAACGGATGAGCTGCTTGTATACCCGGTCATAGGCGGCAATGTCGGCGACTTTGATCTTGATCAGGTAATCGACCTCGCCGGTCATGCGGTAGAATTCCACGATCTCGGGGATCTTGCGGACGGCTTCGGCGAAACGGTCCAGCCATTCCTGGCTGTGTTCGCCCGCCCGCACCATCACAAAGACGGTCATGCCCGCGCCCAGCTTCACGGCATCGAGCAGCGCCACCCGTTTGAGGATATAGCCCCCCTCTTCAAGCTGGCGGATGCGGCGCCAACAGGCGTTCTGGGACAAATGTATCGCCTCGGCGATTTCGCCAATCGAGCGTTCTGCATTTTCCTGCAATAAGCCCAGGATGCGCAAATCTGTCCCATCAAGTTTGCCAGTCATGGGATATTTTCCCGCAAATTAACCGATAGTCGATAATATACGGGAACATTTTCTAAGAAAAGCGCAATAGACTTCTCCCTGCTTTGAACGGGGTCTTGGCCATGTTTGCGCGTCTGTTCATCAGCCATCCGCAGTCGGTCGGCGAAGGCTATTTCGAGCATCAGCGGGTCGCTTTTTCCTTTGCCGGAAGCCTGCTTTTCGCGGGCTGCGCCTGCCTCCTGCACGCTTTCATCCCCGGCCTTTGCGAGCGGACCGCCAGCAAGCGGATCGAGACCCTGCACGGCCGGATGGTCGCCAACCGCCGCACCCATCAACCCCTCTCGCGCCAAATTGCCGGGAAGGCGGAAAGAGTTTCTTTCCCTTGAGCCTCGAAGGCTTTGACCCTGGCGGCAACATGGGTGAAAGCTAAGCCGTAGACGTCGGGGGGCTGTCATGCGGTGTCTCAACATCATTTCGGCTGTGCTGGTTTCGCTGGGGGCCTTGAGTTCGACGGTTCAGGCAGCGCCTTGCACCACGACGCAGGAATGGGCGGCGTTCAGGGCCGCGGCGGTGGCGCAGGAACTGATGGTGGCGGGGCTCACCTGCCAATCGGTCGATGCCTATAACCGCTTTGTGATCGGGTATCGCGCCGAGCTGCAGACATCCGACGCCGATCTGAAAAGCTATTTCCTGCGGCGCGAGGGCAGGCGGGGCGAGGCAGCCTATGACACCTTCAAAACCAAGCTGGCCAATCTTTCCGCGCTCAGCCAGCTCGCCAATCCGGCCGCATTTTGTGCCGCGATGCGGACGGCTTTCGATCAGGCTGCCTATCAGGGCGCGGGGCTGGATCGCTTCGTCGCGACGCAGCGGCTGTTGATTGCGCTGCCGGGGCAGAATCTGTGCCCGGCCATCGTCGAAGCGCGCGCCGAACCGGCTCCCGCCGCACCGGTTTCGGACCGCGCGCCGCTGGTAATCGAGGCTTGGAGCGGGCGGACTTATGCGGCCCCGCCTGCGGCATCCCCGTCGGGCCGGAATCGCTGAGGCGCAAAACCGCTCCCCACCAGCCTTGAGCCGCCCAGCTTTCTCAGGCAAAAGGTCCGCCTTCTGCGAAAAACCAGGGCTCACGCCCTAGGCTGAAGTTTGGAATGGAGCTGTGGCCGAGAGGCTGAAGGCGGCGGTTTGCTAAACCGTTATAGGGTTGTAAAGCCCTATCGAGGGTTCGAATCCCTCCGGCTCCGCCATTTTCCCGAAGGATTCCGTGGCACACCCGCCAGAGGCACTTTCCGCGCGTGAGCCGTTTGCCCATGCATGATGTGATTGTGATCGGCGCAGGCGCGGCCGGGATGATGTGCGCGGCGGTGGCAGGCCAGCGCGGGCGAAGCGTGGCGATCCTGGACCATGCCGACAAGCCTGGTGAGAAAATTCGCATTTCCGGCGGCGGGCGCTGCAAT
>CAYWWT010000093.1:0-3129 GCA_964461855.1 uncultured Rhizobium sp. | reverse complement strand
CAGAATCAATGAAGAGAACATAACAGGAACACTGCGGCTTGGGGAGTCCGCTTCCCATGCCCCACACGCGCCTGCATAACCCCGGCATGGAATGGCGGGATGTGATTGTCATCGGTGCGGGGGCGGCGGGCATGATGTGCGCCGCCACCGCCGGCCAGCGTGGCCGCAGTGTCCTGGTGCTCGAGGCCGCGAAGAAGCCGGGCGAGAAGATCCGCATTTCCGGCGGCGGGCGCTGCAATTTCACCAACCTTCATGCCAGCCCGGCGCAGTTCCTTTCCGCCAATCCGCATTTCTGCATTTCCGCGCTCAGCCGCTACACGCAGCGCGATTTCATCGCATTGGTCCAGCGATATGGCATCGCGTATCACGAAAAGACTCTGGGCCAGCTGTTCTGCGACGGGTCGGCGCAGCAGATCATCGATCTTCTGCTGTCGGAAATGCGGCAGGCCAGTGCGGAGCTTCGCTTGCGCGCCAAAGTCGAGCAGGTCGATAAGATTGCGGGCGGATTTTCGCTGAAACTGGCCGGTGGGGAAGAGATGCAATGCCGTTCGCTGGTGATCGCGACGGGCGGGAAATCCATTCCCAAAATGGGCGCCAGCGATTTTGGTTATCGGATCGCCTCGCAATTTGGCCTTGGCGTGATACCGACGCGGCCGGCCCTGGTGCCGCTGACCTTTGACGATATATTGCTGAAACGTCTGAATGCATTATCAGGCGTCGCGGTCCCTGCCCGGGTCCAGCATGACCGGGCCATTTTTGACGAAGCGCTGCTCTTCACGCATCGAGGCCTCAGCGGGCCCGCGATCCTGCAGATTTCGTCCTATTGGCGGGAAGGCGATGCGATCCAAGTTTCGCTGTTGCCGGGCCAGGACGCGTTCGCGTTGCTGCGCGTGGCAAAGGCAGATCACGCCAAGCAAGAGCCGCAGACGTTCCTGTCGACGCTGTTGCCCCGGCGATTGGCCAAGGACATTGTGGAACAGTTGGGCTTGGTGGGAAATCTTGCCGACTTGTCAGATGTCAAATTGCGCGCGCTGGCGGGCGCGATCAATGACTGGCGCGTCATTCCTTCGGGCAGCGAAGGCTATCGCACCGCCGAAGTGACGGCCGGTGGGGTCGATACCAGCGGTCTCAACTCCGGCACAATGGAGGTCAAAGCCGTTCCCGGTCTTTATTTTATCGGCGAAGTGGTGGACGTGACCGGCTGGCTGGGCGGCTACAATTTCCAATGGGCCTGGTCGTCGGGCTGGTGTGCGGGAAGGGCTGTCTGAAAAAGGCCCCTCCGGCCTTCGCACCGGTCGGCCGACAAAAGATTCACTGAACCTTTTTGTCATCGGCCTCTACGGTGCACGACTCGCTGCGACACTTTATTTTTCGATCTGACTGACGTCACGCACCGCGCCGCGCGCGGCGTTGGTGGTCATCGCCGCATAGGCCCGCAGCGCAGGCGAAACCTGGCGGTCGCGTTTTTCACCGGGTTTCCAGCCATCCTTGCCCTTTTCCACCATCGCGGCATGACGCGCGGCCAATGCTGCATCGTCGATCTCCAGATGAATACCGCGATTGGGAATGTCGATCAGGATCGGATCGCCGGTTTCCACCAAGGCGATCAGTCCACCTTCGGTGGCTTCCGGCGATACATGGCCGATGGAAAGGCCGGATGTGCCGCCCGAGAAGCGTCCATCGGTGATCAGCGCGCAGGCTTTGCCCAGGCCTTTGGATTTCAGGTAGCTGGTCGGATACAGCATCTCCTGCATGCCGGGGCCGCCCTTGGGCCCTTCGTAGCGGATGACGACGACATCGCCGGCCACGACCTGGTTGCCCAGGATTCCGGCGACCGCCGCATCCTGGCTTTCATAGACGCGCGCCTTGCCGCGGAAGGTGAGGATGGAATCATCGACGCCCGCCGTCTTCACGATGCAGCCTTCCGGCGCCAGGTTTCCGAACAGCACCGCGAGCCCGCCATCCTTGCTGAACGGATGTTCGGCGGAACGGATCACGCCTTTCTCGCGGTCGGCATCGAGATCTTCCCAGCGCTCGGATTGACTGAAGGCAACCTGCGTCGGCACCCCGCCGGGGGCGGCGCGGTAGAAGTCGAGAACGTCTTCATTGTCGGTGCGAGTGATGTCCCATTGCGCCAGGGCATGGGCCATGGTCGGCGCGTGCACGGTGGGCAGCGATGTGTCGATCAGGCCCGCGCGATCCAGCTCGCCCAGGATCGACATGATGCCGCCGGCCCGGTGCACATCTTCCATATGCACATCGTTCTTGGCGGGCGCGACCTTGCACAGGCAGGGCACGCGGCGCGACAGCCGGTCGATATCGATCATGGTGAAATCGATCTGGCCTTCATGGGCGGCGGCCAGCAAATGCAGCACCGTATTGGTCGAGCCGCCCATCGCGATGTCCAGGCTCATCGCATTCTCGAACGCGGCGAAACTGGCGATGCTGCGCGGCAGCGCGCTGGCGTCATCCTGTTCGTACCAGCGCTTGGCGAGATCGACGACGACATGTCCGGCTTTGCGGAACAACTTTTCGCGGTCGGCATGGGTGGCAAGCACCGAGCCGTTGCCCGGCAAGGACAGGCCCAGCGCCTCGGTCAGGCAATTCATCGAATTGGCGGTGAACATGCCCGAGCAGGAGCCGCAGGTCGGGCAGGCCGAGCGCTCGACGACTTTGACTTCCTCGTCGCTGTAACTGTCGTCGGCGGCGACCACCATGGCATCGACCAGATCGAGCGCGCGTTTGACGCCTTTCACGGTCACCTTGCCTGCTTCCATCGGGCCGCCCGAGACGAACACGACAGGAATGTTGAGCCGCAGCGCCGCCATCAGCATGCCGGGCGTGATCTTGTCGCAATTGGAGATGCAGACCAGCGCATCGGCGCAATGCGCGTTGACCATATATTCGACGCTGTCGGCGATCAGCTCGCGGCTGGGCAGCGAATAGAGCATGCCGTCATGGCCCATCGCGATGCCGTCATCGACCGCGATGGTGTTGAACTCCTTGGCGACGCCGCCCGCCGCTTCGATCTCGCGCGCCACCAGCTGGCCGAGATCCTTCAGATGGACATGGCCGGGCACGAACTGGGTGAAGCTGTTGGCGATGGCGATGATCGGCTTGCCGAAATCC
>CAYWWT010000092.1:0-9861 GCA_964461855.1 uncultured Rhizobium sp. | reverse complement strand
CTTGCGGAACTGCACGATGCGGCGTTCCAGACTGTCGAGGTCGGCAAGCATCAATTCGGTCTCGACGGTTTCGGCGTCGGCGACCGGATCGATCTTGCCCTCGACATGGGTGATGTCGTCATCCTCGAAGCAGCGCAGCACATGCACCACCGCGTCCACTTCGCGGATATTGGCCAGGAACTGGTTGCCCAGGCCTTCGCCCTTGGAGGCGCCGCGCACCAGGCCCGCGATATCGACGAAGGTGATGCGGGTGGGGATGATCTCGGCCGAACCTGCGACCTTGGCCAAGGTGTCCAGGCGCGGATCGGGCACCGCGACATCGCCCACATTCGGTTCGATGGTGCAGAAGGGATAATTCGCCGCCTGCGCCGCCGCGGTCTGGGTGAGCGCGTTGAAGAGCGTGGACTTGCCGACATTGGGCAGTCCGACGATGCCGCATTTGAAACCCATTATTCGTCTTCTTTCTTCTGGTCTGGCTTTTTGCTTTGTTTTTCCGGCTTGGGCGGCGCGGTCAAGAGCGCCACCCTGGACATGAAGCCGGCATCATCGTCCTTTGCCAGCAACGGGGCGGATACCACCATCGCCTCCATAAGCGGCTTCAGCCAGCCGATATCGTCCTTGCTGAAATTCTGCAGCACATGGGCGGCGACCAGCGATTTCTCGCCGGGATGGCCGACGCCGATGCGCAAGCGGCGATAATTGGGCCCCAAGGTCGCGGTGATGGAGCGCAGACCGTTCTGGCCGGCATCGCCGCCGCCGGTCTTCATCTTGATCTTGCCGGCGGCCAGGTCGATCTCGTCATGGATCACCAGCAGCGCTTCCAGCGGCAGCTTGAAGAAACGCAGCGCCGCGCCCACGCTGACGCCGCTATTGTTCATATAGGTCTGGGGCTTGAGCAGATAGGTCTTGCGGCCCGCCAATTCGCCTTCCGACAGAAAGCCTTCGAACTTGGCGCGCCACGGGCCGAAGCGATGATGCGCGTGGATTTCGTCCGCCAGGATGAAACCGGCATTGTGCCGGTTGCGCGCATATTGCGCGCCCGGATTGCCGAGCCCTGCCATAAGAATGGGCGTATCCATCCCGGAAACGCCTCCCCGGGCGTTGGCTTACTTCTTGGCCGGGGCGGCAGCCGGCGCGGCCTTGGCGCCCGCGGCCGGAGCGGCGGCACCAGCAGCCGGCGCGGCGCCTTCGGCAGGCGCGACTTCGGCGGCGGGCGCGGAGGCGGCAGCCGCGGCGGCACGCTGCTCTTCGAGCACGCTGGTCGGCGCGACGACGGAGCAGACGGTGAAGTCACGGCCACGGATGGTGGGCTTCACGCCTTCCGGCAGGTTCAGCGAGGAGATGTGGATCGACTCGTTGATGTCCAGCTTGGAAACATCGACCAGCACTTCATTCGGGATGCGATCGGCGGGGCAGATCAGCTCCATCGCGTGACGCACGATATTGAGCACGCCGCCCTTCTTCAGGCCCGGCGATTCGCCCTGGCCGCGGAAATGAACGGGAATTTCGAGACGCACGGTGGCGCCTTCGGCCAGGCGCATGAAATCGACATGCACGGGACGGTCGCTGACCGGATCGAGCTGCAGTTGGCGCGGGATCACGCGGGTCTTCTTGCCGGCGATGTCCAGCATCAGGAGCGTGGTCAGGAAGGCGCCCTTTTCGATGTGGCGTTCCACGGTGCGGAAATCGACGTTGATGGTCTCGGGCTCGCCCTGGCCGCCATACACGATCGCCGGGATCAGACCCTTCTGACGCGCCTGGTAAGACGGACCCTTGCCGCGGCCTTCGCGCGCTTCCGCCTTAAGTTCTTGAACTTGCGCCATTTTCCTGATCCTTCACCGCCCGGAAAAACCCTGATGGGCCCGGGAAAGGCGAGGCTTTTAGCGGATGAAATGAACCGGCGCAACCGGGGCAAAACGCCCTTCAGGCAGGCGGCAGGCCTTCCTGTTCCAGGGTCTTTTTCACCGCCGCGCGGCCTTCCATCCGGGTGCGGTGGGCCGCCAGTTTGGGGAAGCGGGCGATGCCCCCGGCGCCGTCCCGGTCCAGCCAGCGGGTGAAGACATAAAGGTAGGGGTCAGAGGTGGTGTATTGGCCGCCATGAACCCATTCGCGCCCGTCCGCGAAGCGATCTTCCACCAGCTGGAACTGAGCGCCTAGGCTTCCCGCCACCTTGGCGCGCATGTCGGCCTTGGCGGCGTCGCTGTCGGCGTAACGCTCGGGCCGGAAAAGATGCGCATAGGTGATGTGAATGGTGGACGCGAGATAGGTGTTGAAGGACTGCATCTCGAAAAAGGCGAACATGTCCGCGGGTGCAAGTTCGGCCTTGGGGAAGCTTCGGGCAATGAAGCCCAGCAGCACCGGCACTTCAGTCAGGATGCCGCGCTCGGTCGCCAGCGCCGGCACCCGGCCCTTGGGGTTCACCGCCAGATAGGGAGCCGTGCGCTGTTCGCCATTCTTGGTATCGACCAGAATGGCTTCGTAATCCGCGCCCGCGTCATTAAGCGCGATGTGCGGCGCCAGCGAACAGGCATTGGGCGCATAGAACAGCTTCAGCATCCGGGCCTCCTGAGAGAAGGCCGGACCTTAACTGCGCTTACTCTCACCTTAAAGCCCGAAAGCCATGCTGATGGAGACGAACTGGTCGGCGTCGCGCTGGCCCAGAAATTCCTTGGTACGGTGGGTGAAGCTGCCCATCAACCGCGCGCCGGGAAGAAGCAGCGCGCCGCCGGCGCTGAAATCGCCCACCAGGCCTTCGCGCGCCACGCTGCGGCTGTCGCCGAAGCTGTTGCCGTCCAGGAAAATGTTGCGTGCGATGGCGCGGCCTTCCACGCCGGCGAACAGATACCAGGCAAGGCCTTTGGGATGCTGGAAGTCGCTGCCCGTCAGCGCGGGCGCGATGCGCGGCGGTCCCCAATCGGCGGACAGGCCTTGCCCGATGCGCAGCATGCCGCCCGCGCCGGCATAGTCATAGACGTTGCCCAGCGAGACATTCGCCTCCGGCAGAATTTCCATCTCCAGCGGACCGTCGGCGACGGTCACCCGCCAGATGCGCTGCTGTGTCAGGATCACGCCCGGTTCGTTGCGAAGCTGATAATGCCAGCCATTGGGATGCAAGGTTCCGGGAATGCCCAGCGAATGCCAGGATTCCTGCAGGTCGCCTGCCAGTGACATCGGTCCCACCACTCCAAGCGTCGCCTCGATGCGATCCAGCGACGCACCATTGTCGCGATAAAGCCGCGCCCCGGCATACAGCCAGCCGGCATAGGGCCGGTCGTTCAGTGGCGGATTGCGGGCGTAAATGTCTTCCGGCGTGAACATGTTCTGGCCGAAGAAATAGCCTTCGCGCCAGGTGGCGCTTGAGCTGCCCGGCAGCATCACGCCTTCCAGCGCGCGCGTCAGGCCATCGGCGCGGGTTTCGGGCACGCCGGTCCAGGAGAGGTAAACGCCGTTGGTGTAATGGCGGTCGATTCCGTTGATGAAGGAATCATTGTCCAGGGTGGCGACCAGGCTCGGGCTTTCGGACGCGCAGGCAGGCGCGGCGAGGGCCAGGAACGCCCCCGTCAGCAATCGCAATCTCATCGAATTATCGTCTCTCGAAGGTTTCGGGTGCCTGCCCGGAGACATTTTCTGCAACCGCCATGCCATTCCATATTGCAGATTATGTCCCGAAACAGCTCTGGCCCGCCTCCCTCGCACGCGCGAAAGCGCGTTGGCGGTGGGGTGAGAGCGGCGCCAGCCGGTCGAACGCCGTAGCACCGACCAGGTGCGAAGGCCCGAGGGGGAATGTTTCGAAGTGGGACGTTCAGTCGAACAGGCTGGAGACAGAGGCCTCATTGTTGATCCGGCGCATGGCTTCGCCGATCAGGGGCGCGATGGAGATGCTGCGGATATTGGGGCAGGACTTCATGTCGGCCGTGGCCTCGATGGTGTCGGTCACGACCATGGATTTGAGCTTGGAATTCTTGATCCGCTGCACCGCGCCGCCGGACAGAACGCCATGGGTGGCATAGGCATAGACTTCGGTGGCGCCATTCTTCAGCAGCGCGTCGGCGGCGTTGCAGATGGTGCCGCCGGAATCCACGATATCATCGATCAGGACGCAAGGCCGGCCATCGACATCGCCGATGATGTTCATCACTTCGGATTCGCCCGCCCGTTCGCGGCGCTTGTCGACGATGGCCAGATCGGTGCCCAGCCGGCGCGCCAGCGCGCGGGCGCGCACCACGCCGCCGACATCGGGCGACACGACCATGGGAAGATTGCCGCCCAAATGGTCCAGGATGTCCTTCACCATCACGGGCATCGCAAAGAGATTGTCGGTGGGAATGTCGAAAAAGCCCTGAATCTGCCCGGCATGGAGATCGACCGTCAGGACGCGGTTGGCGCCCGCTTCGGTGATCAGGTTGGCGACCAGCTTGGCGGAAATCGGCGTGCGCGGACCGACTTTGCGGTCCTGGCGGGCATAGCCGAAATAGGGAATCACGGCGGTGATGCGGCGGGCGGACGCGCGGCGCAGCGCGTCGATCATGATCAGCAATTCCATCAGATTGTCGTTGGCGGGAAAGCTGGTGGACTGGATCACGAACATGTCCTCGCCGCGGACATTTTCCTGGACCTCGACAAAGACTTCCATGTCGGCAAAGCGGCGGACCTGTGCCTTGACCGGCGCCAGATTAAGGTATTGGCCGATCGCCACGGCCAGGGCGTGGTTGGAATTGCCTGCGATCAGGCGCATGCCCCGCGAACCGTTCGGATCCGTCATCGCGCTCAAGCCCCCAACCGATTTCACGAAGATTTGGTGACGCGCTTTTAGCGGGCCGGGGAGGGCCCCGCAACCCGCACTATAACGGATATTTCCCGGCCATAATCGGCCTCGCCCAGATGGGTTGCACGGCGGTAACTGAAAAAGCCGTTCTCCGGCGGATAGGTGGAAAGGCCGATATCATGGATATCGGCAAGTCCGGCCTTGCGCAGCCGCTCTTGCACATAGCCGGGAAGGTCGAAGCGGAAATGCGCCGGCCGGTCCGACGCGACAAAAAAGCCGGAATCGTCTTCGCCGAATCGTGCGCGCAGATCGGCGCCCACTTCATAATGAGGTTGGGCGATCGCAGGCCCGACAGCGACGGCGATGCGCGCCGGATCGGCGCCCAGTTTCACCATGGCTGCGACCGTGTTTTCCAGCACCCCCCCGGCGGCGCCTTTCCAGCCGGCATGGGCGGCGCCGATCACGCCCGCCTCGGCGTCGGCAAAAAGCACCGGAACACAATCGGCGGTGAGAACGCCCAGCATGACCTCAGGCAAAGCCGTGACCATCGCATCGCCATCCGGACGCGCCGCGAAATTCCAGTCCGCATCCACCGTATGGACGGTGGCGCTGTGGATCTGCGCGAGAGACACAAGCTGCGCCCCGGGCGCCAGCGCGGTGACGCAGCGGGTGCGGTTTTCCGCCACGGCGGCGGGCACGTCCCGCGATCCCGGTCCGCAATTCAGGCTGGCATAGACGCCTTCCGACACACCGCCATCGCGCCCGAAAAAACCATGCGCCAGTCCGGGACGGTCTCGCAAATTGGCGGTGGTGTGGATCTGCATGCCTGTCCTCTATCAGAAGCCGGGCGGCCGAGGGGCGGAGAACGGCATCAGGGCCAGTCCCTGAAACAAGCTTCCCATCTGATCCGGCGCGGTAAGGCGTTGTGCCGCAGCGCGAATGGCCTCGGCCTCGGCGGGATTGGCGTCGGCGAGCCGTTTGGCGCGCGCATCGAGGCCCAGCGCCTCAAGCAAGGCGCCTTGTGATTGGGGGCCATAGATTTCCGCGCCGCCATGGCGCGCCGCATCGGTCAGGGCGGTGAAATCGACATGGGCCGAAAGGTCTATCGCGCCTGGCTCCGCCAGCAGTGAAGCAAAACGATGTTTGCCGACGGCCTGCAAGGTCTCGCCGAAGCCGATGCCGGTATAACCATAGTCCAGCAGCAGTGCCGCGCCGCCGTGATTCGCGATGACACGGCCGATCTCTTCGGTCAGAGATGTCGCGGCGGGCGAAACTTCATAGACGCCGCCCTCCGGCGCGCCCGCGCGCGAGGCCGGTATCGCCGCGGCAGGGGTAATCTGCGGCGCCAGCGCGAAGGCCAGTTCGCCGTCCTTCGTCACCACCATGCGCTCGCACCAGCCCCGCGCCGTCTTCACATACTGACGCACCGGGAGTGCGTCGAAGAACTCGTTCGCCAAAAGCAGCAGGGGCGCATCGCTGATATCGAAATGCGCCGCCCAGCGAATCTGTGCGCCGCTGTGCTTCAGTCTTTCCTGCTGGATATCGCGCAGAGTGGGGCTGGCCTCCACCATCACCACTTCGACTTCCGCCAGAAATCCGGGCACGCGTTTCAACGCGCGCAAAGCGTCGGCCATCAAAGTGCCGCGGCCGGGGCCCAGCTCAACCAGCTTGGTGTTTTTCGGGCAACCCTGGTCGACCCAGGCCTGTCCGCACCACAGGCCCAGCATCTCGCCGAACATCTGGCTGATTTCCGGCGCGGTGATGAAATCGCCTTCGCGGCCGAAAGGATCGCGAGTGGCGTAATAGCCGGCTTCCGCGTCATGCAGAGCCAGCATCATATACTGCGCCACCGAGATCGGGCCCTGGGCCGCGATCAAGGCTGCGATGCGCGTGCCCAGCGCGTTCATTTTCTGGGCTTGAAGGCGATGGCGAACAAGGCGGCGGCGCCCAGCCATACCGGAATCGACAGCGCCATGCCCATGCTCACCGGACCCAGGAAGGGCGCGTCGGGCTCGCGGTAGAATTCGCTGATGAAGCGGAAGGTGCCATAGCCGAGAAAGAAGATGGCCGAGATCAGGCCGGGCCGGTCATGGGCGCGGAAGACGCGCAGCGCGATCTGCACGATGATGAAAAGCAGAATGCCTTCCAGCGCCGCCTCGTAAAGCTGGCTGGGATGACGCGGCAGGGGGCCGCCGCGGGGAAAGACCATCGCCCAGGGCACATCGGTGACGCGGCCCCACAATTCGTCGTTCACGAAATTGGCCAGGCGCCCGAAAAACAGGCCCACCGGCGCGAAGGCGCAGACCAGATCGGCGATGGTGAGGAAGGGCAGTTTATGTTTACGGCAAAAAAGCCAGACCGCGATCACCACGCCCAACAGGCCGCCATGAAAGGACATGCCGCCTTCCCAGGCGGCGATCAGCTTGATGGGATTTGTGACGAAAGCGTAAGGCAGGCCACGGCAGAAATCGGCGTACGGCGACACGCTGCACAGGCCCACGCCATAGATCAGGTCCCAGCCCAGGCGTCCGCCCAGGATGACGCCGAAAGTTCCCCACACGACCAGGTCGCCGATCTGCTCTTCGGTCGCGGGCGGGCGGCCGTTGAAAGGGGGATCGGTCCACAATTTCTTGTTCCGGAGCGTGCGGGCCACCGCCCACCAGGCGAACAGCAGGGCGCCGATATAGGCCAGCGCGTACCAGCGGATCGCAAAGGGACCCAGCTGCAGCAGCACCGGGTCCATATGGGGATAGGGGATGGTCGCCAGGAACATGGGCGCTAACTCGCTGTGCTTCGCTCCCGGTGTCAAGACGGTGTGTCAAGCCAGAGGTCCTGCAAATGCCGGGTGACGACGGGCGGCCGGCGTATTAAGCCTTCGACAGAAATACGAGAGGCATGGCCCATGGCACAGACCGATAATCCGTTCCTGGACGGCATGGCCAAGATGTTCACCGATGCGGCGGGCATGGCGCAGGGTGTCAGGGCCGAGATCGACACTTTCGTGAAGCAGCGCCTTGAGCGGCTGGTGGCGGAAATGGATTTCGTGCCGCGCGAAGAGTTCGAAGCGGTCAAGGCGATGGCGGCCAAGGCCCGCGCCGAGAATGACGCGCTGGCGGCCCGGATCGCGGTTCTGGAATCCAAATCAAGCGTTTAGAGTCTTCCAAGGACTCCGATCCACAACCAAAGCTGTGGAATCTTTAACCATGATGGTGACGGAAAGCCCCGGACTCTTGTGCCGCCGCAAAATCTTGTGCCAGTTTGGTCCGCAACTGCTTCGTTTTGTGGCTGGAGCCTTTCGGCATGACGGTAATTCATCAGGACGAGTTCGCCCTGGCCCCGCATCCCATCGATATGTTGGAGCGGACGGTCGAGGATAATGGCTGGGCGTTCGAGCGCGCCGGCCGTGACGAACTCAATCTGTCGGTCGCGGGAAAATGGAGCGACCATCATTTCAGCTTCTCCTGGCGCGACGACCTGAAATCGCTGCACATCACATCGACCTTCGACATGCGCGTGACCGAAGACGTGCGCCGCCAGAACGTCGCCGACCTTCTGATGTATGTGAATGCGCGGCTGTGGATCGGGCATTTCGATCTCTGGCATGAAGACGGCGCCATCGTGTTTCGTCATGCGATGATCTTCCCCGGTGCGGAGGCCAGCGCGTCGCAATGCGAAGCACTGCTCAATCTCGCGCTGGAAGCCTGCGAACATTATTATCCGGCGTTCCAGTTCGTGCTGTGGGGCGGCAAGACCGCCGAAGATGCCGTTGCCGCCGCGGTGCTGGAGTGCGCGGGTCGCGCGTGAGCCCGCTGCTTCTGATCGGCGCCGGCCGCATGGGTGGAGCGCTGCTCAAGGGTTGGATCGCGCGCAAGATCGGGACGGTCATTGTGGTCGAGCCCAAGCCATCTCCCGAATTGCGCAAGTTTGCCAAGCAGAAGAAAATCACGCTGCTCGATGCGCCGTCGCAAGTAAAAGCAAAAAAGCTTTCTGCCTGCGTGGTCGCGCTGAAGCCGCAGATCCTGAAAGGCGAAGCGCCGGTGATGGCGGATTTCGCACGTGCGGGCGCGTTGATGATCTCCATCGCGGCGGGCACGCACACCAAATCGCTGTTCCAGGCCTGGGGGAAAAAGGCGCGGATCGTGCGCGCCATGCCCAACACGCCGGGCGCCATCGGGCAGGGCATCACCGGACTTTATGCCGCCAGGGGCGCGACCGATGCCGACAAGCGCAAAGCCACGCAATTGCTGGCGGCGCTGGGCGAAACCATCTGGGTCGCCAAGGAAGATCTGATCGACAGCGTCACGGCGGTGTCGGGGTCCGGTCCCGCCTATCTGTTCTTGATGGCCGAAGCGATGACCGAGGCCGGTGTTGCCGAAGGATTGCCGCGCGATCAGGCGGAGAAATTGGCGCGCGCGACGGTGGCAGGGGCGGGCGCGCTTCTGGCGGCAGACAAATCGCCCGCCAGTCAATTGCGCGAAGCGGTCACCAGCCCCGGCGGCACCACCGCGGCGGCCTTGCAGGTGCTGATGGCGGATGACGGCCTGCCCGCGCTGATGAAACGCGCGATTCGTGCGGCGCGCAAACGCGCGGAAGAGTTACGCTAGTAGTACGAATGCACCGGCTTTCTTCCCCCGTGCGGCGAAGCCGCTGACGGGGGAAGATGTCTGCTAGCGGGCTTGCCCGCGTGGCAGACAGATGGGGGTAATTAAAGCGGAAGCCGAATAACCGCTTTCAGTCCACCCATCGCACTCTTATCAAGCGTGATGTCGCCGCCATGGGCGCGGGCGATGTCGCGGGCGATGGCAAGGCCGAGCCCCGAACCGCCCTTCTGAAGATTGCGGCCCTGATCGAGGCGATGGAAAGGCCGGAACGCCTCTTCGCGCCGGCTTTCCGGAATGCCGGGACCGTCATCCTCGACCAAAATCAAAGCGTGGCGCTCCGCCCTCTGCAAACTCACCGCGACATGGCGCGCCGCCTTCAGGCTGTTGTCCACCAGATTGGTGAGGCAGCGCCGCAGCGCCGCTTTCTTCACGCTGACCAGCATATTGTCGGGCGCCGTGACGCTCAGGCGGTCGTCATCGGCGGCGCGGGCCTTG
>CAYWWT010000091.1:8643-9955 GCA_964461855.1 uncultured Rhizobium sp. | reverse complement strand
TTTTCGGTGTGGAAATTGGTGTTGTTGAGAGGATCGACATCGGCGCGGAGCGATTCTCCCAGCGCACGTGCCAACGCGGTCTTATCCGCGATGGCAGCGATGCCCTCGAGCCGGGCTTTCAACGGCTGAAGCCCTTTCGCTTCGATCCCCTTCTCGTCCATGAAACTCGCATAATAATCGGCCGCCTTGCGCGCCTCGCTGCCGGGCGCCGCCTTGGCGGCATTCTCGATCAATCCGCGGGTGCGGCGCTGGGCTTCCTGGTTGAGGATGTTGAACGAGCCCCAGCGCGACTGGTCCGCTGGGATCTCTGTGCGCTTGATCCAGCCGCCATTGGCATAGGTGTAGAAATCGTCACCCGGTGCGACCGACTTGTCGATCGCGGTCCTGTCGATGCCGGCAGCGTCTGCGCCCAGGGTGAAGGCCACAACCAGCGCCGCCGAAATCCAGAATTGTCTCATCGGGTCACCACATCTGGGAAATGACCGCTTCAGACTATCCTCCCGCGCGCAAAAGAGAACCCACCCGCTGCTGTCGCAAGGGGTGGGTTCTGGAAGTCTGCTATTTCTTAGAAATTATAGGTCAGGCGGCCGTAATAATAGCCGCCATTCGGATCGAAAGGCGCACTGATCGGAGACCCCAGGACACCGCCAACGCCGCTCACGAACTGACCGCCGCCGGTCGAGGGATCCGGCGTGTTGGTGATCAGGGGATTGGTGTTGGGCTTCACATTGAACATGTTGTTCCCACCCAGCGCGAACTGAAGCTCTTCCGTGAGGTTGTAGCGCGCTTCCAGATCGAAAAGTCCGACGCCCGCCTGGTTCTGGGCATAGAGCGGCGGACCGCCATTCGGCGTCGCGATGGTGTGGATCGGCCCGTAATAGGTCTCGCGGATGGTGAGCCCCCATTCGTCGAGCGACCAATTGATGTTGAGGCCGATTTTCTCCTGGGGTGCATTGTGCACGAAATTGGCCAGCGCATAGGCCGGGAAGAAGGTCGCCCCCGGCGTGGTGGCCGTGATCTGGGCAGGAACGGGCGAGACACCGCTGACGGAGGTCTGGTTGTAGTTGCCTGCGAGCGTCCAATTCACCAGGCCGTAATCGTTGAAGTCGCTCAGATAGCTGACCGTCATGTCCACGCCCTGGGTCAGGCTGTCCAGGCCATTCATGAACACGGTCACGCCATTCTGGGTGGCAGTGGGATCGAGCACATTGCCATGCGCGAGGATCGCGGTATTGACCAGCGGCGAATTGATCGCACCGCCAAGGCTGAACAATGTGCTCGACCGCACGATGCGGTCGCCCAAGGTAACGCT
>CAYWWT010000091.1:0-8543 GCA_964461855.1 uncultured Rhizobium sp. | reverse complement strand
CGCCGGGCTGAAATCATAACGCGCGGTGATCTTGCCGATCTGGGCATCGCCGAAGTCGCTGTAATGCTCCGCCCGTCCCGCGATATCGATCTGCAATTCCTCGACCGGCGCAATCGCGAAGTCGATATAGGCCGCATAATTCTTCCGGCTGTAAATGCCCGCATCGCTCTTCTGGAATCCGGGGAACGCCTGCGGTCCTTCCTTGTAGGTCGAGGCGGCATCGCCCGGCTTGATCTGATAAACGTCTTCGCGTGCTTCCAGGCCGACCGCGACATTCAGCGGCCCTGCCAGCCCGACATTGAATTGCCGCGTGGCGTCGATATTGCCCACCAGTTCCGCGGCCATGAAGGTGCCGTCATAGAAATTCTTGGGCGATGTATGCGTATCGATGAAGAGCGCGCGGTTGCCCGAATTCCAGGTGTAGATGTTGTCGATATCCTTGCCGTAGCTGCCCGCGATATCGACATCCCAACCGGCAACATTGAGCTTGAGGCCGAGATTATACTGATAATCGTCTTCCTGGATCACTTCCTGGGGCGTGAATCCCAGGGGCGCGAAGACCAATTCGCCCGGCGTGAACAAAGTGCCCGCCTGGCCGGAGGAGATGACTTGCCCTCTGCTGTTCAGGCCGGTCGGCTGATTGAGCGCGTTGAACGTGGTTCCCGCGATGGGATTGGCGCCGCCACCGACACCGATGGCGCAGGCGGGCGCGCCCGCCAAAGTCTGCGCCGTGAAATAACCTTGGCGGTTCGTCGCGCTGCAAGGCGAAGCGGAGCCCGGCGTGGCAATCACCTGGTTGGGCAAGCGGACATTCTGGTTCGCCTTGGCGAACCGGTGGCCATAGGTGCCGAAGCCATAGATATGAACGGTGTCGCTGATGTCATAGCCGGTGTTCACCATGGCCGTGGCGAGTTGCATCTCGGCGGCGCTGAACTGGTGATTGATGCGCGGATAATCCGGCATCGCTTGCAGGGTTGAAAGCGGAATGCAATTGCCGCCGGAGCAGGTGATCACGCCGTTCGCGTTCGGCGTGGCGGAAACGTTGCCGGTAGGCACGGTCGCGCCGCTGGCCGTGATCGCGCGGCTGTCCGGGCCGCCCATATGGGTGAAGCCGAAATATTTTTTGTCCAGAGTGAGATCGAGATATCCCTTGTCGAACAGGGGAAAGCCCATGTTGAGCGAGACGTCATAGGTGTCGCCATCGCCGCGGTAATATTGTCCCGCCGTGGCCGAGAAGGTACCGCCGGAAGATTTCTTCTTGAGAATGATGTTGACCACGCCCGCGATGGCGTCGGTGCCGTATTGCGCGGCGGCGCCGTCCTGCAGCACTTCGATATGGTCGATGCCCGCGGTTGGTATCAGCGAGATGTCCGGGGCCGCGCCGCCGGCAAAGCCCGCGCCGCTCGAGACATTGAGATTGCCGGTGCCATGGCGGCGCTTGGAATTCACCAGGACCAGCGTGTCATTGGCGGAAAGCCCGCGCAGTGCCGCCGTCAGTGTGAGGCGGGCGAGATCGGAGCCGGAGGATTCCGCGGTGAAGGACGGCACGCTCTGGCCCAGAGCCAGACGCAGATCGGAGGAGCCGGATGCCTGGGTCAGGGCGTTGCTGCCCAGGACCGTGATGGGTGCGGCACTGTCGGCGGCCGTCATGCCCTGCACGCGGGTGCCGGTGACGACCACGGTTTCGTTCGAGGCGTTATTTTGCGCCGCAGCAGGGCTCGTCAGAAAACAAAATGGCGCCACACAGGCGCCCATCAAAAGAGAATTTCGCAGATTCCGAACGGATGCAGGCATGGCAATCCTCCCCTAAGCAACTGGATTTGTTTGCTTTTCGTCCCCGAACTGTCCGGCCTGATTGTTCAAACTGGCCGTTTGTCAGACGCTAGGCCTTCATGAAAAATCTGCAATCATACGAAGGTATGTCAGCGCTTGCTTCGGCCTGAAAGAAAAAGGGCCGGAAGCAAGCTTCCGGCCCTTCTTTTTCTGCGCCCGAGGCGGATCGATCAATTCTTCCCGTCATAGGTGATGTGCCACAGCCGGCCCTTGAGCGTGTCCACCACATACATGGAGCCATCGGGCGCCACGGTGAGGCCGCTGGGGCGGAACTGCGCCTTGCCTGTATTGCGGTCGACCGGATTCGGTCCGGCGAAGTTGCCCGCAAAGATTTCCGGCGTGCCGGCTTTGCCCGACTTGTCGAAAGGCACGAAGGTTACGTTATAGCCATTGCGGCCATTGGGAACTTCCGGACCCGAGCCGCCTTGGAAGACAACGAAGGCGCCGCCGCGATATTTCTGCGGGAATTGCTTGGCGTCATAGAAATCCAGATCGGTCGGCGATTGGTGGGAATCGAACGCCACCACCGGGGTGTCATATTTGCCGTCCGCCGGCATCTTGCCATCGCCGCCATATTCCGGCGCCAGCACGCGCGCATGCAACGCGGTATCGTAATAGCTGTAGGGCCAGCCCAGATTCGCGCCCTTGTCGAGGCGGTGCATCTCTTCGGCCACCGTATCGGATTCCTCCGACATGCCGGGAACGAGCTTGGCGGTGCCATTGCGGCCCTGCATCACGCCATACATGCCGTTCATGTCCTTGGACCAGGCCACCGCCATCATGTCGCGAAGGCCGGTGACGACCTGCTCGCCATCGGCCGGGAATTTCTGGTTGGTCTTTTCGGCATCGAACCGCCAGATGCCGCCGCCATTGTCGAGCAGCGGACACGGCTTCAGGCCGACCGGCTTCTGGTCCTTGGGCACGCTGGGATCGGCGCAGATATTGCCCGCGGCGCGCACGGTCGTATAAAGCCCGCCCTTGTCGTCAAAGCCGATGCCCATATTGCCTTTGGGAAGGTTGCCGACCACGACTTCCGGCGCGGCGGACGGCACCAATTCATTGCCCTTAAATTTGAAGCGATAGATCGCATCGCCGCCGGCGACATAGAGCGCGCCCTTGTGGAGCACCATGCCGGTGCCGCCTTCGATGTCGGTGAAGTGTTCGGTTTCAGCCGCTTTGCCGTCCTTGCCGATTTTGACGGCGATCATGCCGGCCGATTGGGGCTGGTCCCGGCCCTTGCGGGTGGAAATGTAGACGTCGCCATTGCTGCGCACGGCGACATGGCGCGCGCCCGCGCCCAATCCCTCGGCCACCACAGTGGCGTGAAAGCCCGGCGGCAACATAAGGCCGGCGGATTCGCCCGCCATCGCGGGCGTGGCGGCAATCGACACAAGCAAAGCGGCGGCAAGCGTTTTCATGTTTGTCCGTCCCCGGTTCCGGCATTCACGCACCGGTAAGAGAAGGATTATCCAGATTAGGCTCGCAGGGCAATGTACGGAATGTCGCTGTAAATTTATTGTAAAGATCGCGCTTCTTGAAGAACTTAGTCCAGCACGAATAGCAGCGAAAACGGGCGGTACCGCCTATTGATGGCGCTGCAAGCCCCTGTTGATGAGCTGGAAGAAGACAGGCACGAAAAAGATCGCCAACACCGTCGCCGACATCATGCCGCCGATAACCCCGGTGCCGATATCATTCTGGCTATGCGCGCCCGCCCCCGACGCCACGGCCAGCGGGAAGACACCGGCGATGAAGGCGATGGATGTCATCAGAATGGGACGCAGGCGCAGTCGTGCCGCCTCCATCGCCGCATCCCGCGCCTTCAGGCCGCGCTTCTCCGCATCCACCGCGAATTCGACGATCAGGATCGCGTTCTTGGCCGACAGGCCGATGGTGGCCAGCAAGCCGACCTGGAAATAGATGTCGTTGAAAAGTCCGCGCGCGCTTGCCGCTGCGACGGCGCCGATCACGCCCAGCGGAATGACCAGGATGACGGACAGCGGGATCGCCCAGCTCTCATAGAGCGCCGCCAGGCAAAGATAGATGATCAGAATCGAAAGCGCATACAGCGCGGGTGCCTGGGCGCCGGATTGCTGTTCCTGAAACGACAGGCCGGTGAGTTCATAGCCGACCCCTTTGGGCAATTGCTTGAAGAGCTTGTCCATCTCCGCCAGTGCGGTGCCCGAACTGACGCCCGGCGCGCCCTGCCCCTGAATTTCGATCGATGGCAGTCCGTTATAGCGGGTGAGCGAGGCCGGGCCGATGGTCCAGCGCGCCGTGGCGAAAGCCGAGAACGGCGCCATGGTTCCGCTCTTGCCGCGCACATACCAGCGGTTCAGGTCGTCGGGCGCCATCCGGTAAGGCGCGTCGCCTTGGATGAAGACGCGCTTGACCCGATCCTTGTCGATGAAATTGTTGACGAAGCTTCCGCCCCAGGCCGCCGATAAAGTCGAATTCACATCCGTCGTGGCCACGCCCAGCGCATTCGCCTTCGCCTGGTCGATATCGATATGCAGCTGCTGCGTATCGTCCAGGCTGGCGGGCCGCACCGATTGCAGCTTGGGATTTTTCGCCGCCAGCGCCAGCAACTGATTGCGCGCCGCAATCAGGGCGGCATGGCCGAGATTGCCGCGGTCCTGCATCTGGATGTCGAAGCCGGTGGATACGCCGAGCTCGCGCACCGCTGGGGGGACCAACGCGAAGACCTGGGCTTCGTTGATGGTGCGACGGAATTTGAGCATGGCGCGCCGCGCCATGGCGGGAGAAGAATTGACCTCGCCGGGCCGGTCGGCCCAGTCGCGCAGCTTGACGAAAGTCGTGCCGGTGTTCTGTCCCACACCCAGGAAGCTGAAGCCGGCAATGGCGAAAGCGAAATCCACATTCTTCGTTTCGTCGGAGATGTAATATTGCGCCACCTTCCGCGCCACCGCCAACGTTGCCTGTTGGGTGGAACCGGAGGGCAGGTTGATCAGATTGACCAGGACACCCTGGTCTTCGTCCGGCAGAAATCCCGTCGGCAGATAAGAGAAGAGCCCGCCCAGCACGACCAGGATGACAAGATAAACCACCATGACCGTCTTGCTGCGATCCAGGACCCAGGCCAGCTTTTCGCGATACCAGTCGCGCGTCGCGTCGAAGCTGGCGTTGAACCAGCTGAAGAAGCGGCCGAGCATTCCACCAGCGTGCTGGTGATGGCCGTCGGTCACAGGCTTCAGAAGCGTGGCGCAAAGAGCCGGGGTCAGCACCAGCGCGCACATGATCGACAGCGACATGGCCGACACGATGGTGACCGAGAATTGGCGGTAGATTACGCCCGTCGATCCGCCGAAGAAGGCCATCGGCAGAAACACCGCCGTCAGCACCAACCCGATGCCGATCAGGGCGCCGGTGATTTCCTGCATGGACCGCAAGGTGGCTTCGCGCGGCGGCAGCCCTTCTTCGCGCATGATGCGCTCGACATTCTCCACCACCACGATGGCGTCATCGACCAGAAGCCCGATCACCAGCACCAGCGCGAAAAGCGTGAGCGTGTTGATGGAAAAGCCAACCATGGCCAGCACGCCGAAAGTGCCGAGCAGCACCACCGGCACCGCCACCGCCGGCACCATGGTGGTGCGCCAGTTCTGTAGAAATACGTACATCACCAGGATCACCAGCAGGATCGCTTCCGCCAGCGTCTTGGCCACGTCCTTGATCGACAGCCGGATGAAATCGGTATTGTCCACGGGGAAGACCAGTTTCACGCCCGGCGGAAAGCTCGGTTCCATGGCGCGGGCCCGCGCCTTGATCGCGTCCACCAGCTTCAGCGCATTGACGCCCGGTGCCGGGGTGATCGCGATACCCGCGCCGGGACGGCCATTCATCTGCGCCACGATGCCGTAATTGTCGGTGCCGAGTTCGACCCGCGCCACGTCCGACAAATGCACCACCGCGCCGCCCGGCGTGCTTTTCAAAATGATGTTGCGGAACTGTTCGGGCGTCTGAAGCTGGGATTGAGCGGTGACTGTGGCATTCAGCGCCTGGTTCGGAAGTGCCGGCTGGCCGCCGATCGAGCCGGCCGAGACCTGGACGTTCTGCGCCTGGATCGCGGCGCGAATGTCCGACGGCTGCAGGCCATAATTGTGCAGCTTGTAGGGATCGAGCCAAACCCGCATGGCATGGGGCGAACCGAACACGATGGCGGTGCCGACGCCGGGCACGCGCAACAGCGAATCCTGCATCTTGGAGATAATGAAGTCGGCGACATCCCGGCTGGTGAGCCGCTCGCTCTCGTCATACATGGCGACCAGAAGCAGGAAGTTGGCCTGCGCCTTGGCAACCGTCACGCCCAGTTGCTGCACTTGGGTGGGCAATTGCGCCACCGCCTGCTGCACCTTGTTCTGGACCTGGACCTGGGCGATGTCAGGATCGCTGCCCGGCGCGAAGGTGGCGGTGATCGCCACCGTGCCATCCGCATTCGAGTTCGACGAGAAATAGAGAAGGTTGTCGAGCCCGGTGAGCTGCTGCTCGATCACCTGGGTGACGGAATTTTGCAGGGTGGTGGCATCGGCGCCGGGATAGGCCGCGTTCACCTGCACCGCGGGCGGCGCAATGGTGGGATACTGGGCCACTGGTAGGTTGAAAGCGGAAAGCGCCCCGCCCACCATGATGACGATGGCGATCACCCAGGCGAAGACCGGACGGTCGATGAAGAAACGCGACAGCAGCATGGCGGCATGCTGCTTAGGTCATGGCGCGCCCCTCAGCAACGGGGCTGACAGTTTCTCCAATCTAAATTTTTATCTCCACAGACCCTTGTCGGATATTGCCGCTGGGTCAGGAAATGCGGGATGCGCTGCGCAATTTCTTCTAACGGGCTGATGACGGCGCGCTCTTACCTTCGCAGAAGGCCTTCATCGCCGTCAGGTAGCTGGGATTGCCTTGGGCGAAGAAACGGTAAAGCTGGTCGTATTCGGCACCCGCGCCATAGCCGGTATGCGAAATGGTGAAACGGCTATGGCCATCACCACCCTGCGGCTCTACCGAAACGATCTGGACGACGTTGCGGTAAAGCTCGGCATGGGGCAGGCCCGGCGGCGTCGCCTCGTTGCGCAGAACCAACAGCCTTTCAGGCAGATAGGCGATGATGCGATGGCGGATGGTTTCGCTGCCGCCCATCTTGGCATCGGGACGGAAGCCCTCTTCGATCAGCCCGCCATTGCGAAGCTCGACCTGTGCCACCGCCATGCCGAAGGCCTTGATCCCCGCTTCATCGGTCAAGCCGCGCCAGACGCAGGCCGGCGGCGCGGCGATATCGATGGATTGCTGCAGAACCCGTTCGCCCCCTTGTTGTTGAGTAGACGTGTCGGTCACGCCGGGTGGAAGCTGGGCGCCACCCGACATCGCCATCAATCCCACCACGGCCGTCATCGCAAATGCATGCATGGTTGCCTCCCTTGTGGTTCAACTTTGTTTCGTATCGGCCTGGAGCCGGTTCAGATAATCGCGCAGGCAGGCCACCGACGCGTCGAAAGCCTCGAGGCTGCGATGCGTGCGTGACTGCATCACCCCGCCTTCCATCACAGTGAGAATAAATTGCCCGAGCGCGCGCGTATCGGTGCCGGTTGGCAACCGGCCGGCCGCGGCATCCAGACACCCTTTCACGGCCGCGACCCATCCCTCGAAGTTGACGGCCAGCAATTCGCGCACCGGCGGATCGGGCTCGTGCAGCTCCAGCGCCAGGCTGCCGATGGGGCAGCCATAGGTGCAATCGGTGATCTCAAGCGCGCGGCGATACTGCGCAAGCAGAGCGAAGATGCGCTCGATGGGATCGTCCACACCTTTCCAGGCGGGCGCGAGCAGCATCGGGCCGATGCCGTCGCGATAAAAACCCAATACCGCGAGAAGCACATCCTGCTTGGTGGGATAGGCGTGATAGAGGCTGCCGGCGTTGGCCTTCGCTTCGCGCAGAATGTCCTGCACGCTGGTCGAGCCATAGCCTTTTTCCAGAAACAGCTTCATCGCCGCGAAGGCCAGGCGATCGGCAGTGGAAGGCTGGCTTTCCATATGGACGCCCCGGGCACGCCTGGCATCCTAACATATTTGGTTGAATGATCAACCAAGAAAAAATCCGAGCAGTTTCAGGAGGTTTTATCGCGCGCCGATTTTTCGCATGATGACGTCTTTCTCCGGAGACATCGCATGGGCTGGCCCGATCGCAGACTTCTCGACTTGTTCGGCATCGATCTGCCGATCATCCAAGCCCCGATGGCGAACTTCAGCACCACCGCGATGGCGATTGCCGTCGCCCAGGCCGGCGGGCTGGGTTCGATACCGTGCGCCTCGCTCAGTCCCGAGCAGATCCGCACCGCCATCGCCGATTTCCGCAAAGCCGCACCGGGCCCGGTCAACGTCAACTTTTTCTGCCATGCCATGCCGCCGGAAGACGCGCTGCGCGAGGCGGGCTGGCGTGCAAAGCTCGCGCCCTATTATCGCGAGATCGGGCTCGATCCCGAAACCACCATCCCCAGTGTTTCGCGCCTGCCTTTCGACGAAGCGGCTTGCGCCCTGGTCGAGGAGCTGCGGCCTGAAATTGTGAGTTTTCATTTCGGCCTGCCGGAAGAAAATCTCCGGCGGCGCGTCAAGGCGACCGGCGCGAAGATGATTGCTTCCGCCACCACCGTCGCCGAAGCACGCTGGCTGGATGAACGCGGCTGCGACGCCGTCATCGC
>CAYWWT010000090.1:0-10102 GCA_964461855.1 uncultured Rhizobium sp. | reverse complement strand
CAGCACCTGCGCTTCGGGATCGCCAAAGCGGCAATTATATTCGACCAGCTTGGGGCCGCTCTTCGTGATCATCAGGCCCAGATAGATCACGCCCATATAAGAGAGGCCCTTGGCCGCGAAGGCTTCGATGGTGGGGCGGATGAAAACATCCATCGCCTGCGCTTCCAACGCGGCCGTCAACACGGGCGCGGGGCTGTAGGCACCCATGCCGCCCGTATTCGGGCCGGTGTCGCCGTCCCCGACGCGCTTGTGATCCTGGGCGCCGGCGAGCGGAATGACATTCCTCCCGTCGCTGAGGGCGAAGAAGCTGGCCTCTTCGCCTTCCATGAATTCTTCAACGACAATCTCATGACCGCCATGGCCGAACCCGCCTTCGAACATGAAATCGATGGCGCGATCGCTTTCGGGCTTGGACGTCGCGATGATCACGCCCTTGCCGGCCGCCAAGCCGTCCGCCTTGATCACGACCGGAAACCCAAGACTGTCGGCAAACAATTTTGCGGATGCCGGCTCGCGGAAGCGGCGATAAGCGGCGGTGGGAATACCGATTTCGTCGCACAGGTCTTTCACAAAACCTTTGGAACCTTCCAGCACCGCTGCGGCTTTGGACGGTCCCAGGGCGCGAATACCCGCGATTTCGAAAGCATCCCAAAGCCCGCCGACCAGCTGGGCATCGGCGGCGATCACGGCAAAATCGATTCGCCGGGATTTGGCGAACTCGACCAAGGCGGGAAAATCCGTTGCGGGAATGGCGACCCGTTCCGCAACTTCGGCAATTCCGGCATTGCCGGGGGCGCAATAAAGCTTTGTCAGCATCGGGCTGGCGGACAGGGCCCATGCCAGCGCATGCTCGCGCCCGCCCGATCCCACCAAAAGAATATTCACGACCACGCGCCTCGCACAAAATGCCGGAAAGTCTGTATCATCTGGGTCCCATGAGTGAAACCGCCGAATCGGCCGCCGGAAGGCTGGCCAATCTCCCCGAATATTCGGTCACCGAATTGTCCGCCGCCCTGAAGCGTGCGGTGGAAGAGGGATTTCCCTTCGTGCGGGTGCGCGGCGAGATTTCCGGGCTGAAGGCAGCGGCCTCCGGCCATATCTATTTCGACCTCAAGGACGACAAGGCGGTTCTGAACGCCATCGTCTGGAAGCCGACTGCCCGGCTTCTGAAGGTCAAGCCCGAGCCTGGACTGGACGTCATCTGCATGGGCCGGGTCACGACCTATCCCGGGTCTTCGCGTTACCAGCTGATCGTGGAGCAGATGGAGTTGGCGGGCCTGGGCGCGCTGATGGCCATGCTGGAGGAACGCAAGAAGCGCCTTTCGGCGGAAGGCCTGTTCGATCCCAGGCGTAAAAAAAAGCTGCCTTACCTGCCCGAGGTGATCGGCGTAATCACCTCGCCGACCGGCGCGGTCATTCGTGATATCATGCACCGGTTGAACGCCCGTTTCCCCCGGCGCGTGTTGCTGTGGCCCGTGGCGGTGCAGGGCGAAAAAGCGGCCGCAGAGATTGCCGCCGCCATTTCCGGTTTCAACGCCACGATTCCGAATTTTCCGCGTCCCGATCTTCTCATCGTGGCGCGGGGCGGCGGTTCCATCGAGGATCTGATGGCCTTCAACGACGAGGCTGTGGTGCGCGCGGCTGCAGCCAGCCAGATTCCTCTGATCTCTGCGGTGGGTCATGAAACCGATACGACTCTGATCGATTTCGCCAGCGACATGCGCGCGCCCACGCCGAGTGCGGCGGCCGAACTGGCGGTGCCGGTTTTGGCCGATCTGCAGGCGGCGCTGGCCGATCTGGGACGGCGCACGCGCAATTGCTTCGACAAGGGCCTTACCGACCGCAAGCGGCACCTGGCGCAGCTGGCGCGCGTGCTGCCCCGGCCCGAACAGCTTTTTGCGCATCCCCGCCAACGTCTCGACCATGCGGGCGAGCGTCTTGGTCTTGGTCTGTCGCGCAATCTGCAGATTCACCGCGCCGCTCTGGTCAAGATGGATGCCTTGCTGCGGCCGCGGCACATCGTGACCCGCATCGCGCATGCGCGCGACAAGCTGGCAGGTCTCGATGCGCGCGCTTTTCGCTGCCAGCGGGCGCATCTGACCAAGGATCGCGAGAAGCTTGAATCACTGTCCCGCATCCTCAAAGGCGTATCTTACGTCGATGTGCTGGAGCGTGGTTTCGCACTGGTGCGCGGAAGCGATGGAAAGATTCGCCGCCGCGCCGCTGACATCAAGGCAGGCGAGGCGCTCGATCTGGTCTTTGCCGATGGCCAAAAGAAGGTCCATGCCGAGGGAGCCGGACCGCGCGGAAAAAAATCCGCGACGGATCAGGGCTCCTTGTTCTAGAATGGGCAGATGAACCGCATGGATCGTGAAAAAGGCGAAGCCAAACTCCGTTTTCTGGACGGCGATTTCGATGTGTTGCAGCCGGGCGCTTATGTGGTCTGCGCGGTCACCGGCACGCATATCCCGCTTGACGCTTTGCGCTATTGGAGCGTGGATTTGCAGGAGGCTTATGCCAGCCCCGCCATCGCCACCAAGCGGATGCAGGAAAAGGGCCTGGTTCCCTGATGCGGCGGCGGACCTTTATGGCCGCCGGACTTGCCTTCGCCGCGACTCCGGCCTGGGCGGCCTCTTCCACAGGCAAGGACGGCCGCCTGGTCGTCAAGGGTGCGATGGAGCAGGGCTGCCTGATGCTGGGCTATGCCGAACCCAACGCTGTTGTCCGGGTGGACGGCAAGCCGGTCAGGCTGACCGGCGATGGCGCCTTCGCCTTCGGCTTCGCCTTCGATCAGACCAAAGCCAGCATTGTTTCCGTCACCTGGGGCGACGGGACGGCGGAAACGCAATCCTATCTGCCCATAGTGCGGCAGTATGAGATCCAGCGCGTCGAAGGCCTGCCGCAGAATACCGTAACCCCGCCGCCGGAAGTGTTGGCGCGGATCAAGGCCGAGGCCGGGGCGGTCTATCTCGCGCGCCAGCGCGATACCGAGGGCGTGGATTTTTTGTCGGGGTTTGATTGGCCTGCGCCGGGGATCGAAAGCGGTGTGTTCGGAAGTCAGCGCATCGACAATGGCGTGCCGATGGCGCCGCATTTTGGCGTCGATATGGCGGCGCCCACCGGCACGCCCATTCGCGCGCCCGCCGATGGCGTGGTGTCGCTGTCGGCGGATCATTATCTGAATGGCGGGCTCACCGTGATCGACCACGGCCAGGGAGTCTCGACGGCTTATCTGCATCAGTCCAAGCGATTTGTGCGCGAGGGCGGTACGGTCAGGCGCGGCCAGAAGATCGGCGAAATCGGCCAGACCGGCCGCGCCACCGGTCCGCATTTGCATTGGGCGATGAACTGGTTCGAGATGCGGCTCGACCCTTCGCGTTCCACGCGCAAACCCAAGCCCGATCCGCTTTAGATTTTCCCCCTCCGGTCTTCGCAAGCTCGAGAGCTTGCTACGACCACCTCCCCATCAGCGCGCTCACGCGCCCATGGGGAGGCGATTCTGAGTGCGCGTTTACATTCTTTTACTGGTGGTGACATCGCGCGCGGTGGGCCAGCGACGGTGGATCCAGAGCCATTGGCCAGGATCGGCGCGCACGATTTCTTCCAGGCGCTGATTGATCGCAGCCGTCATCGCCCGCATGTCGGCATCGTCATCGCCGCTGGGCGTGAATTCGAGCGGCGGATGAACGGTGACGGCGAAGCGCGCGCCGCCCAGTCGCCGGTTGGACGCGAACATGATTGGAATTTTCAATTTCAGCGCCAGAGCCGCCGGGGCGGGCGTGGTCATCGCGTCGCGTCCGAAAAAAGGCACGGCGATGCCTTCGTTGGTCTTCTGGTCGGCCAACAGCAGGATGGCCTTGCCGCCGCGCAACAGGGTGAAGATGCGGCGCGTGCCCTGGTGCTTGCTGATCTGCTCGGTATAGCCCTTCTTCGCGCGCGCGCGCGCGATATAGCGGTCGACATAAGGGTTGTTGGGTGGACGGTAGACGATGCCGCCATCCAATCCGAAGCGGGCTGCCGTGATCGGCATGATTTCCCAATTGGCGAAATGACCCGAAAGGATCAGGACGGCTTTGCCGCGCATCGGTTCGGCATCGGCGGCATTTTCGATGCGGATGCGGGCATCGGGCCCGGTAATATCGAATTTGTCGAGATGGGCATATTCCGCCACGGTGCGGCCGAGATTGTCCCACATGGTGCGCAAGATCGCTTCGCGCTCGGCTTCGGGCTTTTCCGGGAAAGCCAAAATGAGATTGTCGCGGGCCCGCCGGCTGACGCGGGTGCGGGCGAAGATTTCGCGGCCGATAAAGCCGCCCAACGCCGAGGCGCGATCCACGCCGAGAAGACGGAAAAGCCCCATGAAGGCCAGAAACGCCGCAGCTTCCGCGCCGTAGCGCAATTTCTGGGAAATGGAGAGGCGCGGTGTGGACATCGGTCAGACGGCGCTAAACCGGGGCCGGAAAACTGTCAAGCAAGCCGGGCCAGCAAGGCATCAAGCGTGGCCGCACCCTCAAAGCGTGCCTCCACCGGCAGGACGGCGATACCCGGCCGTTCTTCCGGAGCGAGGCGGACAAAATCCTTTTGCGTCGTCACCAACTGCGCCCCGCTCGCCGCGACCTTGAGTGCGGCGATCTCGCCGGGCTGGAAAGGATGGTGGTCGGAAAAAAAGCGTGAGCCCGTCACAACCGCACCCGCTTCCTGCAGCGATGCCACGAATTTCTCCGGACGGCCGATACCAGCGAAAGCAAAGACCTGCCTTCCCGCAAATGCGTTGCCCAAAACTGCCAGTCGCGCGCGCAAAATCGGGCCGCGATAGCCAGCAAGGCCCGGAGTCCGGCCATTCATAATGATCACTGCGTCGGCGCGGGAAAGACCCTGTGTCACTGGTTCGCGCAAGGGGCCTGCCGGGATCATCAGCCCATTGCCGAAACCGGTCTCACCGTCCACCACCACCAGGGATAGATCTTTTGCAAGGCCGAAATTCTGATGTCCATCGTCCATGACGATGACCTCCGCACCTTCTGCGACTGCCAGGGCGGCGCCTGCGGCCCGGTCCTGCGCGACGATAGTGGGAGCGCAGGCGTTCAGCAAAAGCGCTTCATCGCCGACCTGCTGCACGGTGCTCTCCTGGGTCACGCGCAGCGGCCCGGCTTCGCTGCCGCCATAGCCGCGGGTGAGAAAGAAGATGCGCTTGCCGCCGGCCTGAAGGCGGGCCCCGATGGCCAGCGCCACAGGGGTTTTGCCGCTGCCGCCTGCGGTGAGATTGCCGACACAGATGACACGCGCCGCCGTGCGCACAGAGCGGGCATGCCGCGCCTTCAAGGCCACGCTGGCACCATAGAGTGCACCCAGCGGCGCCAGCAGCAACGCCGCCACGCCGCGCCGCTTCCAGAAATCAGGCGCGCGCATCGGCAGCCAGAAGGCTTTTCAGGGTTTCGATGGTGCGATCCACCGCGCCCGACAGCATGGCCGCGCCGCGCGCCGCCGCCGCGCCCGCGTCACGGGCGGCTTCGGGATCACGAAGAAGCCATTCTGCCTCGCGCGCGATATCGGCTGCGCCCTGGACGCTGCCGAAACCTTGTGCCCCCAGGATTGCTTCAAAGGCTTTGGCCGAATTGGCCCGTGAAGGGCCCGCGAGAATGGCGCAATGAAGGACCGCGGGCTCAAGCGGATTATGTCCCTGCATCGGCACCAAGGTGCCGCCCAGGAAACAGAAGGCGGGCAGGCGATAGAACAGTCCCAACTCATTCATCGTATCGGCGATATAGATGGCGGTGGCCGCCGTGATGGGTTCGCCTGCCGCGCGCCGTGCCGAGGACCGGTTGCCGCACAAGGCAGCGATGTCGGCCCCACGCTCGACATGACGCGGCACGATGATGGTGAGCAGATCCGGGAAACGCGTCTTCAGAAGATCGTGCGCCGGCAGCACGGTTTCGTCCTCGCCGGGATGGGTCTGGGCCGCCAGCAGAAGCGGCCGTTCTCCGATCATCCGTTTCAACTCCGCCAACGCAACTTCATCGCAGGCCAGCGGGGGCGCATCGGCCTTCAGGCTGCCCGCAACCGTCACATGCGGCGCGCCCAAGGCGCGGAAGCGGGCGGCGAAATCCTCATCCTGCGCCAGGATGACATCGAATGCGCCCAGCAGGGCGCGAGCCGTCCGGGGTGCCCGTTGCCAGCCCACGGCGGAGCGTTCGGATATGCGCGCATTGATCAAGGCCAGCTTTACGCCGCGCTGCCGCGCCTCCCAAAGAAGGTTGGGCCACAAATCGGATTCCACGAAGAGGCCGGCATCGGGCCGCCAGTGATCGAGAAAGCGTGCGGCGGCTTTGGGAATGTCCACCGGCACATATTGATGGATGGCACCGGCGGGCAGGCGCGCCTGCATCATGGCGGCGCTGGTCACCGTGCCGCTGGTGACCAGGACGCGAATGTCTTGGGCCAGCAGCCTTTCTATCAACGGCAATGCCGCCAGGCTTTCGCCCACGCTGGCGCCGTGAATCCAGACCAGTCGACCGTCCGGCCGGGGCAGGCTTGCCGCGCCCAGACGTTCGGTCATGCGGGCGGGATCTTCCTTGCCCCGCGTCGCGCGGGCGCGCAGCAGAAGGGGGGCCAGCGGCGCCGCCACCACGCCCAGCCAGCGCCAGGCGACGAGGCCCAGGGGCAGGACCGCCATCAGCTCACGCCTTCCGCGTCGACAAGATTGTGGCGGTAGAGTTGGGCGTACAGGCCACCCTCAGCCAGAAGCGCCTCATGCCTGCCGGCTTCCACCACGCGGCCCTTGTCGAGCACGAAAATCTGGTCGGCGTCGCGTACCGTGGACAGGCGGTGCGCGATCACGATGGTGGTGCGCCCGGCGGTCAATCGGGTCAGCGCGTCCTGCACCTGGCGTTCGCTTTCCGCATCCAGCGCCGACGTCGCTTCGTCCAGAAGCAGGATCGGCGCATTGCGCAGCATGGCGCGGGCAATCGCGATGCGCTGGCGCTGGCCGCCCGAAAGTTTCAGGCCGCCTTCGCCCACGCGTGTGTCATAGCCTTGCGGCATGCCGGTGATGAAATCATGGGCCGCGGCATCTTTCGCGGCTTGCTCGATTTCTGTCCGCGACGCTCCGGGGCGGCCCAGGGCGATATTGTCCGCGACGCTTTCGTCGAACAGCACCGCTTCCTGGGTCACCACGCCGATGGCCGCGCGCAGCGATTCCAATGTCACGCCGTGAATGTCTTGGCCGTCGATGGCGATGCGGCCGCTCTCGCGCTCATAGAAGCGCAGCAGAAGGTTGAAGATGGTGGTCTTGCCGGCACCCGAAGGCCCTACCAGCGCGACCTTGCGGCCTGCGGGAATGTCCAAGGTGACGCCGCCCAGGATCGCCGTTTCCGCGCCATACCCGAAGCGCACATTCTCGAAATGGATGGCGCCGCCATTGCGCGGAACCGCGAGCGTGACTGCACCCGGCGCATCGACGATTTTCGGCTTTGTGTCGATCGCCGCGAACATGCGGTTGGCGGCGGCAATGCCAGCCGATGCGGTTGGCCAGAGCTGGCTCAGATTGCGCACCGGCTGCTGGGCCAGAAGCAGTGCGGTGATGAAGCCCACGAAAGTGGGAAGCGTCAATTGCCCGTGCAGCGATTGATAGCCGGAAAAGAGGAGAACGAGCGCGATCACCAGACCGGCGAAAATATCGGTCACGGGCGCGGCGGCGGCCCGCAACCGGACGGCTTTCAGCAAGGTTTTCAGCCGCGCCGCAAGTCGTGCATCGACGCGTTCGACACTGTGCGCTTCCAGGCCATAGGCCTTGATGATGCGCCGGCCATCCATCGCTTCCGACAGGGCAATGGAAAGATCGCCGGTCTCGGTCATGCCGCGCGTGGCGGCGCGGCGCATCGAACCGCCCAGCCGTTCCATCGCCCAGGCGACGGCCGGCAAGGCCAGCAGAGACAGAAGACCGAGCTGCCAGTCGCTGGCGACCACGATGCCGATATAGACGATCAGTTGCACCAGCTCGAGGAAGATCGCGGCCACGCCTTGGGTAAGCGCGTCGCGCATCAAGGTGGCGTCATAGAGAAAATTGGAAACGAACTGGCCGGAATGCACGGCGTTGAGATCGGCGAGATCGCGGCGGATGAGACGCCCGAACATGTCGCGCTGGGCCTGGGCTACGGCCTTTTCGCCCAGCGAGTCGATCAGCATGCGGCCGAAGAACAGCCCGCCGGCCCGCAGCGTCATGATGCCGAATGCCATCAGCGACAGCGGAATCAGCAATTCGGCCTTATGGCGCACAAAGATCTGGTCGGTAACGCTGCGGACAAGCCAGGGGATTGCCCCGCCCATTGCCGAAGCAAACAGCATGCAGAGCACGGCCAGAGCCAGAAAGCCCCATTGCCCGCCGATATAATCGGCGAGCAGACGGCGGATGACGGCGCCGATGCTAGCCTGTTTGGGGGCGATGTCCTTCATCGGAAGCCCGTTTAGCACGGGTTCCACCGACCCGCGAGGGCCAGGAATGCGTGATTCGCCAAAGGTTTAGCCCCGCCCTTAGGCGTCGGGTTCCATCAAGCGGTGAATGTGGACCACAAAATAGCGCATCTGGGCGTTGTCGACGCTGGACTGCGCCTTGGCGGCCCAGGCGCGGCGGGCTTCCGCGAAATTGGGGTACATGCCGACAAGATCGAGCTTGGACAGATCTTTGAACGCAATGCTATCGGTCGAGGCCAGTTCGCCGCCAAAAACCAAATGCAGCAGCTGCTGAGGAGTGGAGGTGGTCATGAACGCTTCCGCTTGGGTGCGGGGGTTCTTAAGGCGAATCGGCAGCCGGTTTAAGCAAATTCTTTGCCGCGAGTTCCGCGAGCAGGGGGCCGATCAGGCCGGCGCCGGCGGCGACCGTCGCGCCCTGAACCGCGGCGGCGCCATTGTAAGTGAGGGGGCTGCCATCCGCACCCACCATCCGGCCCCCGGCTTCCGCCAGGATGACGTCGGCCGCGGCCAGGTCCCAGTCCCGCTTTGCGGTGAGGCTGATCATCGCGTCATAGCGCGCCGCCGCCACCAGAGCCACGCGATAGGCGATGGAGGAAAAGGTTTCAACCTGCACGGATGACCAGTTCTCGAAGACCTGCTTGTTTCCCAGGAAGCGGGACCCGGCAACACTTGTCCGCGCGCCGGCGTGAATCGGTGTGCCGTTGAGGAAGGCGCCATGGTCGCGCCGGGCGGTGAAACATTCGTCCAATGCGGGATTGAACACCACGCCCGCCACGGCGCGTCCGGCTTCGATCACGGCGGCGCAGACCGTGAAATGGGGCCGGCCTTTCATAAAGGCGACGGTCCCGTCGATGGGATCGACCACGAAGATGCGATGCATTGTCAGCCGCGCGGGATCGTCCAGGCTTTCTTCCGACAGCCAGCCATAATCGGGGCGGGCGCGCCGCAGCGTCTCTTTCAGGAAATTGTCGACCGCCAGATCGGCTTCGGTGACGGGGCTGCCCCCGGCTTTGTTCCAGCGTTTGTAATCGCCGCCGAAAAAATTGAGCGCGATCCTGCCGGCCTCGCGAACCGAGGCCTCGAGCAATGCAAGGTCGTCAGGCTCCGGCAATCGTCATGCCTTCGATGCGGCAGGTGGGGGCGTTGGTGCCGTAACGGAATTCCAGATCGTTTGCCGGCGTCAGATGCAGGAACATGTCCTTGAGGTTTCCCGCGATGGTGACTTCCGACACCGGGAACGCGATTTCGCCATTCTCGATCCAGAAGCCCGCAGCGCCACGGCTGTAATCGCCGGTCACGCCATTGACGCCCATGCCCATCAGCTCGGTGACATAGAAGCCTTGTTTGATGTCGGCGATCAGATCTTTGCGAGAGAGGGTTCCCGCTTCCATATAGAGATTGGTGGCCGAGGGATGCGGCGGGCCGCCGGTGCCGCGTGCCGCATGGCCGGTGGAAACCAGCCCCAGCTGCCGTGCGCTGGCGCAATCCAGGAGCCAGGTGGTGAGCTTGCCTTTGTCGATCAGCGCCCGGCGCGCATTGGCAACGCCTTCGCCGTCGAACGGCTTGGAGCGCAGGCCACGCCGGCGGTGCGGATCGTCGATGACGGTGACATGCGGGCCGAAGATCGCCGCAT
>CAYWWT010000089.1:0-10159 GCA_964461855.1 uncultured Rhizobium sp. | reverse complement strand
GGCAACTTCCAGCCCCAGGCGATGGACGAGTTGGTGATAGACGCTGGGTCCGATCTTCTCCCAGTCATAGACTTGATTCATGATCCGGAAATCGCCGGGATAGCCCAGCGGCTTGGCATAGGAGCGGTCCCAGACCGCGCCCGCGCGCATTTCCGGCGTCAGCACCAGTTCGGTGAATTCCTTGGTCGCCTCGCGCTCCTCCCGGCTGTTCATGATATCGCGGACGATATCGTTGCCGGTAAGCCAGAAGCCCCGCCATTGTTCGATCAGCCGGCCTTCGCAGGCTTCGAAGGCGCCGAGCTCATCAAAGGAATGGGAAAAACTGTCGGCGAGGTGGATGTTCTTGTCGAGCAAGGCGCGATAGGAACGAAGCACGCCCAGCACATCGGCGCAGAAAGCGCGGTATTCGCGCGGCACAAGTGCGCTGCGCTCGGATGACAGGAAGCTGCCATTCGCCGCGATCTGGGCCTGCACGTTGCGGCTGAGGAGGCGGTCGAAATCGACATAGGAATCGACCAGGCTGAAAGCGAGTTTCGATCCGAAGACCGTGCTTTCGGTGCGGCAGACTTTGGCGCGGCCTTCGAAGATGGAAAGCCCGGCCTGCTGGAAAACCAGCGGCACGGTCTCGCCCAAAGACAGCTCCTCTTCCATCGCCTGTTTGGCGACGACGGCGATACCGGTGAGGCTGATATCGTGGAGCTGATAGCTTGCCGACTTGACCCGTACTTTCGGCGGATGATTGGGAAACAATTTGCGGGCGTCGTAGCGCGTCGGGCGGAACCAGACTTCCCGTCCGCTCGAACCTTTCAATTCTTCATAGGCAAGCATTATCTGCATCCAAATATCTGTTTGCGCGATGCTTCCCCGAACGCCACCCCGCTTCTGCCGAAAACCCGGCCCATCACCCAACACTTGGCGATGCTTGAGTCGTTTCGACCGCATCGCTCTCAGTTAATAAATGGTTAATACCGTACAAAAGTAGTTAACGTCAAGTTTTTTCAAGAAAAATTGGCTCCGGCGCGCTGAAAAAGCATGATTTACGGCTTCCTATCGTCCGTAGACGGCTGATTGCGTTCAGATTGCGGCTCGTTGCGGATCACACCGACTTGGCGCGTCCGCGCTGGAGACCTTTCAGTGCCGCCGGTTGATGCGGGCGGCGGCGTTCAGGATGCCCAGATATTCCATGATGGCGCCGGACATGATCTGCGCCTGTTGGGCGATTTCGGGGATCGCAGTGATCTCCCACCAATGACCGCGGGTCAGGGCCGCCATCGCCAGCAGCGAAGGCTGCGCGGTGCCCGTCTTGTCCAGCACGCGATTGCGGCCGTCCACATCCAACCCGATGCCCGCTTCGCCGGCACGCGCCAGGCGCGAGGCGACCAGATTTTCGATCAGATGGTCGTGCGTGCGGTCGGGATTGGGATTGGGCCCGGTGCAGTTGATGACATGCCCGATCGCCAATGCGCGCTCATGCGCGCCCTGGGCGATTGTCGCGATCAGGCCGTTTTCCGCCCCCGTCAGAAGTTTCAACCGGCCTTTGACGATGTGGAGATTTTGCGTGAGGCCTTGGCGCAGGAATTCTCCCACCGCGGGCGCGAGACGATGGCGGTGCACATTCCACAATGTGACGGCGTGACGAAGAAAGCGTCTTTTCTCTGCCATCGGAAAGGATTGCCAGATCTGCGACCAGTGCGGCCGCATCGCATCCATCAAGCCTTGCCATGCCGGAGCGGCGGGATGAAGGTCCAATCGGGCGCGCATCGCGCGCAACAGTCCGCGCGCCGACACTGGAAAGGGTTGCGCCAGTGGCGCGGCCGGGGCGGGCTGAACATGGGTTCGCGGCAACAACCCATGCCGCGACAGCAGATAAACTTTACCCGCATGGCCGCGATCCTTGAGGCCGATCGCGACGTCGATGGCGGTCAGTCCCGTTCCCAGAATGAGGATGTCCCGGTCCGGTGCCACCTCTGGCTCCGACCAAGGGTCGTCGCAAATATGCGATGCCAGGGAAGGCGAATGATGCGCCGCCAGCGGCGGCGGCAAATCATTTCCGGTCGCGAGCGCCACCAGATCGGCATTGATCGTTCCGCCGTCATGGGCCACCACCCATCCCAGATTTTTCCGCAACAGGCTTTTGACCTTGCCGCGAACGAAACGGACCGCAAGATCGGGATTGGATTTCAAGGTTGTGTCCAACAACTCGGAGAGATAGTGGCCGTAAAGTGCGCGCGGGACGAAGCTATCGCTCCAGGCGTCTGTCTTGATGCCGCGCGCGTCCAGCCAGCGAACGAATTGATCGGGCCGGTTGATATCCGCCGACATGCGTGCGGCCGGCACATTCAGAAGATGGCCGGGATTGTTCGTGGAATAGGCAATGCCGCGTCCGTGTTCCGCCTGCTCGCCGATTATGACAATCGAAAGTCCCTGGCCCGCCTGGCGCGCCAGGGCGCAGACAAGCAGAACAGCGCTCGCCCCGTCTCCGCATACCACCAATGTTCTACGGCTCATGAAGTCCCAAAGCTTGAACTGTTCGCATCGCGTGGTGCCGGAGCGACATCCCTATCAGGTTTCCTTGGCCGAGAACGTCTCGCGGGGAAACTTACGACCGTGAGTGATAATCTCGCACCGATTCTGCTTTTGCTGGCGAAGAGACTGGAAATATTATTTTCTGAAATTCGTTCGAAAGCCGGAACCCGAACCGGTTTCCTTCTTACAAGAAATTTACGCGCGGAACTTTCGCAAAAACGTCAGGTTTTTCAAGATTTTCTTGCGCATCTTCGGACTCGGTCTGCATTTTTTATTTTATCCCCGCGCAATTCTCGCTATAGGGATTGCCTTGCCCGCGCTTTTTCAGGCGGTGCCATTGAGAGCGGCGGGATTGTGGACGCGCCGCCAGCCGAAGCGATCCAGCATGAGGATCCAAGCGGCAATTCGACAGAAGGAAGTTGTTTTGCCCGGCAAAATTCCGCTTGTCAGTTCGGCAGTTGCGCTCAGCACGCCCGCGATAAATGCGCCTGCACCGTTGCCGGCGCGAAATTTCGTGCGCCTGCTCTTGCTTGGTGGAGCAACGCTGGCTCTGATCGTGGCGATGCACCAGGTCCGGGTTTCGCCTGTGCCCGCTTCCGCGCCGGCTGTCGCGATGGCGCATCTGCTTGACGATGCGCCGGCAAAGCCTTCGGCGTTCGTGCAGGAGCAGGCCATGTCTCCTGCGCAGTTGATGGCGCGGTGGGAGCCGCTGATCCTGGAAGCGTCGAAGAAATTTAACGTACCGGCGCAATGGATACGCGCCGTGATGCGCCAGGAAAGCGGCGGGCGCACCATGCTGGCCGAAGGCCGGCCTATCGTATCGGACGCGGGCGCCATGGGGCTCATGCAGCTCATGTCCGGGACCTATCGCGAAATGGCGGAGCAATATCGTCTGAACGGCGATGCTTTCGATCCGCATGACAATATCTTCGCGGGCGCTGCCTATCTCAGATGGTTGAAGGCCAAATATGGCTATCCGGCGATGTTCGCCGCCTACAATGACGGGCCAGGCAATATCGAAGATCATCTGCATCGCGGACGCCCTTTGCCCAAGGAAACGCGCGGCTATATCGCCAGCATCGCGAAATCCTTGAATGACAAATCCGTTTCCGCGAGCCTGACCAAGCTGACTCTCACCCAGCCCGACGGCAGTAAATTCGCCGTGGATGCCCATCAGGTGAAGGCGATCCGGGCGGCGATCCCAGGTCTTTATGCCGAGACCGTGAAATCGGTCATCACCGTCGGCAAGCTCAACCGCGGCATTCGCGAGGATGTGACGGAAGCCACCAAGCTGCTGCGCGGCCACGGCGCAAAGATCTAGCTCACGCGGCTGGCGCCGCTTTGCGCGGCGTGGCGAATGCGGCTCTCATCCAGATCCAATTCCCGCTCGATCCGGCGCCTGGCTTCGTCCTCGAGTGTGCCCTGGGCATAAAGATCAGCAATCGCCGACCGCTCCACAGCCAGGAATTCCAGCTGGAGAGCTGTCGAATGGGCGACGGCTTCGCCGCTTTCCAGATCGCGGCACGCCGCCACGAAATAGGCCCGCCGGTCGGCATGCCGGCGGCGAAGAATGTCCACCGTTTCCGGGGCCAGGCCCGCACTTTCCAAGCGCTCCAGCCGCGACAGCGCGGCATCGATGCCCGCGACGCGCGCTTTCACTTCGCGCTGCTTGTCGAGATCGGCCTCGCGCTTGCCGAGTGCGGTGAGCCCCAGCTTTTGGACGACCCAGGCGAAAGAGAAACCCTGGCCGACCAAGGTCGCCAGGATCACGGCAAATGTCACCAGCAGAAGCAGGCCACGCTCGGGGAAGGGCGCGGCGCCCGACATCAGCGGAATCGAAAGGACAGCCGCCAGCGAGACCACGCCCCGGATCCCGGTGAAAGCGATGGCGAAGGTCTCTTGCCAGGGCGGCGCGGGATTGCGCCGGCGCCAGCTTGGCCAGATCCAGCACGGCAGATAGGTGCCGGCATAGACCCAGACAAAGCGCACCAGGATGATCGCCGCGGTGACCGACATGGCGGCCAGGCCCAGCCGCACCCAATCCGCTCCCCCCAGCGTATCGGCGATCACGCGCGCCTGCAGGCCGGTGAGCAGAAAGATCACACCTTCGATCAGATAGACGACAAGATCCCAGACGAAGAAGCCTTGCAGGCGTGTCGCCGAAGAAATGAAACGCGGACCATTGTAACTGACGAAAAGCCCTGCGGTGACGGCCGCCAGCACACCGGAACCGCCAAGGCTCTCGGGCACCCAGAAAGCGGCATAGGGTGTCAGCATCGCCAGCACGATTTCCACGCGAGGCTCCTGCGCCATCCGCCGCAGGAACAGGGCCGCCCAGCCTATGGCGACGCCCCAGAGAATTTCGCCTGCCACGATAACCGCGAAACTTCCCACGGCGGCGGTGGGCGAGAATTGGCCGCCCTCGATCACGGCGGTGACAGCGAAGCTGAAAAGGATCAGGGCCGTGGCGTCGTTCACCAACCCTTCCCCTTCCAGGATGGTGAGGACGCGCCGGGGAATGGGAAAACGCTTGGCGATTGCCATCGGGGCCACGGCATCGGGCGGCGCCACGATCGCGCCCAGCACAAAGCCCAGCGCCCAGCTGAGATCGAGCAGATAGCGTGCCAGCGCCGCAACCGAAGCGGCGGTGAAGATCACGCAGCCCACTGCCAAAAGCAGGATCGGCCTGAGGTTGGCGCTGAAGCCTTTCCAGCTCATGCCCACGCCTGCCGAATAGAGCAGGGGCGGCAAAAGCAGGGTCAGGACCAGATCCGGCCTGAGTTCGATCCGGGGGATGCCGGGGATGAACCCCAGCCCGAGGCCCACCAGGACCAGGAAAATCGATGGAGGAAGAAAGGTTTTGCGTGCCAAGGCGGCCGCAAGCGCGGTGACGGCGACCAGGCCGAAGCCGATGGGAAGCGCAGGCAGAAGCACGGAAAAACCCCTCCCGGCCGTTTGGGCCGGAAGGGGAGACTAAACTATTGCTGCGCGACCTGCTTGCGCAAAGAACCGATGTCCTTCGCGGTCAGATCGGCGCCCTGTGCCCCGAAGCGGGCGGTGACATAATTGGCAACCGCTGCGATTTCGTCGTCGGAATAGGCCTCGCCAAAGGCGGGCATGAAGATATGGCCCTGCGCGGTGGTGCGATCCACGCCATTGATGATCGACTGCGCCACATTTGTGGCGGACGGATCGTTAACGGCGCGCGCGCCCGTCAGGGTGGCGTATTTGCTCAAGGGGCTGATGCCGGTCCAGTCGTGGCAACTGGCGCAGGCTCCGGCGAAGATCTTTTCGCCGCGCGCCCGGTCATTGACATCGATGGGCGCGCCTTCCCGATGCGAAGCGGGCGCCGCCGTGGTCACTGTGTGCGGCAGGCCGCTGTCCTTGGCGGGCACGCTGCGCAGATAAACGACCAGGGCGCGGATATCGCCCGCGGTGAGGAAGGTGAGGCTGTTGTCGGACGCCTCGCCCATCGGGCCGGAGGCGCCGCCATGACCCTCGGCATGGCCGGTGGAGAGATAGGTCGCCAGATCATTGTCGCTCCAGTCGCCCAGTCCCGCCTTCTTGTCGGCGGTGATGTTGTAGGCGCGCCAGCCGGCGGTCAGCGCTCCTGCGAATTTCTGGCGGTTGTTCATCGCGAAGGCCGGATTGCGCGGGGTGTGGCATTCGCCGCAATGGCCCATGGCTTCCGCAAGATAGGCGCCGCGATTCCATTCCGGGCTCTGGGAAGGATTGGGACGGAAACGGTCATTGTCGTTGTAGAAGAAATTCCAGAACGCCATCAGCTTGCGATTGTCGAACGGCCAGCTGAGCTTGTTCTGCATGGCCGGCGCGCGCACGGCGGGCAAGTTGAACAGATAGGCTTTGATCGCCAGCGCGTCGGCGTCGGTCATATAGGTGTAAGACGTATACGACATGGCGGGATAGAGGTTTTGCCCGTCGGCGCGCTTGCCCTTGCGCACGGCATCCAGGAATTGCTGGTCGGTGTAATTGCCGATGCCGGTTTCCTTGTCGGGCGTGATGTTGGTCGAATAGATCGTGCCGATGCCGGGCAGGTTGAAGGCAAGGCCGCCCGCATAGGGCGTGCCGCCCTTGGTCATGTGGCAGGCGACGCAGTCCGCGGCATGGGCGAGATATTCGCCCCGCTTGATGACATCGCCGCTGGCCAATTCCGCCGGAACGCCGGTCGGATTGGCGTCTTTATAGTCGGCCAACGCCACGGTCGATCCGCTGGCGAAAGCCGTTGGGCCCGGAATCAGCAACAGCCAGGCCGCAAAGCCGAGCGCGACGACGGCAATGACCGCAATCGCGATACCGAAATTTTTCCTGCTCATGCGATTTTCCTGCTCGCCAGAAGAGTGCGGTCGATGGGAAGTCTGTGAATGCGGACGCCTGTCGCTGCGAAGATGGCATTGACCAATGACGGCGGTCCAGCCGAGCAGCCCGGCTCGCCGATGCCGCCCGGGTCTTCCGTGCTGGCGACCACTTGGACGTCGATCCGCGGCGTCTCGTTGATGCGCATCATGCGATAGTCGTTGAAGTTGCGCTGCTGCACCCGGCCGTCCTTCAAGGTGATGGTGCCGTAGAGCGCCGCGGTCATGCCGAACAACAGACCACCCTGAACCTGGGCGGCGATGGTGTCGGGATTGACGGTGCGGCCGGCATCGACGATCGAAGTGACCCGGCGGATATTGACCTTGCCCATTTCGGTCACTTCCACTTCCGCGACCGTTGCGATGTAGGAGCCGAAGGCATGCTGGGCGCAGACGCCGCGTGCAGTTCGCGCGGGAAGGGCCGAACCCCAGCCGGACTTTTGGGCTGCGATCTGCAGGATGGCCTTGAGGCGCGGCTCATTGCCCAGATGGGCAAGCCGGAACGCGACCGGATCCTTGTTCGCCTTCTTGGCGAGGTCGTCCATCATGCTTTCGATGGCGAAAACGGCGTTGTTCGGGCCCACGCCGCGCCACCAACCGAGGTTGAGCGCCTTGGGCTCGGTCTGGACATATTCGACGCGCTGATTGGCGATCGCATAGGGATTGTTGACCGCGCCTTCCACCGCATCGCCGTCAATGCCGTCCTTGAGAGGCTTGCCGTTCGTGATCGCCGCAATCACCGAGCCGCCCGCGATGCGGTGCGTCCAGCCGTCGATCTTGCCGTCCTTGGTCAGGCTGGCAGACATCGCGTTGCGGTAGGCGGGACGATACATGTCCTGCTGAATGTCTTCCTCGCGGGTCCAGATCACTTTGACCGGACCATCCACTTTCTGCGCGACGCGGACCGATTTGGTCACCATGTCGGTGGCCAGACGGCGGCCGAATCCGCCGCCCAGCATGAAATTGTGAAAGGTCACTTTCTCGGGCGCGATGCTCAGCGCGTCGGAGGCAGCCTTGACCGTGGCGGTTTGTACCTGGGTGCCGCCCCACAATTCGCAACTGCCATCCTTCTTCACATGCACGGTGAAGTTCTGCGGCTCCATGGGCGCATGGGCAAGGAAAGGCATCTCATAGGCAGCGTCGAAGCGGTCGCCCTTGAGCGCTTTCTCGACATCGCCTTCTTCCTTGGCCACGGCGCCCTTCTGTTGGGTGCCGCGCGCCAGGTCGCGCCAGATCGCATCGGAATTGATCTTCGCGTTCTCGCCGTCATTCCATTTGATGGCGAGTGCGTCCATGCCCTTCTTGGCGGCCCAGAAATTCGGACCCACCACCGCGACCAGATCGTCCAACGCCACCAGCTGCAGGCCCGGCATGGCTTTCAGCTTGCTGTCATCGACATGGGCGACTTTGCCGCCCACCACCGGCGCGGCGGCGATGACGGCAACCTTCAAGCCTTCCATCCGCACGTCGATGCCGTATTGAGCCTTGCCGTTGACCTTGTCGGGCGTGTCCAGCCGTTTGACCGACTTGCCGATATATTTGAGGTCCTTGTCGGCCTTGAGCGTGACCTCCTGCGGCGCGGGCAGCTTGGCCGCGCGCGGCGCGAGCGCGCCATAAGAGAGCGTGCGCCCGCCATGGGCGTCGTCGATAACCTTGCCGGATTCGGTGCGCAGCGATGCGGGGCTCACGCCCCATTGCTGGGCGGCGGCCTGGATCATCATGGCGCGGCCCGATGCGCCCACTTGGCGCAGCGCCGTATAGAAGCCGCGGATCGAGGTCGAACCGCCTGTGGACTGGCGGCGCGATTTTGGGCTGGCGTAAAGCGCGTCGCTGGGCGGCGCGGGAAGCGGCGTCACATTGGCCAGATCGACATCCAGTTCGTCGGCCAGAAGCTGGGACAGCGAGGTATAGACGCCCTGGCCCATCTCTTCCTGCGGAATCTGGAACGTCACCTTGCCGTCCTGCGCGATGGCGATGAAGGCATTGGGATTGAGGACGTATTTCTTGGGCGCGGCAGCTTGGGCGAGCGCGTCGCTCACCTGGAAGCCCAGCATCAGCCCACCGCCGGCGGCGGTACCGACCTGCAGGAACCGGCGCCGCGACAGACCCGCGGCCGCGACGGATTTCGAAGACATGGACATCGAAAGATCCTTTAAACCGATTTGGCGGCGTTCTTGATCGCCTGACGGATGCGCACATAGGTGCCGCAACGGCAGATGTTGCCCGCCATGGCGGCGTCGATGTCGGAATCGTCGGGATTGGGCGTGCGGTTCAACAGCGCTGTCGCCGACATGATCTGGCCGGACTGGCAATAGCCGCATTGCACGACTTCGATGTCGAGCCAGGCCTTCTGGATCTTGGCGCCGTTCGGCGTGTCGCCGATCGCCTCGATGGTGGTGATGGCGCGGTTGCCGATGGAACCGACCGGCAGCAGGCAGGAACGCACCGCCTTGCCGTCCAGATGCACGGTGCAGGCGCCGCATTGGGCGATGCCGCAGCCGAATTTCGTGCCGGTGAGGCCGACGATGTCGCGCAGCGCCCAGAGCAACGGCATGTCGTCCGGGGCATCGACCGTGTGAGATTGACCGTTGATCTGAAGCGTGACCATCGCTTTCACTCCGCTAATTTGTCCGGGGCCGGGGGCGTGATATTTAATTGGTTATAACGCCTACACCCGGCAGGATTTTACGGCATTCTTTGTTCCAGCGCAAAGATTTGCTGTTCCCGCCAGCCAAACGCGTGAACTGACAGTTTCTCCGCTTGCAACCCCCGCAACGCGGGTTTTTGACTGCCGTTTTCGGAAGGAACAAGGCGCATGACGCACAAAATTCACAATATCGGTGTGGCCGCACGGATCGGCACCTACAGCGATTGCATCGAAGCGTCGTCGAATCAGCGCTGGCTTTTCACGTCCGGCACGCCCGGCATGGACGCGGCCGGAAAACTGCCGGACGACATCACCGCCCAGGCGGAACTGGCCTGGAGCCATATCATGACGATGCTGGAGCGTGCCGGCATGTCGGTCGGCGATCTGGTCAAGATCACGCAATATCTGACGCGGGCAGAGGATATTCCCGCTTACGCCAAGGTCCGGACCCGGGTGCTGGGCGAGGCCCGCCCCGCCTCGATGATGATGGTGGTCGCGGGCCTGCCCCGGCCCGATTTTCTGCTGGAAATCGAAGCGGTGGCGGCGAAGGCGTGAAATTTCAGCCCTGTTCGGAAATCCGCTTGCCGGCTGCGGCGAGTTCTTCCAGCAGCGG
>CAYWWT010000088.1:8916-10202 GCA_964461855.1 uncultured Rhizobium sp. | reverse complement strand
CAAACGCCCGATCCCATCGAGGTGCTGAAGGCCGAGGTCGAAAACCTGCGCGACCAGCGCTTGCGCGCGCTGGCGGAGGCCGAGAATATCCGCCGCCGCGCCGAGCGCGAAAAAGCGGAAGCCTCGCAATATGCCGTGACCAAATTCGCGCGCGATATGCTGGCCATTGCGGACAATTTCGCGCGCGCGCTGGCGGCCTGCCCGCCGGAATTGCGCGAAGCGGCCGACCCGCAAGTCAAGGCGGTTCTGGACGGCGTCGAAGCCACCGACCGCCAGCTGCTGGGCACCTTGGAACAGCATGGCGTCAAGCCGGTCTCGACGGCGGACGGAAAATTCGATCCCAACCTGCATCAGGCCATCGCGGAAGTGCCCGGCAACGGCAAGCCCGCGGGCAGCATCGTGGATGTGGTTCAATCCGGCTACATGATCGGCAACCGGTTGCTGCGTCCCGCCATGGTGACGGTGGCGCGCCGCGACGAGGCGCCCAAAGTCGACACCAAGGCGTAAGGCGCGATGGCCGATCTCAATATCGTCGTTGCGGGTGCTTCAGGCCGGATGGGCCGCACCTTGGTGCGCGAGATCGCCCAGGCGCCGGGGCTGGTTCTGTCGGGCGCGCTGGAAGCCGAAGGGCATCCGGATCTGGGCCGCGATGCGGGCCAGCTTGCGGGACTTGCGTCCAACGGCATTCCGCTCACAGCCGATCCGCTGCCTTTGATCGCGTCGGCGCAGGCGGTGATCGATTTCACCCGTCCCATGGTGTCGCTGATGCTGGCCGACCTCGCCGCCCAGGCGCGCATCGTGCATGTGATCGGCACCACGGGCTTTGCCGCCGAACAGGAAAAACGGATCGAAGCGGCGGCCCGTCATGCCGTGATCGTGAAATCCGGCAATATGAGCCTGGGTGTGACCTTGCTGGCGGCGCTGGTCGAGCGCGCCGCCAAGGCCCTGCCCGCCTACGATATCGAGATTCTGGAAATGCACCACAAGATGAAGGTGGATGCGCCCTCGGGCACCGCGCTTCTTCTGGGCGCCGCCGCCGCCAAAGGCCGCGAGGTTTCGCTGAAAGACAAATCCGTGCGCGGGCGCGACGGCGAGACCGGCATTCGCAACGACGGCGCCATCGGTTTCGCGTCGCTGCGCGGCGGCACGGTGGTGGGCGAGCATCAGGTTTTCCTGGCCGGGCCGGGCGAGCGCATCACCATTTCGCATTCGGCCGAAGACCGCACCATCTTCGCGCGCGGCGCGCTGGCAGCGGCGCGCTGGGGTCACGGGAAAAAGCCGGGGCT
>CAYWWT010000088.1:3122-8816 GCA_964461855.1 uncultured Rhizobium sp. | reverse complement strand
AACTTCTTAAGCGTGAAGAGATCGAAGAGTTCTTCGCGCGCCTCAAGAAGCACATTCCCGATCCCAAGACCGAGCTGCAATACAAGAACCCTTACACCTTGCTGGTTGCGGTGGCGTTGTCCGCGCAGGCGACCGACAAATCGGTGAACAAGGCAACGGAGCCCTTGTTCAAGACCGTCGACACGCCGGAGAAAATGCTGGCGCTGGGGGTGGAGAAACTCACCGATGCCATCAAGACCATCGGGCTTTATCGCGGCAAGGCGAAGAACGTCATCGCGCTGTCGAAGCTCCTGATCGAGAAGCATGGCGGCCAGGTGCCGAAGGATCGTGCGGCGCTGGAGGAATTGCCGGGCGTCGGCCGCAAGACCGCCAACGTGGTGTTGAATGTCGCATTCGGCGAACCCACCATCGCGGTCGATACGCATATATTCCGCGTCTCCAATCGCACCGGGCTGGCCCCTGGCAAGGACGTTCTCGCGGTGGAATTGGGCCTGGAAAAGCGTGTGCCGGAGAAATTCAAGCAGCATGCCCATCACTGGCTGATCCTGCATGGTCGCTACACCTGTACCGCGCGCAAGCCTTTGTGCCCAACCTGTGTGGTGCGCGATCTGTGCAACTTCCCGGACAAGACAAAAGAGATGCCGCCGGAAAAACCCAAGCTCAAGAAGTTTTCGACGCGCTCTGCAAAGCGATAAGGCAGGCTGGGTCGGCTGCGCTGGTCTTGCCGCGCGGCAGGGTTTCGACATGGTCGACCTTTGCAGGGCTGCCAGTCAGAAAAAAGAAGGCGTGGCAGGTGCCGGCATCGTAACGCCACATCTCGACATTGCCGTCCTTGCGCGAAAAGGCCGGCGTGCCGGCAAGGATGCGCAATTTCGCCGCCGCCATGCCGCTGAACGCAAGCGGTTCAGGGCCCCGCGGCCTGGTGGGCAAAGCGGGAGACGCGCCCGGCACAGGCGCGGGCGCTTTTTGTGCCGGTGCAGCGCAGCTGGCAACAATCAGAGCCAGCGCCAGGTGCGCAAATGTCCGTTTCATGCTCGTCTCCGCATCCGGTGGAACAGATGCACCATCAAGGCCGTGCCGAACAAGGGCGCCACCAGATTGATCAGCGGAACCATGCTGGACAGCGCGATCAGAGTGCCACAGGCCCACACGGTTCCGGCATGACGTCGCCGTAAGCCTGAGGCTTCGCCCAGCGGCATGTGCCGGAGCGCCGCCAATTCGAAATATTCCCGGCCCAGCAGCCAGCCATTGGCCGCGATGCTGAAAATCTCGCCGATGCCGGGCAGCCCGATATCGAAGGGCAGAAGCAGAAGATTGATGCCCAGCACCAAGGCCGCGAGTTTCAGTCCCGCCCGCAAGGTAACGGCAAAGGACGCGGGTCGTGGCTCTGCAGCGGGATAATCGCGGCGCTCGATCCTGTCCGCGATCCGGTCCAGGAACAGGGATGCAAACAGGGCCGCCACCGGCGGCCCCAGCACCACACCGCCCATTACGAACAGCACCGGCGCCAGCCATTCCAGCGCCCGGTTGACCCAGACATTGCCCAGAACCGGCAGCAACGAGAGCAGATATTCGGCCAGGCCCAAGCCCACCGCGAACAGAAGCACCGTCAAAAGCAGCGCCTTGACCACGATCCCGGCAAAGGCGGGATCGAAAATCAGGCGCAGCGCGCGGCCCATGCTTGCGAACATCGCATTCGTCCCGTAATGGCTTGGCTTATAGCGCTTTTCGGAGAGACCATGTCGCCAAAATACGATGTCGCCGGTTTGGGCAATGCGATCATGGACGTGATCGCGGCGGTGGATGACAAATTCCTGCTGGAGCATGGCATCGCCAAGGGCGGCATGACCCTGATCGATGAATTTCGCGCCCAGGAATTGCACAAGGCCCTGACCGGCAGCATGCAGGCGGCGGGCGGCAGCGCGGCGAACACCATGGCGGGTATCGCCTCCCTTGGCGGACGCGCGATGTTCCTAGGCAAGGTTTGCAACGATGCGCTGGGCGCCAAGTTCGGCGAAAGCCTCAGAGCGCTGGGCGTGCATTATCCCACCGCGCGCGCGGCCGGCGGGTCGCCCACGGCGGCGTCGATGATCGCCGTGACGCCTGACGGACAGCGCAGCATGAACACCTATCTGGGCGCATGCCGCGAGATGACGCCCGCCGATGTGAGCGAAGAGGATATCGGCGCAGCGAAGCTTCTCTATATCGAGGGCTATCTGTGGGACACCGATGAGGCCAAGGACGCGTCGCGCAAGGCGATCCGCGCCGCCAAGAAAGCCGGCGCGAAAGTCGCGCTGACATTATCCGACAGTTTCTGTGTCGGCCGTTTCCGCGAAGAGTTTCTGGAGTTGATGCGGAGCGACCTCGACATTCTTTTTGCCAATGAAGAAGAAGCCAAGTCGCTGTACGAGACCGAGGATTTCGACATCGTCGTGGAACATATGAAGGCCTGGGGCGGGCTGGCGGCACTGACGCGCTCGGCCAAGGGCTGCGTCATCGTCAAAGGCGAGGAGGTTCATGCCGTTCCCGCCGCGCCGGTGGCGAAAGTGGTGGATACGACGGGCGCGGGCGACCTGTTCGCCGCCGGATTTCTCTATGGCGTGACCCAGGGCAAATCCCTGCCCGATTGCGGCCGGCTTGGCGTGATGGCGGCGGGTGAAGTGATCTCGCACTATGGCGCGCGTCCGGAAGTGTCTTTGAAGGAACTGGCGACCAAGGCCGGGCTTATTTGATCGAGCTCTCACCAAGATAGTGCAGCATCACTTCGCGGCGGTGCGGGGCATCGCGATGCTCGAAGAGATAAAGGCCCTGCCAGGTGCCCAATAAGGCGCGGCCTTTCTGAACCGGAATGCCGAGCGAGGTCGCGGTCAGGGCGGCGCGGATGTGCGAGGGCATGTCGTCCGGTCCTTCCGCGGTATGACGGTAATCCATGCCCTTGCGCGCAAGCTGCGCGAAGAAATCCTGCAGATCCTTCCGCACATCGGGATCGGCATTTTCCTGGATCAGCAGCGACGCCGAAGTGTGGCGCACGAAACAGGTGAGAAGGCCGTCGCCCGCCTTTTCGCCCGACAGAAACTGCGCCGCCTTTTCCGTGAATTCGTAAAGGCCCGGCCCGTGCGTGGAAATCTGGACGGTCTGGAACGCCTGCTTCATGCGCGTTTCCTGAGATAGACATAGAGCGCGCCGCTGCCGCCATGACGGCGATGGGCGGGCCCTGACCCCGATACCAACGCAACAAAGTCCCGTTCGTTCAGCCAGCGCGGCACCATGTCTTTCAGCACGCCATGGCGCGAGCGCATCCATTCGGCGCTGTCCTTGTCGCGGGGATTGCCGACGCCGGTGATCACCAGCGCCAGGCGGACCCCACGCGCCTGCGCGGCAGCGAGAAAAGACAGGAGCGTGTTGTGCGCCGCAGCTTCGGTCAGCCCGTGCAGATCAATGCGCGCGCCGGGTGTGAGTTCGCCCTTGCGCAGCTTTTCGCTGGTATTGCCATCGAGCCCTTTAGTAACCCCCTCCGGCCTTCGCAGCTTGCTTTCGCGCTCCGGCTCGCGCCTACGCGCTGCAAGCGCTGCTACGGCCACCTCCCCCTCCATGCGCTTCGCGCTAGTGGGGGTGAGGGCGGCGGCCAAGCCGCCTGAACGGGCACGACCCAGCTTCGAGGATTTTGGCTTCAGCGCCTTTAACGGCGGCGCTTCATCGACATGCTTGCGGAAGAGCGTTTTTTCTTCGTCCGTGGTGCGGCGCTTCATGGCGTGAAGCTCTTGCCCAGCCGCGCCGCAACCGCGTTGGGCAGCAGCACGAACATGCGCCCCTGGGCCTTCATCCCGCCCGCACTTTGTTCTGCTTTGTCGCCGAAGCCGAAAAAGACATCGCCGCGCACGGCGCCGCGAATGGCGCCGCCGGTATCCTGGGCGATCAGAAGCGCACGAACCGGATCGGCCGCGACATAATAGGGCGCCCCCAGCGCATTCTTGCGCAGATCGATCGCCAGGCTGCCGAGCGGCGTCAGCGGCACGCCCTGCACACCGTTGCTGCCGAGCGCGGTATCACCCAGCGGCATTTCCCGGAAGAAAATATAGGATTGGTTCTGTTCCATCACGCCGCGCGCCAATTTCGGATGGGCTTTGAGCCAATCACGGATGGTGGCGAGAGAAATTTTTTCCCGCGCGATCTCGCCGGCCGCCAGCAGCACCCGGCCGATGGCCGTATAGGGCTGCCCATTCTCGCCGGCATAACCGATGCGCAAAGCGCTGCCGTCATCAAACCGCACCCGGCCCGAGCCCTGAATCTGCAGGAAGAACAGCGCGATGGGATCGTCGCACCAGAACAGGATATTGGCGGTGGCGACGCCCTTGGCGTCGATCTCGGCCCGCGTTGCGTAAGGTACCAGCTTCTGGCCGTTCAATTTTCCGGAAACATGTTCGCCTTTGAATTCCGGCTTGAACTGGGCCAGATCGACTCGGATCAGGTCGGTGGGCAGGCCATAGACGGGCGTCTGATAAGCATCGTGGCGGGTGCGGCTGCCGCGGATTTCGGGTTCGTAATAGCCGGTGAAGAGTCCTTCGCCTGAAAAAGCATAGGGCGTGAAATGCCTTTCGAAGAAAATCCGCGCCTCGCCATTTGCCTGTTCACACACTGCCTGCCAATCCGCGGCGGTGCCGGCATAATCGGCGAGCTTTTCCTGCCCCGGCTTTTTCGCAAGGACATCGCAACTGCGCCGGAACGCGGCGAGCGCGGGTGTCAAATCCGCCGCGCTCCAGCCGGGAAGGTCGGAAAAGCGGGCCGCGGCCATCAGCGGAACCGGACGGCTGAGCCACCACCAACCAAGCGCCGCCAAGAGCAGCGCGCCGGCAAACAGAGCGAGAAGACTGCGCTTCAGGGCTCGGCGCCGCCGGTTGCCACCAGCGTCCAGGTCGGACTGGCGGCGCCGATCTGGCGCGCGAAGGTCCAGACATCGGTCACATCGCGCTGGCCCTGGTCCTTGGACGGCGCAAACTGGGCCCGGAACGACACGGTGATTTCGGCGGTCTTGCCTTCCAGGGTCGCTTCCACGATGCGCGCATCGGTGAGGCCGGCCAGGGTCTCCGCCGGCGGATTGGCGCCGCGCGTCGTGATTTCCGTGTCGAAGGCTTTGTAGACGTCATCGGATAGAAGCGGCTTGAGGCTGGCACGGTCGCCATCGGCAAAGGCCTTGAGGATCGTCTCATAGGCGGTGCGCGCGCCGGTCAGAAAACGGCCGGTTTCGAAATTGGGATCGGCAAGCTGAATGTCGAACAGACTGCGCGGCTGGGGGCTCCCGGCGCGTTCGGCCGCCGGCGGACGCAGGGCCGGACTGGCCGGCGCGGGCGTTGTGCGGTCCTGGGGCTGCGGCTCGTGACCCGTGCGGCGGCCCAATATGGTGTAAAGCCGGAACAGCACCACGCCCGCGACCATGGCGGCGATCAGGATCGCGATCAGTTGCGCATCCGGCATTTCAAGCGGCCCAAGCATGTGTGGAACCCTAGCCCCGAGGGGGCTGCGGGTCCAGAAGCTGCAGGATCGATAACGCCGCAGCCCCGTTTTTCGTGCCTTTTCCTTGTCAGCCCTGCCCCGCCATGGTAGCGCCCCAGCAATATTTTATGGGAAGACAAGAATGAGCAGCGTCGGAACCCCTGTCCCGGGCGAAGGAACGGCCCCCGCCCCGAATTTTCAGGC
>CAYWWT010000088.1:0-3022 GCA_964461855.1 uncultured Rhizobium sp. | reverse complement strand
CAGCCTTCCGCCACCCAGCCGCCTGTCGGCAACGCCTAGGCTTCGGCCAGTTTCCAGATCGCTTTGTCGCCCAGTTCGCTGGCCACAAAGGCGGCATGGCGGGCCGCTTCTTCTTCCGTGATGCGCGAGGCCAGCGGCTCAGGCCGCTGGCGGGCGCGGCTGATTTCTTCGGGCCGGGCCTGGGCCGCAGCTTCGGCCGGGGCCAGCGCCAAGCCGCGCTGCCGCCCGCCCACCAGTTCCAGATAAACCTGGGCCGTCAGTTCGGCGTCCAGCAGCGCGCCATGCTTGGAGCGGGCGGTAAGATCGATGCTGAAACGCTTGCAGAGTTCGTCCAGCGAATAGCGCGCCCCGGGGATCTTGCGCTTGGCGATCTCGATCGTGTCCACCGTGCGCGCCATGGCGAGCGTGGGCCGGCCGACGCGCGACAGTTCGGCATTGATGAATTTCATGTCGAAGCTGGCGTTGTGGATTACCAGCACGGCATCGCCGACAAATTCCAGAAACTCTTCCACGATATGGGCGAAGAGCGGCTTGTCGGCGAGAAATTCGCCCGAGAGACCATGCACGCGCTGGGATTCGATCGGCACATCGCGTTCGGGGTTGAGATAGAATTGCTTGGAGCGGCCGGTGGGGAAATGATCCTCCAATTCGACCAGGCCGATTTCGACGATCCTGTGGCCTTCGCCGGGTTCGAAGCCGGTGGTTTCGGTATCGAAAACGATTTCACGCATTTTTGTTCAGCTTGTTCCGGATGTCGGCCAGGATCATTTTCACCTGCTGGCGGGCGTGATCCAAGCCCTTGTCGGTCATCACCACATAATGTGCCTGTTGACGCTTTTGCGCGTCGGGGAGCTGACGGGCCTTAAGTGCCTGGAATTTCTCGTCCGTCATCCCGGGGCGGGAGAGCACGCGCTGGCGCTGCACGGCTTCCGGCGCGCTGGCGACCACGATGGCGTCCATGTCCGCCTGCCCGCCGGTCTCAAACAACAAGGGGACATCGAACAGCACCAGGGGCGCATCGACAGTCTGGAGAAACGCATCCCGCTCGGCCGCCACCAGAGGATGAACCAGCGCCTCCAGTTTTTGCAGTTCGGAAGGATCGTTTACGATCAGAGCGGAGAGCGCGGCGCGGTCTACCGCTGCGTTCTTCACCGCGCCGGGAAACGCGCGGGCAACGGCAGCGACAGCCGCGCCGCCCTGGCCATAAAGCCGCGCGGTGGCGGCATCGGCATCATGAACCGGCACCCCTTCGGCCGCGAAAAGTTTGGCGGTTTCGCTTTTGCCCATGCCGATGGAGCCGGTCAGCCCAATGACAAAGGGCCTAGGCATGGTCGAGAGCCTGTTCCAGGCAAGCGCGCAGGCCCGGCGTGACTTGGGGCCGTACGCCGAAAAATGCTTCAAAGGACGGCACCGCCTGGTGCATCAGCATGCCCAATCCATCGATGATCTTGTGGCCCCGCGCCGCAGCGTCTTTCAGGAACGGTGTCAGGAGCGGATTGTAGACGATGTCGAGAACCGCCGCGTCCTTGCGTAAGGATGCCAGATCCAATGCCAGCGGTGGATTGCCCTTCATACCCGCGCTGGTGGTGTTGACGACCAGATCGGCCGTTGCCGCATGCGTGGTCCAATCCGCCAATCCACCCGCCGCGATTTGCGCCTGCACGCGCGGCTTCAGCGCCGCCGCCAAGGCGGCCGCCTTGTCCATATGACGGTTGAGGATTTGAATTTTCCCGGCCCCCAGCGCGTTCATCGCCAGAACCGCGCCCCGCGCGGCGCCGCCAGCGCCCAAAAGCAGAACTGTTCGCCCTTCCAGCGATCCCATTTCCTGCCGCAAGGATTCCGTCAGGCCCAGCGTGTCGGTGTTGCGGGCTTCGATCCGTCCGTCGGCCCGAAAGATCAGAAGATTGGCGGCCTGGGCATCCTCGGCCGCGCTGTCGCAGGCATGCGCCAGCGCAAAAGCGGCTTCCTTGTGCGGGACGGTGACATTGACGCCGCGAAATCCCGCCCGCTGCAGGCCCGCGATCACGCGGGCAAAATCGTCGCGCGCCACGGCCAGCGGCACCATAGCGCCGTCCAGTTTCAAATCCTGGAGCCAATAGCCATGCAGCACCGGCGACAGGGAATGACCGATCGGCCATCCCACCACACCCGCAATCTTGCCCGCACCCGTCAGCATCAAGTCTCCAGCAATCCGTCCGCCCTGAGCGCCGCCAGAACCGGCAGCAGCGGCAAGCCCAGGATGGAAAAGTAGTCGCCCTCGGCCTTTTCGAAAAGCTGGGCGCCCAGGCCTTCGAAATGATAGCCCCCCACCGAACCCAGCAGAGCCTCGCCGCCCCGGGCGAGATAGGCATCCACAAAAGCCGCGCTCAAAGGGCGGACCGTCATGCGCATCGTGGCGACATGATGCCAGAGGATTTTTTCGTCCCGGACCAGGGCGGCGGCGGACACTAGATGATGGTCGCGGCCCGCCAGGCGCAGAAGAAGCCGGGCCAGTCGGGCAGCGGCTACTGATGAGGGAACTGACCCTCAACTTCGTCGCTGCCGAGCAGATCGGCTACGGCCGTGTCGGCGTCGAGCTCGAGCGGCTCCTCACCGAGCGCGGGATCACGGTCTGGAACCGCAACGGCGAACCTGACCCTGCCCCCCAGAACCGCCCCGGTGGTGAAGGGACCCGTGCTGCGCCGAGCCCACCGAACCTGACGTGCCTGATCTCGGTGCCTTCCCACCAGCAAGGCCACTTCGACGGTCAGCACAACGCGATCGTCACCATGTGGGAGGCGACCCGGCTCCCCGAAGCGTTCCGCGAGAACCTCCACGAGTTCGACACGGTGATCGTCCCGTCGTGGCAGAACCTCGAGTTGCTCTCCCGCTACCACGACAACGTGCAGTTCATGGCGCTCGGGGTCGACCCGGCCCTCTGGCACTACATCGCCCCGCCACCACCCGAGCGCGAGTTCCGCTTCCTGATCTCGGGACGCGGGAACCGCAAAGGTGTCGACCTCGCCTACAAGGCGTTCCGCAC
>CAYWWT010000087.1:0-10349 GCA_964461855.1 uncultured Rhizobium sp. | reverse complement strand
GCCGAACCGTCGATCGATTTTTCCCATGATGGTGTGGGTGAGACGGAATTTCACGGCGCGGGCGCCGAGGCGGGAGAAATTCTGGAGGCCATCGCGCAGCATCTCGACGATGCCGGGCGCGGCGAGACACTGCGCGAAGGGCTGAAGCTTGCCATCATTGGTGCGCCCAATGCCGGTAAAAGCTCGCTTATAAACGCCTTGGCGCAGCGCGAAGCGGCGATCGTCTCGGAGATTCCCGGCACCACGCGAGACGTGATCGAGCTGCGGCTCAATCTCGGCGGCTATCTGGTGCAAGTGGCGGACACGGCGGGCTTGCGCGAAACCGAAGATGCAATCGAGGCGGAGGGCGTGCGCCGCGCACTGGCCCGCGCGATGGAAAGCGACCTGGTGCTGTTGCTGTGCGACGGCACTCATCCGTACACGGATCATCGTGATGTCGCACCCGATCTGGTCGTCTGGAACAAAAGCGACCTGCCGGACTTTCGGGCGCGCGAAGGGATGGCGCTGTCGCTGAAGAGCGGCACGGGCCTGGCCGAACTGATCGCGGCACTGACCGCGATGGTCGCGCAAAAGCTGGAGTCGGAAGATCAGGCCCCTGCCCTGACGCGCCCGCGGCATCGTCAGGCGCTGGGTGAAGCCGCCGCCGCGCTGCGCCACGCCTTGGCCGCGCCCGCCGGTCAGCCCGAGCTTTTCGCCGAGGATCTGCGGCTTGCCTTGCGCGCGGTGGGCCGCATCACCGGCCATGTCGATGTCGAGGAATTGCTCGACAGCGTGTTTCGCGATTTCTGCATCGGAAAATAGTGGCCGTTGCTCCGCTGAGCCGATGCGCGTATTTCACCGCGCATGAAAGCCTATGACGTCATCGTGATCGGCGGCGGGCATGCCGGCTGTGAAGCGGCGGCGGCTTCCGCGCGCTTGGGCGCGGCCACGCTTCTTCTCACCCACAAATTCGAGACCCTGGGCGAAATGTCCTGCAATCCCGCCATTGGCGGGGTGGGCAAGGGCCATCTGGTGCGGGAGATCGATGCCCTGGATGGCCTGATGGGCCGGGTCGCGGATGCGGCGGGCATCCAGTTTCGGCTGCTCAATCGGCGCAAGGGCCCGGCGGTGCGTGGCCCGCGCGCCCAAGCCGACCGGGCGCTTTATCGCACGGCAATGCAGGACGCGCTGCGCCGGACCGCCAATCTGGAAATTCGGGAAGAGGCGGCGGAAGACCTGATTTTACAGGACGGACGAGCCGTCGGTGTTCGCACCGCGAGTGGAAAGGACTTCCGGGCCGGTTCGGTGGTCTTGACCACCGGCACCTTCCTGAATGGCCTTATCCATATCGGCGAGACCAAAATCCCCGCCGGCAGGATGAAAGTGGGTGATGGCGTTGAGCCACCCTCGATTGGCCTGTCCCAGACGCTTTACGGTTTCGGCCTCCCCATGGGGCGGTTGAAGACGGGCACCCCGCCGCGCCTGGATGGACGGACCATCGATTGGGCCAGCCTGGACTCCCAGGCTGGCGACGACCCGCCCCAGCCCTTCTCTTTCATGACCCGGGCGATCACCACACCCCAGATCGCCTGTGCGATCACCCGCACCACCTTGCAGACCCATGCCATCATCCGGGCCAATCTGCACCGGGCCCCGATGTATTCCGGTCAAATCGCCTCCACCGGGCCGCGCTACTGCCCCTCCATCGAGGACAAGGTCAGCCGCTTCGCCGACCGGGAGAGTCACCAGATTTTCCTTGAACCAGAAGGACTTAACGACGACACCGTCTATCCCAATGGGATTTCCACCTCCCTGCCCCAGGATGTTCAGCTGGCCTTGCTGGCGACCATTCCGGGCCTGGAACGGGCGACGGTCCGACGCCCGGGCTACGCAATTGAATATGATTATGTCGATCCCCGCGCCCTGTCCCCGGCTTTGGAAGTCAAAGCCGTGCCCGGTCTTTACCTGGCAGGACAGATCAACGGCACCACCGGTTATGAAGAAGCGGCCGCTCAGGGCTTGATGGCCGGGCTGAATGCGGCCCGCGCCGCAGGCGGCGGCGCTCCCGTCATTCTGGACCGCTCCCAGGCTTATATCGGGGTGATGATCGACGATCTGGTGACCAAGGGCGTGACCGAGCCCTATCGCATGTTCACCTCTCGCGCCGAATATCGGCTGACGCTTCGGGCGGACAATGCCGACCAGCGCCTGACGGACTTGGGAGCCGAAGTCGGGCTGGTGGGTGCCGAACGCCGGGATGCCTTTGCTGACAAGAAGCAGCGGCTCACCGTTTCACGTGAAACAATGGCCCGGCTCGCCCTTACAACAGCGCAAGCTGCGGCTATGGGCCTGGCCGTTCGCCAGGATGGCGTGCGGCGCTCGGCGCTGGATCTGTTAGGTCTTCCCGACGTTGAATTCGCTCGTTTGACGCGAATCTGGCCGGAATTGGCGACTTTCGCACCCGATGTGGTCGAACAACTCGAGATTGACGCCCAATATGCCGGATATCTCGGCCGTCAGGACGCCGACATCTTGGCATTCCGCCGGGATGAAGGACGCACCCTGCCCGCCGATCTGGATTATCGCCGGGTCATCGGCCTTTCCAACGAAGTCCGGCAGAAACTGGAAGCGATCCGGCCCCAGACCTTGGGTCAGGCCGGGCGCATCGAAGGCGTCACATCGGCGGCTCTCACCTTGGTGTTGGCCTATATCAAAGGCGCCAAACGAGCCAAAAGTGCCTGAAACCAGTTTCGGACCGGCAGAGTTCGCAGCGGCGGCAGGTGTTTCACGTGAAACGCTGGCGCGGCTGCAGCGGTATGCGGATCTCCTGATTGATTGGAATGCGCGGCATAACTTGGTTTCGCCGGGATCCCTGCCCGATCTGTGGCGGCGGCATTTCTGGGATTCCGCCCAACTCGCCGCGCTGGTTCCGTCAAATGCCCGCACTCTGGCGGATCTGGGTTCGGGCGCCGGGTTTCCAGGACTGGTATTGGCGGAGTTGCTAAGGGATCGGGTTTCGGTGACCCTTCACGATTCCACCGCCAAAAAATGCGCTTTTTTGGCTGCTGCGGCGGAGGCAATGGAACTCCCTATCCAAATCGAAAACCGGCGGATGGAGGAACTTACCCCGAAGCCCTTCGATGTGGTGACGGCGCGGGCCTGCGCCCCCTTGCCGAAGCTTCTGGGCTATGCGCAGAATTTCTTGGGCCCTGACAGCGTTTGCCTGCTTTTAAAGGGTCAAAATGTGGGGTCCGAATTGACGGAAGCCCATAAATCTTGGAATATGAAACTCAGGCAGATCCCTAGCCTGACCGACCCTTCCGGGGTCATTTTGGAGCTGAGGGAGCTGTTGTCCCATGACCGAACCCCGCAAAAAGCCGCGCGTGCTGGTCGTCGCCAACCAAAAGGGCGGCGTCGGTAAGACCACGACCGCGATCAATCTTTCGACCGCCCTGGCGGCGGTGGGCGAGCCGACCCTGGTGATCGATATCGATCCGCAGGGCAACGCTTCGACCGGGCTGGGCGTCTCCCGGGCGTCGCGCACTATCACCACCTATGACGTGCTGATGGGCGAAGCCTCGCTGGCCGACGCCATCGTGCAGACCCGGATTCCAAAATTGTCCATCGTGCCCGCCACGGTCGATCTCTCCGGCGCGGAATTGGAATTGATCGACAAGCCGCGCCGCAATTTCATCCTGAAGGATGCGCTGGCAGAATACTCCGCACACGGAGCATCTGAATTCTCCTATGTGCTGATCGATTGCCCCCCTTCCCTCACCCTCCTCACCGTCAATGCGATGGCGGCGGCGGATGCGGTGATGGTGCCGCTGCAATGCGAATTCTTTGCGCTGGAAGGTTTGAGCCAATTGCTCAAGACCATCGATCTGGTGCGCGCCAATCTCAATCCGTCGCTGGAGATCCAGGGCATCGTGCTGACCATGTTCGACAAGCGCAACAAGCTGTCGGACCAGGTCGCCGCCGATGTGCGCCAGAATATGGGCGAGAAAGTCTACAACACCGTGATCCCGCGCAATGTGCGGATTTCCGAAGCGCCCAGTCACGGCGTGCCGGCGCTGGTTTATGATCTGCGCTGTCCCGGCAGCCAGGCTTACATCAAGCTCGCGGGCGAGCTCATTCAGCGCGAACGCATCGGAGCCGCCGCATGACGCCCAAGGAAGATCGACCGCGCGGATTGGGCCGCGGCCTGTCGGCACTGATCGGCGATGAAGCAGCGCCTACGCGCGGCGAGGCACCGAAGGCGACGCGCACCCTGCCCGTCGCCTTTCTCAAGCCCGGCAAATTCCAGCCGCGCAAGAATTTCGCCGACGATGCACTCAACGACCTCGCTGCCTCGGTGAAAGAAAAAGGCGTGCTGACGCCGATCCTGGTCCGGCCGCTGGGCGCGGATGCGTATGAGATCGTGGCGGGCGAACGGCGCTGGCGCGCGGCCCAGATGGCTAAGCTGCATGACGTGCCGGTGGTGGTGCGCGAACTGGCCGATGCCGAGGCGCTGGAAATCGCCATCATCGAAAATGTTCAGCGCGCCGACCTGAACGTGATCGAAGAGGCGGCGGCCTATCAGGAATTGATCGACCGTTTCGGCCGCACCCAGGAACAGGTTGCGCAAGAGGTCGGCAAGAGCCGTCCGCATGTCGCGAACACCATTCGGTTGCTGCGGCTGCCGGACTCGGTCAAGGCGCTGGTGCAGGAAGGCAAACTGACCGCCGGCCACGCCCGAACGCTGTTAAGCGCCCCCGATCCGGAAGCCGCGGCCTGGGATATTCTGTCCGGGAAGATGACCGTCCGGCAGGCCGAACAGCGTACGGCCAAGAAGGCCAAGCCCGGTGGAAAACCGCCCAAGGATCCCAACATCGCGGACCTGGAATCCAGTATTTCCAATCAGTTAGGACTGAAGACTCAGATTATCCACAATGGGGATAAAGGTGGGGAAGTCCGGATTTCCTACGCCAGCCTGGAGCAGCTGGACGAGATTACGCGCCGCCTCAGCCGCCGCTAGGAGCTTGTTGGCGGCCATGCCGTCCCCATCGTTCGACAGCTAAATAAGGGCACCAAAAATACGGGAGTCGGCATGGACCGGCGAGAATTGATCGGGCTTGCCACGGTGGCGGTGATATCCACGCGGGCATTCGCCGAAACGATGGCGACCGACGGCAGCCTGCCGAACGATTCCAAGGAAATCATGGCCCTCTGGCCGGACACGCCCCCAGGCGGCGAAGGCGTTACCGCCAAATCGAACATCGTCGAAACCAGCCAAACGCCCGACCTGTTCCATGATCGCGCCGTTATGCACGTTGGTATCCCGCTTCTCACGGTCTACCGCGCTGCCAGGCCGACCGGTTCGGCATTGCTATTGATACCAGGGGGCGGCTATGGCGCGGAGTTTTTCGAGCGTGAAGGAATGGAGCCGGCCCAAGTCTTCAACCGCTCGGGCATCACCTGTTTTATCCTGCGCTATCGCCTGCCGGGCGACGGTTGGGCCAATCATTCCGACGTTCCGCTGCAGGATGCGCAGCGGGCCATGCGGCTCATCCGCGCCAATGCCGGCAAATACGGAATTGATCCAGCACGGCTTGCCGTGATCGGTTTTTCGGCGGGCGGCCATCTTGCCGCGTCGCTTGCCACGCGTTTCGCAGCGGACGTCTATGCGCCCGTCGACGCTGTGGACACGCAGGACGCCAAGCCCGTGGTTGCCGGCCTGCTGTATCCCGTCACCACCCTGGGCGATGGCACCAACCTTGGCACGCGTCACTGGTTGGTGGGCGATAAGGCGGACGCCGCAACATTGGATGCCTATTCGGTGGACAAGCACATCCCGGCCGACACATCGCCCTGTTTCATCTGTCTTGCGGCCGATGACCCGGAGGCGGCACCGTTCGCCAATGGCATCGCCATGTTCGGCGCGCTGCGGGCCGCGAAAATCCCGGCTGAATTGCATGTGTTCGAGCAGGGCAAACACGGCTTCACGATCCGGAACATCGCCGGCAAGCCCGCCGCAATCTGGCCGCAACTGTTCATGGCCTGGGCTGCGACCCATGGCTTTTCCATCAGAGCCTGAAAATCTGGCGGGGAATCGAACCCGATCCTATTGGGAAGAAACAGTGGGCGTCGAACGGCCGGCGGACGCGGCCTTTCTAACTGCGCCCCGCAACCGCCAGCGCCGCCGCCGGATCGATCCGCCCGTCATAGAGCGCCCGGCCCACCACGACGCCTTCGATGTTGGGTTCGCCCGCTGCCATCAGCGCCTCGATATCGGCCAGCGAACCAACGCCACCCGACGCAATCACCGGAATCGAGAGTTCCCGGGCGAGGGCCGCGGTCGCTTTCACATTCACGCCTTGCAGCAATCCGTCGCCGTCAATGTCGGTGAAGAGCAGGGCGGCGACGCCCGCATCTTCGAAGCGCTTGCCCAGTTCGACCGGAGTCAGTTCGCTGACCTCGGCCCAACCCTGCACAGCGATCTTGCCGCCCTTGGCGTCGGCGCCCACCACGACGCGGCCCGGATGGGCGCGCGCGGCTTCCTTCACGAACGCGGGATCGGTGAGGGCGGCGGTACCCAGGATGACGCGGGTGATGCCGGCTTCGAGCCAGGATTCCACCGCCGCCCGGTCGCGGATGCCGCCGCCCAGTTGAATGGGAAGATCGATCGCGGCGCGGATGGATCTGATCGCTTCGGCGTTGGCGCTTCGGCCTTCAAAGGCGCCGTTGAGATCGACACAGTGCAGCCAGTGAAAGCCTTGATCCTTGAAACGCTTCGCCTGTGCGGCGGGATCGGTGTTGAAGACGGTGGCGTCTTCCATGATGCCGCGTTTCAGCCGCACGCATTGGCCATTCTTCAGATCGATGGCGGGAAAGATGATCATGGCTTCCAGGTAAGAAAATTGCCGAGGATCGCGAGCCCGACATCCTGGCTCTTCTCGGGATGAAATTGCGTGCCCACGATATTGTCGCGGCCGATGGCGGCGGTGACCGGACCGCCATATTCCGTAGTGGCGAGAAGATGCGCGTCATCCGCCGGCTGCATCTCAAAGCTATGCACGAAATAGGCATTGGCTTTCGCATCCAGTCCCGCGAACAAGGGATGGTTCTGCACCAGCGCAACTTCATTCCAGCCCATATGGGGAATCTTCAGAAGCGGATCGGCGGGCAGGACCGGCACGACTTCGCCGCCGATCCAATCCAGGCCCTTATGGATGCCGAATTCGCGTCCGGCGCTGGCCATCAACTGCATGCCGACACAGATGCCGAGAATTGGTTTGCCGTCGCGCAGCACGCTCTGGTTCAGCGCATCGACCATGCCCGGCACCGCGCTCAATCCGCGCATGCAATCGGCGAAGGCGCCGACGCCCGGAAGAATGATGCGTTCGGATGCGCGTACAATGTCCGGATCGGTGGTGACAACGATCTCATGTCCGCTGGTCTGGCTCGCCGCGCGCGCCAACGCTTTCGCCGCCGAGGCGATATTGCCGGAACCATAATCGATCAAGGCCGCGCGCATGGGACTTTTCCGAAAACGCGCGCTCTATAGCGTTTTATGCGCCGCCTGTCATGGCCGGGCCCCTTGCGCCGGGGCGGCATGCGGAATCGGCGACACCGCCAGCCGCTTGCCATTCACTATCAGGTCGCGCCAGCCGGGCAGGGGATCGGCAAGGGTGAAAGCGCCCGCGCGCAACGCCGACAGAGTTCCGGAATGAGGCGGAGGCGAGATGGTGCCGGCCAGCGCCCAGCCCTGATCGGTCTGGCGCATTACCGCCCCCCACCAGGATGCATCATCGCCATAGGTGAGGATGATCTCATGCAGCCCGTCGCGGTCGAGATCCACGAAATAGGCGTCGCAGCTCAGCCGCGCCGTGGTCAGGCAGGGCGGCACATCTTTTCCGGCCTGGTTCCAGTCCTGGGTCAGAAGCGTGGAGGGCAAAAGTCCGCCCGGCGTCATCACATGGATATTGGCGCCGATCTCGGAAGGCAAAGCCCGTTCGGCGGACGGTCCAGACTCCAGCGCCACAAAGGCATTCCGCGCAACCGCGGGATTGCGCGCGTCGCGCGCCATCGCGTTCAGCGCGCTATCGCCGAAGCGCAGGCCGGAGCGGTGCAGATAGGCATAGTCGAATTTCTCGGGCGCCGTCCGGCTTGCCCGCCAAGCCTGCTCCGCGACGGCGAGCCGGACGGGATCGCCCATCGGCGACATCAAAATCCCGGCCAGACTCAGAACGACAAACGCCATCGCCAGATTGACGGTTTCGATCCGCTCCATCCAGCGTCCACCGCCCAGCGATATCAAGGCTGCGCCCGCATAGACGAGCGCATAGGCCGCCAGCAGAAACAGGGCCGCCATTGCGATCACGCGCGGCGCGGTGAACCCGAATTGCGCCACGCGCGCCTGCAAGGCCAACCCGGCGAAAACCGCCAGCGGCAGCAACAGAAAGGCGCTGGCGAATTCCGCGCGGCGGCGCCATTGCGGACGCCACTCCTCTCCGCCCCGGTACGATGCATTGATGGCAAGCAGCAGGCCCAAGCCTTCCACCGCGCAAAGCGCGAAGGGCGGCTGCCAGCGACCGAAAAAGCCGACCAGCAAGGTGGCGCTGGCCGCCAGGATCAGGACCGGAAAGCTGGCGGTGAGGGCGATCACCGCGCCACGCTTCATCACATGCAGCATCGGCCCGGTGCGCAATTGTGCCGCCAACGCGAAAGACGAGGTCGCAAGCACGATGCCGAGACGCGAAAACAGCGGATAGAGATCGCGCTGGACCAGCGACGTCTCCGCGAGATTCCACAAGCTCCAGACCGCAAGGGCAAAGACACCGCACAGGATCGCTTCCGCCGCCAGCCGCCAGCTTGCCTCGTATAGAACGGCGTATCGCAATGGGCCGGGCGCGTTGCGCGCATGCCCCAGCAACAACGCCTGCCCGATGAAAAGGAAAATGCTCACCAACAGCGCGGTCCACAATCCCGCATGGCCGGCGTCGGCGGCGCCGATCCGCCAATGGTGATAGACGCCCAAAAGCGCCAGGCCCACCGCCGCGCCGCCGACCCAGATCGCCAGGGTACGCGCCGGGATGCGGCCCAGCCCCTGGACCAGCAGCAGCGGTGCAAAGGTCGCCGCCATGATCAGGGCGGCGAGCAGGCTTTCCGCCCCGACCGTCTGGTCGCGCATCGTGAAAAGCCCGGACAGGGCGAGACCCTGGCCGAGCCCGATGGCCAGGCGGGGCGCGATCGCGGGCAGGGCGAAACGGCTACCAAGCCCGGCGAACAATTTTTCCAGGCGCCAGGCGCGGACAATGATCCATCCCAGAACCGCGGAGGCCAACGACCGGAACAGGCCGCGCATCGCTTGGACCCCGCCGGAATGCGAAACGGCGTCATTCGCCGGAACGAAAAGCGGCGCGGGATCGGGAAATTGTGGGACGATGGGCTGCGGCGGGGCGGGCTTTTGCGGCTCGGCTTTCAAGGGCGCGTCTGGCGTCCACTCGAACTCCGGCTTGTCCACCCAACGCGGCCGCTTCTGCTCCATGGCGGGCAGGATTAGCGGCCGGAAGGAAACCCGTCTGGTGGATTCAGGGCGGGTGGTTAATCCGTCAGCGGATGATCAGTTATCGTCCATTTTCAGCGCGGCGATGAAGGCTTCCTGCGGAATCTCCACCTTGCCGAACTGGCGCATCTTCTTCTTGCCCTCTTTCTGCTTGTCGAGGAGCTTGCGCTTGCGGCTGATGTCGCCGCCATAACATTTCGCCGTCACATCCTTGCGCAGCGCGCTCAGTGTCTCGCGCGCGATCACCTTGCCGCCGATGGCCGCCTGGATCGGAATCTTGAACATGTGGCGCGGGATCAGGTCTTTCAGCTTCTCGCACATGGCGCGGCCACGGCCCTCGGCGCGCTGACGGTTCACGATCATGGATAGCGCATCCACCGGGTCGTCATTGACCAGGATGGACATCTTCACCAGATCGCCTTCTTCGTATTTCTCGATGTGATAGTCGAAGCTGGCATAACCGCGCGACACCGATTTCAGCCGGTCATAGAAGTCGAACACGACTTCGTTCAGCGGCAGCATATAGACCACCATGGCGCGGCTGCCGGCATAGGTGAGTTCGAGTTGGCGGCCGCGGCGGTCTTCGCACAGCTTCAAGACCGAACCCAAATATTCGTCCGGCACCAGGATGGTGGCTTTGATCCAGGGTTCTTCGATGTGATCGATATAGGTCACATCGGGCATGTCGGCGGGATTGTGCAGCTCCCGCATCGTGCCGTCATTCATGAAGATGTGATAGATCACCGACGGCGCGGTGGTGATCAGGTCCAGGTTGAATTCCCGCTCCAGCCGCTCGCGCACGATTTCCAGATGCAAGAGGCCC
>CAYWWT010000086.1:0-10376 GCA_964461855.1 uncultured Rhizobium sp. | reverse complement strand
CGCTGCTGCAGGAGCGCATTGCCGAATTGGTCCGCGACAAGCGGGTCGAAGGCATTGCCGATATTCGCGACGAAAGCGACCGCCACGGCATGCGGGTGGTGATCGAGCTGAAGCGCGATGCGTCCGGCGAGGTGGTGCTGAACCAGCTCTATCGCTACTCCCAGCTCCAGACCACCTTCGGCGTCAACATGCTGGCCCTGAACGAGGGCCGGCCGCAGCAGATGAATTTGAAGGAGCTGATCGCTGCCTTCATCGGCTTCCGCGAGGATGTGGTTACGCGGCGCACCAAGTACGAACTCGCCAAGGCGCGGGATCGGGGCCATATCCTGGTGGGCTTGGCCGTCGCGGTCGCCAATATCGACGAAGTCATCCGCCTGATCCGCGCCGCCGCCGACGCCGCCACCGCGCGCGAGCAATTGATGGCCCGCGCCTGGCCCGCCAAGGATGTGGGACCGCTGGTGGCGCTGATCGCCGATCATCGTCACAAGCTTGCCGATGACGATACCATTCGTCTGACCGAGGAACAGGCCAGGGCGATCCTGGATCTGCGCCTGCAGCGTTTGACGGCGCTCGGCCGCGACGAAATCAACGACGAAGCGAGCAAGCTGGGCGAGGCGATCAAGGATTATCTCGATATTCTTTCCTCGCGCGCCCGGGTGATGCAGATCATCACCGACGAACTCAAAGCGATCCGTGAGGAATTCGCCACCCCGCGCCGGACGGAATTGATCGACGCCGAAGTCGAAATCGAGGACGAGGCGCTGATCGAGCGCGAAGACGTCGCGGTCACCGTCACGCATGCCGGCTATATCAAGCGCACTCCGCTGGCCGAATATCGCGTCCAGGGCCGTGGCGGCAAAGGCCGCTCCGGCATGGCGACGCGGGACGAGGATTTCGTCACCAGCCTGTTCGTCGCCAACACGCATGCGCCGATGTTGTTCTTTTCTTCCATCGGGATGGTCTACAAGCTCAAGGTCTGGCGGCTGCCGGAAGCGCGCATCGCGGGCAAGGGCAAGGCGATGGTCAATCTTTTGCCGCTGTCGGAAGGCGAGCGCATCACCGCCATCCTCGCATTGCCGGAGAATGAAGCGGAATGGGAAAAGCTGAACGTCGTTTTCGCCACCAAGTCCGGCGATGTGCGGCGCAATGCGCTATCCGATTTCGTGCAGGTCAACAAATCCGGCAAGATCGCCATGAAGCTCGAAGCCGGCGACGGCATCATCGGCGTGGCCACCTGCACCGAGCAGGATGACTTCCTGCTCACCACCAAGGCCGGCAAATGCATCCGCTTCCCGGTCTCGGATGTACGGGTGTTCAAGGGCCGCGACTCCACCGGCGTGCGCGGCATCAAGCTTGGCAGCGAGGACGCTGTGGTCAGCCTGTCCTTGCTCTATCATGCCGATGCCAGCAGTGCCGAAGCGCGCGCCTATCTGAAACAGGCCAATGCCGCCCGCCGTGCCTCCGGCGACGAGGAAGCTATGGTGGAAGAGGCGCCCGACGCCGAGGAAGGCGTTGAGGAAGCGACCCTGTCCGCCGAACGTTACGCCCAGCTTGGCGCGCGCGAGCAGTTCGTGCTGACGATGTCAGCCAACGGCTATGGCAAGCGCAGCAGTTCCTATGAATACCGCGTCACCGGCCGCGGCGGCTCCGGCATCGTTGCGATCGGCATGGGCAAGAAGAATGCAGCCGTCATCGGCGCTTTCCCGGTCGAGGACAGCGATGATCTGATGCTGATCTCCGATCAGGGACAAACCATCCGCGTGGCGGTAAGTGGCATTTCCATTCAGGGCCGTGCGGCGCAGGGCGTAACCGTGTTCCGGCTCGACGAGGGCGAGCGCTGTGTTTCCGTCGAGCGCATCGCCGATGTCGGCGGCGGCGAAGCATGAGCGTGAAGAAACGCGTCGGGCTTTATCCCGGCACTTTCGATCCGGTGACCTTGGGGCACCTGGATATCATCAAGCGCGCCGTCAAACTGGTGGACCATCTTGTGATCGGCGTGGCCACCAATGCGTCCAAGGAGCCGCTTTTCTCGCTCGAGGAACGCAAGGCGATGCTGGAGCGGGAGGCAGCACCCCTGGCGAAGGGGCGCGCCACCATCGAAGTGCAGGCCTTCGACATGCTGCTGGTCAAATTCGCCGAAAATGTCGGCGCATCGATGATCATCCGGGGACTGCGCGCGGTTTCCGACTTTGAATATGAATTCCAGATGGTGGCGATGAACCAACGCCTCAACACCGAAATCGAAACCGTCTTCCTGATGGCGGACCCCCGTCACCAGGCCATCGCCTCGCGCCTGGTGAAAGAGATCGCGATGCTGGGCGGCGACGTCGCACCTTTCACCAGTCCCCTGGTGGCGGAAGCTTTGATCAAACGATGCAAGGAACGGAAGTAATGGCACGCGATCCCGAAAATACCCTGATCCTGGAACTCAAGACCGGCCCGGTCGCGGTCGCGCTGCGGCCCGATCTGGCGCCCAATCATGTCGCCCGGATCAAGGAGCTGACCCGCAAAGGGTTTTATGACGGGGTGGTGTTCCACCGGGTCATTCCGGGCTTCATGGCCCAGACCGGCGATCCGACCGGAACCGGTTCGGGCGGATCGGATCTGCCGGACTTGAAGGCCGAGTTCACGGGTGAAAAGCACAAGCGCGGCACGATTTCGGCGGCGCGCACCCAGAACCCCAACAGCGCCAACAGCCAGTTCTTTATCTGCTTCGACGATGCCCCCTGGCTCGACCGCCAATATTCGGTCTGGGGCGAGGTGGTGGAAGGCATGGATCATGTCGATGCCATCAAAAAGGGTGGCGAGCACAACAACGGTGCCATCTCCGGCGAACCCGACAAGATTCTGAAAGCCCGTATAGAGGCCGATAAATAGCGGCAAACAAACCGCAACATCAGGTGAGTGGCGTGGTGCGGCGTCGGCGGCTTAAAAGCCGTGCGATTCCGTACGGGAGTGTTCCGTGTCCGACCCTATTCCTTTCATAGACCTGCAAGCCCAGCGCAAACGCATGGGAGCGCCGCTGGCGGCCGCCATCACGGCTGCCGTCGAGGGCGGGCAGTGGATATTGGGGCCGCAGGTGGGCCAGCTGGAGCGCGATCTGGCGACCTGGGCCGGAGTGAAGCATGCGATCGCTTGTGCCAACGGCACCGATGCCCTGCTGCTGGTGCTGCGCGCGTGGGACGTGGGCCCGGGAGACGCGGTCTTTGTGCCGGCCTTCACCTTCGCCGCCAGTGCCGAAGTGGTGGTCTTGGCCGGCGCGACGCCGGTTTTCGTCGACGTTCTGCCCGATACCTTCAACATGGATCCCGCCAGCCTGGAAGCCGCCATCGCCATGGTCAGGCAGGGCGGCAAGCTCACGCCCAAAGTGGTAATGCCGGTCGATTTGTTCGGCCAGCCCGCAGATTACCGGGCCCTGGCGCCAATCGCGGCCCGCGAAGGCCTGAAGCTGTTCTGCGACACCGCCCAGGGTTTTGGCGGTCTGTTGGACGGCAAACGTGCCGGGGCAATCGGTGACGCGGCGGCGACCAGTTTCTTTCCGGCCAAGCCGCTCGGCTGTTATGGCGATGGCGGTGCCTGTTTCACCAACGACGATGCACTGAAGGATGTGTTGCTGTCGCTTCGCATGCACGGGCAGGGCAGTGACCGGTACGAGCATGTGCGGATCGGGCTGAATTCGCGGCTCGACACCATTCAGGCCGCGATCCTGATCGAGAAGCTGAAGATTTTCCCCGATGAGATCGAGGCTCGCAACAGGGTGGCCCGCCGTTACGACGAAGCGTTCGCCGGTTCCAACCGCATTGTGACACCCCATGTGATCGAGGGGGCGATTTCGACCTGGGCGCAATACACGCTGAAAGTGGAAGGCCAGGCCAAATTCCAGGCGGACCTGAAAGAGGCGGGTGTCCCGTCCGTGGTCTATTATCCGATCCCGCTGTCGAAGCAGAAAGCCTATGCGCACTATCCCAGCGTGCCCACGCCGGTCAGTGAAGCCCTGTCAAAAACGGTGGTGAGCCTGCCGATGCATCCCTATCTGGAGCCGGACGTTCAGGACCGGATCATCAAGGCGGCGCTGGCAAGCGCTAGCTAAAAAGCGCCTTTGCCTGTGGCCACGATCCAGGCTGTCTGGATCAGGATGACGATGTCGTACCAGAACGACCAGTTCAGGATGTACCATTCGTCGAGAAAGACGCGCCGTTCATAGCTGGTGTCGCTGCGGCCACTGACCTGCCATAATCCCGTCAAACCCGGCCGCGTGCGGATATAAAGCTGGGATGCGGGACCGTAATATTCTTCGAGTTCTCGCTGCACCACTGGGCGCGGTCCCACCAAGCTCATATGTCCCATCAGCACGTTCCAAAGCTGGGGTAGTTCATCGAGGCTGGTCCGGCGCAACCACCTGCCGATGCCGGTGACGCGCGGATCATCTCTCAGTTTGAAGGTACGGCGATATTCTTCGTAGAGATCGGGATTCTCATGCTGCCAGCGACGCAGCCGCGCATCCGCATCCGTCACCATGGTGCGGAATTTCAGGCAATCGAACGGAGCGCCGTCGCGGCCCACGCGCTGGTGTGCGTAAGTTATCTTTCCCGGGTCGGCGCGCTTGATCGCGATCGCAATAATCACGAACAGGGGAGACAGTGTCGCAAGCAGAAAAGTCGAGACGAGAATGTCGAATACCCGCTTTACGGTGCGGGACGGCAGGCGTTGCACGTTGCTGCGGACCTGCAACATCAGAATATCGCGGCCAAAGAAATAATTGGTGGTAACCCCCGCCAGGGGTAGGCGATTAATTGATGGGATGATCGCGACAGGGATGTTCACTTCCAGAAGTCGCTGCACCACCTCGGCGAAATGCGCAGATTGCATATCTTCCGCCGCGACAATGGCTTCTTTGCAGCCGGCGCTGCCGATGATCTGGGCGATGCGTGCAGGATCGGAAGAGTGGATGGGCCGGATTGCCGACATGCTTTGCGGCGCGGGAATACTGGGATCTTCGATCACCAGCCAGCGTACATCAAAGCCCAACGAAAGCGATTCCTTCAAGGCAGTGCAGATTTCTGCGGTGCGCCGGTTGATTCCGATCATCGCGGTGGGGATCTGCCAGATATCCAGACGGGCCATCAGCATGCGGGCGCCTTGGCGCATCACCGGAAGAAAAAACAGAAGAAAAAACCAGCTGAGCAAAATCGGGGTCAGGGAATAAAGCCCGCGGCCCAAGGCGTACATCAAGAGGTCCGGGATCGCGGTGATCAGAAGTGCGATGGTGGTGCCCTTCGCGCCATCAAAAAAAAGCTGGCGCCGGCTGTAGTCACCTGAAATGTAGCGGATCAAAATGAAGACTGCGCCCAAAAGCGCAAAGACGTTGAGCGGTGTGGTTGGGGCGTGCGGTTGGCGGCCCACGAATAGAACGATCGTGGGTACACTGGCGGCAGCGCGAAACAGAAGATCGGCAAGAAGGAAACAGAGGCCGTCCGACAGGGCCAGTCCCAGAATGCTCAGCCAATATCGGATATGGCGTGCACGGACGGACCTGCGAGATTCATTAAGAAGATCGCCTGTCCAGGTTGTCGTGGTCATCATGCCGCTTGCTGTTCTTGTTCGGCGTTCAAGGTTTGAACCATATGACAAAGCCGATTCCGGCGCCCCGATCCATTCAAGGTCAACAATTCGTATACTGATCCCGAAAATTTATCAGTCCGTTACCGAAGAGGACGGGGCCGTTATAAAGCGTCTGTCCGGCCGAGCTATAATCCAATGTTGACAGAATTGTTTGATTTCAACCTGCCGGGGAATCTGATTGCCCTGCGACCGGCGGAACCTCGCGACTCGGCAAGGCTTCTTGTGGTGCAGGAAAATGGCGAAATTAGGCATCACAAATTCCACGATCTGCCGGATTTGCTGCAAAAAAATGATATTTTGTCATTTAATAATTCCAAAGTCATCGCCGCGCGCCTCACTGGCCATCGACCGGCCCGGGCCCCTGTAGGGCCTAGGGTACCCGTAGAGGTCACTTTGCACCGACGGGAGGAGGGAAGCCGGTTCCGGGCGTTTGCCCAGCCCGCACGGCGCTTACGGCCCGGAGATGCCCTGCTCTTCGCGCAGGGACTTGAGGCCAGGGTTGTGGACCGGCAGGGGGGGGAGGTGACGCTGGCCTTCAATCGGACCGGGGCGGCCTTGGACCAGGCAATCGCGGCAGTCGGCGCGATGCCCCTTCCGCCCTACATCGCCAAGCTGCGGCCGCCCGACGCCCAGGACTTTTCCGATTACCAGACAGTTTATGCCCGCGAGGAAGGGTCGGTGGCGGCCCCTACCGCCGGACTTCACTTCACGCCCGAATTGTTGGACCGGCTCGCCGCCAAAGGTTTGGGCCGTGCCGATCTGACTTTGCATGTCGGCGCCGGCACGTTTCTGCCGGTCAGTGCCACCGATACTGATCAGCACGTCATGCATTCCGAGCGCGCGACGGTGGGTGCCGGCGCAGCGGCGCGTCTTAACGCAGTCCGGGAGGCGGGTGGCCGTGCCGTGGCGGTGGGGACGACGTCCCTGCGCATTCTGGAAAGCGCCAGCGATGCTGGGGGCAAGGTGCAGCCCTTCGATCGCGATACCGATATCTTCATCACGCCGGGATACCGCTTCAAGGCGACCGATGTGCTGGTGACCAATTTCCATCTGCCGCGCTCAACCCTGTTCATGCTGGTTTGCGCTTTCATGGGTACGGAGGTCATGCAACGTGCCTATGCCGAAGCGATCGCGAATGGCTATCGCTTCTATTCCTATGGCGATGCCTGTCTGCTATTCCGGCCGCGATGAGCGATATTCGTTTCGAACTCAAGGCGACCGACGGCGCAGCGCGTGCCGGAATCCTGCACACGCCCCGCGGTGAAATCCGCACGCCTGCCTTCATGCCTGTGGGTACCGCGGGTACCGTCAAGGCGATGTTGCCGCAGAGCGTGCGCGAAACCGGCGCAGATATTCTTCTGGGTAACACCTATCACCTGATGCTGCGGCCGGGCGCGGAGCGCATCGTGCGGCTGGGCGGCCTGCACAAATTCATGGATTGGGAACGGCCGATCCTGACGGATTCCGGCGGCTTCCAAGTGATGTCGCTTTCGTCTCTGCGCAAGATCACCGAGGAGGGTGTGCGGTTCCAGTCGCATATCGATGGCCATGCCGAATTCCTTTCGCCGGAACGGGCGATGGAAATCCAAAGACTGCTGGGTTCCGATATCCAAATGGTTCTGGACGAATGCCCGGCCTTCGGTGCCAGCGAGGCAGAAATCGAAAAATCGTTGGCGCTTTCCATGCGCTGGGCGAAACGATCCAAGGTTGCATTCGGCGCGCAACCGGGGCGCACCTGTTTCGGCATTGTCCAAGGCGGCGTGTTTCCGCATTTGCGGGCGCGTTCAGCAGAGGCGCTTCGGGAAATCGGGTTCGACGGCTATGCGGTCGGCGGCCTGGCGGTGGGCGAGGGGCAGGCCGCTATGTTCGATACGCTCGACGCGACGGTGCCGCATCTTCCCACCGATCGTCCACGCTATCTGATGGGGGTCGGAAAGCCAGACGATATCGTGGGGGCGGTGCTGCGCGGCGTGGACATGTTTGACTGTGTTTTGCCGACCCGGTCAGGCCGCAATGGTCAAGCCTTCACCTGGAATGGACCGCTGAATCTCAAGAATGCCCGCCACGCCGAAGATCCCGCGCCACTTGATCTTGATTGCGGCTGCCCGGCCTGCCGCCAATTCAGCCGGGCCTACCTGCATCATGTGGTCAAGGCCGGCGAGATCATCGCGGCCATGCTACTGACGTGGCATAATTTGGCATTCTACCAAGATCTGATGGCCAAGCTGCGAACGGCGACATCGGAGGGACAGGTCTCTGATTTCTCCCGCTCGTTCCGGCAGGTATATTTCAGCGATAGCGCGGAGAAATATGTTGATTCGCCTGCCTAATCGCGATTGACCCGCCGGCTCCTCATCCCTATTGTCCGCCGCCTTGGTAGGGCCCGTAGCTCAGCGGTAGAGCATCTGACTTTTAATCAGAGGGTCGATGGTTCGATCCCATCCGGGCTCACCATCAAAATTTGAAGCTTCATATATTTCGAGCGCCCTGGATTATGATGTTCTCAGAGCTGGGCCATGTGTATGGAAGTCAGCTAGGCTACGCCTAATCATAGCGTCGAATTCCATTCGAAAACGCTGTGCAGAGAAGCGAGCAGCTTCTGACACGATAATTTCTTGACTGAAGCTGCCCCCCTCTGCGTCAAAGCGGCGAATTGCATCCATCAAACATTCCACTGTCTGTTGGCGGTAGAGAATGCCGCTAACGCCGTCGCGCACCGAATCGCAAACGCCGCCTTTGCCGAATGCAATTACCGGCCGGCCTGCCGCCATTGCTTCGACCGGGACGATTCCGAAGTCCTCCTCACCGGGAAAAAGTAATCCCCGGCATTGCGCAAAGAGTTTGCGCAATGCTTCGTTGGATTGGCGTCCCAGGAAGTCGATATTGGGCCCGGCCATGCGACGTAGTCGTCGCAACTCGCTTCCATCACCAACAACCACAAGTTTTTTACCGAGCCGGTTACATGCCTCAATCGCCATATCAGCGCGCTTGTAGGGAACGAGTTCTCCGCAATAGAGGAGAAACTCGCCAGGGACTCGCGATGTCGTGAACGTTTCCACCGCGACTGGCGGATGAATGATTTCAGCGGAGCGGCGATAAACCTTGGCGATGCGTCGCTGAACTGTAGTGGAATTGGCCACAAAATGATCAACCCGTTCGGCTGAGACATAGTCCCAGTGGCGTAGGTAGCTGAAGGTGGGGACCATCACAGTGCGGGCCAACTTTCCAGCACCGCTCAGATAGTCCTGATACATGTTCCAAAGATACCGCATGGGTGTGTGGCAGTAGCAAACATGCAATGTATCGGCGCTGGTGATGACACCCTTTGCGGGGCCTGACTCTGAGCTGATGACCAAGTCGTAACTACGTAGGTCGAACTGTTCCAATGCCAGCGGCATCAGCGGGAGATACTTTTGATAATGTCGCACAGCGCCAGGCAGGCGGGAGATAAAGCTAGTTGTGATCTTATGGGCAAGAATCGTTGGCGAAATACGGTCTGGCACCACGACGTGGGTGAATATGTCAGCGTCTGGATAGAGGTGGCAGATCTCCTCCAAGACAGCTTCGCCGCCCCGCATCCCCACCAGCCAATAGTGGATGATGGCGACCTTCACCGCCGTTGCACCCGTTGATTGGAATGCGGCTCGCCCATCAGGCCGCCCGCGCTAAGCATTCGACATAAGAATACCATGCTTTGGCTAGAGCCTCATCAAACGGCGTCCGGGCTGTCCAACCGATGGCGGTGAGGCGCGAAACATCCATTACCTTGCGCGGCGTGCCGTCCGGCTTGCTGGTGTCGTAGGTGAAGTGGCCTTGCCATCCCGCCACTTTGGCGATCCGTTCCGCCAGTTCGCGAATGGTCATTTCCTTTCCGGTTCCCACATTGATGGGTTTGGGGCCAGAATAGTTTTTCATAAGAAATACTAGTCCGTCTGCGAGATCTTCGATGAAAAGGAATTCCCGTTTTGGGGCGCCGGTGCCCCATAACTCCACCGTATCGCTGCCCGCACGGCTGGCAGTTTCTATTTTCATGATAAGGGCAGCCACAACATGGCCCTGGACCAGGTCATAGCGGTCTCCCTGTCCGAATAAGTTTGTGGGCATGGCAGAGATGAAGTCGCGGCCATGCTGTTTGCGATAGGCCTCACATAGTTTGATGCCTGCTATCTTGGCAATGGCATACCATTCATTGGTAGGCTCCAGCGGCCCCGTGAGCAACGCATCTTCTTTCATGGGCTGCGGCGCGAGTTTCGGATAGACGCAGGAGGAGCCGAGGAACAGCAGCTTGCGCACTCCGGTTTGATGCGCAGCGTGAATGATGTTTGTCTCGATGACGAGGTTGTCATAGAGAAAGTCGGCGGGTCTGGTCGCGTTGGCCATGATACCGCCTACCGTGGCGGCCGCCAGGAAAATTGCATCGGGCCGCTTGTCGGCCAACCAATCCTCTACGTCGGTCTGGCGGTGCAAGTCGAGATCCGCACGGTCCGCCATCAATATTTCGCAATCCTCACCAGCAAGCCGGCGAACGATGGCGCTTCCTGCCATCCCCTTATGACCCGCGACCCAAATTTTCTTTCCTGCCAGCGAGAAACCGTCAGTCACGATCGGCGTCCTGACTCATGACGCGCAGGTCGCTTTCCATCATGTCCTTCACGAGTTCGCTGAAACTGATTTCGGGCTTCCAGCCCATCACGCGCTCTGCTTTAGAGGCATCACCTTGAAGAAAGTCTACCTCTGTTGGGCGATAATAGCGC
>CAYWWT010000085.1:3631-10491 GCA_964461855.1 uncultured Rhizobium sp. | reverse complement strand
GCCGCGATTGATCGGCGCGTCGATCTGGATGAAGTCGTTATAATTGCCAGCGCCGATATCGCGGCCGATCGAGGAGACGATACCCGCGGTCACCGAATTGGACAGGCCGAACGGATTGCCCACCGCGACTACCCAATCGCCGACACGCAGCTGGCGGTCGTCGCCGAATTCCACGGTGGGAAGCGGCTTGTCGGACTTGATCTTGAGAAGCGCGATGTCGGTGGCCGGATCGGTGCCGATCAGCTTGGCTTCGAAACTGCGCTTGTCGGGAAGCTTGACGGTGATCTTCTTGCCATTGTCGACCACGTGATTGTTGGTGACGATCAGGCCGGTCTTGTCGATGATGAAGCCCGAGCCGGCGCTGATCGCCTTGTGCGGACGCTCCTGCTGCTGGCCTCTGAACTGTTTGAAGAGATCGCGGAACTGCGGCGGGATATTGTCCGGCATCTCGTCGCTGTCATTCTCACTCGTCATGGTCTCCGACGTGATGGTGACGACAGCGGGGCTGACGCGCTCGACCAGGTCGGCGAAGCTGAAGGGCGAGGAATTTTCCAGCATGCGGGGCGTGGCGCGGGTCTGGTTCGCGGCCAGTTGCACCGGCTTGCTGTCGGAAATGGGGGTGGGGCGGGCCTGGGGTAAAAGCGCGAAGGCGCCCAATCCGACGACCAGAATGGCGGCAGCGCTGCCCATCGCCAGAAGGCGCGCGCGGGTCCTGCGCAGAGAAGAGGTAGGCGGGTTAGGATTGTCGGTCTGCATCTTGCGCTCCTCAAAGCGGGCGGTCTTCCGCCCCGGACGACCCCATGGGACGAATATAGGGGATTATTCTTGCCGAATTCTCTCTTGAATATTACAAATGAGCAATAATCAAGATGAAGAGTCGATAGGCTTCGCGCGCCGGATCACCCAGAACGCAATGCCGCCTGCCCCGCCCAGAATGACGAACGGGGCGAGCCAGAGCAGATAGGTCTCCGGCTTCAACGGCGGTTTCATCAGGACGAAATCGCCGTAACGGGCGACGAGATAATCCTTGATCTCGGAATCGGTTTTGCCATCCGCGATCTGCTGGCGCACCAGGTGACGCAGATCCGCCGCCAGGGTGGCGCCGGATTCATCGATGCTTTCGCCCTGGCAGACCAGGCAGCGCAATTGCCGCTGCAACGCCCGCGCCCGCGCTTCGGTGGCGGGATTGGAAAATGTGTCGGGCGCAGGCGCCGCCACGGCCGCGATCGGCGCGGTTGCCAGAAGAAAAAGGAAAAGCAGCCGGATCATTCGGCCGGCTGGATGGCAGCAGACGGCGCGCCCAGCTTCACGCGCAACCGGCCCCAAAGACTCAACATGCCGCCCAGCGCCATCACCAACGCACCCAGCCAGATGAACGGCGCCAGGGGACTGACATAGGCGCGGATGGTCCAGCGGCCATTGCCGCGATCATCGCCCAGCGCCAGATAAAGATCGCGCAGACCCGTGGTGCGGATCGCGGTATCGGCGGTTTCCTGGCCTTCCGCAGGATAGATCCGCTTCTCGGGCCGCAGCATCGTCACCACGCGCCCGTCTTCCATCAGTGCAAGCTGCGCCTGCGTCGCCTGGAAATTCGGCCCCTGTATTTGCGTCACGCCGTCAAACCGCAAGGTATAAGGCCCCACCGTCATGGTTTCGCCCGGACCCACGACATCCAGCGACTCGCTGCGCCACATCGAAGTCCCCGCCACGCCCATCAAGGTGACGCCGAGGCCGGCATGCGCCAGTGCGGCGGCGAAGGCGCTGGCGCGTGCGCCCTTGCGCTTGCGGATATCCAGAATGGAAGCGCCGATCAGCCAACCGGCCACCGCGAAAGCCAGGGTGGCGGTGAGCGTGCGCGGACTGACAAGCGCCAGAACCGCCACGCCCGCGACCAGTGCAAGACCCATGGCCGGCGCCAGCGCCCGGGCGCTCGCTTTCAAATCGCCGCGCCGCCAGCCCAATCGCGGCCCGAACGGCACCAGCAAAAGAAGCGCGAAAAAGATCGGCGCGAAAGTGAGCGCATAATAAGGCGGACCGACCGAAATCTTCTGGCCGGTCATGGCGTCCAGCGCCAAGGGATAAAGCGTGCCGACGAACACCGCCGCGCAGGCTCCCACCAGAAAGACATTGTTGAGCAGCAGCGCGCTCTCGCGGCTGGCGGTCTCGAACGTCGCACCGCCCTGCAGACTGTGCGCGCGCCAGGCGAACAGTGCCAATGCCCCGCCGATGGCGACGAAGATCAGGACCATGATGAAGAAACCGCGCGTGGGATCGGTGGCGAACGCATGCACCGACGACAGCACGCCCGAGCGCACCAGGAAGGTCCCGATCAAGCTGAGCGAGAAGCCGCCGATTGCCAGCAGCAATGTCCAGGTGCGAAAGGCTCCGCTCTTTTCCGTCGCCAGGGCCGAATGCAGCAGGGCGGTGGCAATCAGCCACGGCATCAGCGACGCATTCTCCACCGGGTCCCAGAACCAGAAGCCGCCCCAGCCCAATTCGTAATAGGCCCACCAGCTTCCCAGCGCGATGCCGCAGGTGAGTGCGATCCAGGCGAGCAGCATGAAAGGCCGGGCGGCGCGCGCCCAGCCCGCCTCGCCCACCATCAAAGCAGCGGCGGCATAGGCGAAGGAGGCGGAAAGACCGACATAGCCCGCATAGAGCATGGGTGGATGGAAGGCGAGGCCGGGATCCTGCAACAACGGATTGAGGCCCGCACCCTCGAACGGCGCCGGATCGATGCGCAGAAACGGGTTGGACGTGAAGAGAATAAAGAGAAGAAACGCCACCGCCAGCAAGCCCTGCACGCCCAACGCGGCGCTGGTCAGCCGTGCGCCGCCGCGCTCGAGCAGCGCTATCGCGCCGGCATAGAGCGACAGCACCAGCACCCATAGCAGCATGGAGCCTTCGTGATTTCCCCACACGCCGGTGATCTTGTAGACCAGCGGTTTCAGCGTATGGGAATTGTTGGCGACGTTGGCGATGGAGAAATCCGACGTCACAAAGCCCGTGACCAGCACGCCAAAGGCCAGCACCACGAACACCGTCATGCCCAGGGTGGAAGCCGAAGCGATGCGGCGGGCCAGTTCGGTATTGGGCGCATCCTGCCGCGCGCCGATCAGGCCGGAGATCGCCATCACCAGCGACAAAGCGAGCGCGAAACAGAGCGCGAGCTGACCCAGTTCACCCAGCATGGGGCTCACCCAGCATCTATTCGCCTTCTTTCCAGCGGCCCGTGCGCTTCAAGGATGCCACCAGTTCGGGCGGCATATACTTCTCGTCATGCTTGGCCAGAACTTCGGTGGCCTGAAAGGTGCCCGTCGGATTGAGCGCGCCGGTCGCCACCACGCCCTGCCCCTCGCGGAACAACGCCGGCAGCACCCCCGCGAATTCCACCGGCACCGAGCGCGCGCCATCGGTCACGACGAAATGCACATCCGCGCTGGCGCCGTGCCGCACACTGGCTTTCTCCACCAGTCCGCCGATCCGGAAGGCGACGCCCGGCCCGACGTGATTTTCCACGATCTCGCTGGGGCTATAGAAATAAAGGACATTGTTGCCCAGCTGATAGACGATCGCCACAGCCAGGACGCCACCGGCCGCGACAAGGGCGGCGGCAAAATAGAGACGGCGGCGTTTCTTGGGGTTCATCGTTCCTCAGTGGCTGCCGCGGCGGAGAATCTCATCCGCCAGGCCCGTGTCATAATTCTGGCCGTCCGGCGTCAGCGCGATCTGATGCGGCCATTCCGACTTTATCATGCCCTTGCGGGTCAGCGCATTCCACACCGCCTGGTTCTCCAGCCCTGTGGCATCGCGCCCCGAAACCATGGCGTCGCCCAGGTGAAAATGGTCGCCATGGGCATGGGGGAACTGGGTGATGGCGACATTGCCGTCGGGCATCGGGCTGGCGGCACCAGGAATGCGGGCGATGGCCTGAAGCAGGGTCAGGGTCCGCAATTGCAGCGGATTGAGCTTGGCGGGATTGGCTTTCGGCGGCATGCGGCGGACCTGCGAAAATAACAACGGCCGGACCATACAGCCCGGCCGTTCCCGGCAAAAGAAGTCAGATCGTCCCGGATCGGCTCAATGCCGCCAGTGACGGTGGCCGCCGCCGCCGAAGCTAAAGCCGAAGCTCACGCCCGGGCGATAGGCCGGCCCGTAATAATAGGGATAGTAGGGGTAGGGATAAGGCGCATAGCCGTAATAGGCCGGCGGGGGCGGGGGCGGATAATAAGCCGGAGGCGGCGGCGGGCCGTAATCATAGTCGCCACCACCGGCATAGGCGGTCGCGCCTGGATTGTAATTCGCCTCATTCATGCAGGCGTAATAGGCGGCGCCGTAATCGCGCTCGACATCGGCCGCCGCACGGCGCGCATTGTCGGCACCGACAGCGGTTCCGCCGATCAGGCCCGCGCCCGCGCCGACGGCAGCACCCGCACCGGCATTGCCGGCAGCGCCGCCGATCAGGGCACCAACCGCGGCACCGCCCAAGGTGCCCAGGATGGTGCCGTTGGCCTGCTCATGGCCGGCGGCCTGTCCGGGCGTGACATAGCCGGTTCGTGCCGCGGCATCGCGGCGGCAGAACAGGTCGCGCGAGCGCTGCTCTTCGGCCGTACGCTGTGGCGGCGCGGCGCGCTGGTCTTGCGGGTAACTGCGCTGATCCTGCGCGTAGCCGCGCTGATCTTGCGGATAATCATCATCGTAATCGCCGCGGTTCCCATTGTCGGGGTTGGACAGCGATGCCGGCGGCGCACTCGCACTCCCGGCAGGTTGCGCGACCGCCGCGGCGCTCATCAGTGTCAAGCTCAACGCGGCCAGACTGGTGGTACGGATCATGACGTCGCCTTTCAGGAATGACCCTTTGCAGATAGAACGATTTTGCGGCCCTTCAAGCTGCCGCCGCAAGGATGAAATTTTATAAGTTTTCGCGGATTTCCGCGGGTATTCATCCTGGGTTCAGGTGAACTTTGGACTCTTCCCCCTCTGCCCTGCGCAGCTTGCTTTGGCGCGTGGGCTGATGCCCCCGCGCAATAAGCGCTGCTACGGGCACCTCCCCCATCAGCATGCTGCGCATGCACGGGGGAGGCGAGCCTGCGCCAGCTGCAACAAGCTCTCTCTCGCCTTGGCCGAGACTTTCTTCTCCCCGTGCGGCGAAGCCGCTGACGGGGGAAGATGTCTTCCGATGGTTTATCCCGAGGAAGACAGATGGGGGTAAAAAAAGAATCAAGCCGCAGCGGCTTGCGCAGCACGCACCCTTCGGCGGATCAATCCCGCCTCCTCGGTGCTGAACAGAAGCGCTGCCAGTTCCGCGCAATATTGCAGCTGAGCTTCGATGGTGGCGCGCTTGTCGCCGCTCGCGCTTCTCAGTTCCCGGATCGCGTCTTCGACATAGCGGCGCAAATGATTGGAACTGTCCTCGAACGCCGTGCGCTGCTTGGCGGCGAAGGAACCGGCGGCGGCGAATATCCGGGTACCCGCGACCAACTGCGTATAACGCAGGGCAAGTTCACGCTTTTCGGCAAGCGTGGTTCGGGAAAAATCCCCGGTCCCCTTGTGCATCGGCAGCGCGGCGGTGAACTCCTTGACGGCGCGCTCCATGAAAGCATCCATCACCGCCCCGATGGCGGCACGATCCTTGAGCAGGCGCTGGCCCCATTCGCCGTCGCGGCGAACTTCGATTTCCTTCACCACCGCGCTCGACAATTCCGCGAAGCCACCGACTTGCGCCACCAGGGCGGCGGCATCGAAGATGGGATGGCGCGCGGCCATGATGTCGGCTTTCATCCTATCCATGCGGGCAAGGAGAATTTCGCCCACCAGACCCATATCGGTCTTGGAGATAAGCGCATCGCTGGTCTGGCGCGACACCATCATCGGCAACCGCAGCGCTTCCCACGGCCGCTGCAGGCGGTTCATCGCCACCACCGCGACATAGGGCGCGACATCGGGATTGCGCGCGATCAGCGCGTCATAACTTTCGCGCAACTGCCACAGAATTTCTTCGGTCAGATGCGCCAGCGGCTTGGGCAGGCAATGCTGGATTTTCAGCATCTCGGCGCCTTCGCACAGAAGCAGTGCCATTTCGCGCGCATCTTCGGTTTCATCGGCGTTGAGCCTTTTGCGCACATCGTCTCGGTCGAGCGCCGCGCGCATTTTGGTGCCGGCGGCAAGCTGGAAAGCCTGCGCCAGCGCCACCGCATCCTCCACCCGGCCCGCCAGGATCGCGGCCTTGGCGTTGCGGAAATAAGCTTGTGTTTCAGGGACCAGAAGATCGGCACCCAGCCAGCTCCAGATCGGAACCAGGCTGCTCCGCGCGATGACGGCTTTTTGCTTGGTCTTGCGGAGATCCGAGGACAAAAGATCTTCGAAGGGCTGGCAGAAGAGTCGAAGCGGCGTCAGCGTGCGGTCGGTCTGGCGCAAGGACGGACGCAGGCCCGCCAGGATGGCTTCGTGCGGAAGCGCATCGCCTTCCATCAGGCGGTCCATCTCCACCGCGCGCGCAAGCTTGCTCGCCGCCGCTTCGGGCAGCTTGCCCAAAAGACCTTGCAATTGGCCGGATTTGTCTGGGGACGGGGTCATACTCAACTGAACATCCGCTTCGGCCGTTCACATTAACCGCGGCACCGTTAACGCCGCCTTGCGGTTACTGAATTGCCGGCAAGGTCAGACGCGCTTCAAGCCCCCCCAGGGGCGAAGCATCCAGCGCGAGCGATCCCGTATAAAGCTTGGAAATATCGCGCACGATGGCCAGCCCCAGTCCGGTCCCCGGTACGCTTTCGTCCAGCCGCTCGCCCCGTGTCCCGACCCGGGTCCGGTCCTGCGGGGACAGTCCCGGCCCGTCATCTTCCACCGTCAGGGTGAGC
>CAYWWT010000085.1:2034-3531 GCA_964461855.1 uncultured Rhizobium sp. | reverse complement strand
TGCCGGCGCATCGTATCGACCTGGCGGCGCACCTGATCGGCCAGCGGCCCCGGTTCGGCTTCCGCTTCGCTCGCCAGGACGCTGAGCGGGGTTTTGAGAAAATGCGCCAGGTTCGAGACATGGGTGCGCGCGCGGCCCACCACTTCATTGCTGTGTTCGATGAGAGAATTGAGTTCGGAGGCCAGGGGCGCGATCTCGGCCGGGAATTTTCCTTCCAGGCTCGGCGTGCTGCCGTTGCGGATGCGCGCCAGGGATTCCTGCAATTTGCGCAAGGGAAGAAGACCGACCCGTACCTGCAGGAACACCGCGATCACCAGACCCAGGCCGAGAAGCAGAAAAGACCAGATCAAGGTGCCATTGAAGGCGTCGCTCTCCGCATCCACCGTCGCCAGATCGCCCGCCACCATGAAGGTATAGGCGCGGGTATCGGTGCGTTCGGGCGTGGCGCTGATGGGAAATTCGACCCGCCGCGAAAGCACGCGCAGATGCTGGTTTTCCGGACCGACCGCGAAGCCGTAATTGATCGCGCCGCGCCGCACATTGCCGGTGACGTTGAGCACCTGATCGAACAGCGAACGCGAAATCTGCCCGCCAGGCCCGGGCACCATCGGCCTGATCTGATAATAAAGCCCCGAATAGACCCGGTCGAACTGGTGATTGACGAAACGATCCTGCAGCAGGACGCCGCCTTCGGGATCGGGCTCCGCCGCCGCGATCAGCCCATCCATGTCGCCGGCCAGGCGCGTGTCGAAACTGTTCTCGGAGGCGTTGCGGAAAGCGTTGGACAGAACCACGCCGCCCACCGCCAAGCCGAGCATGGTCCAGATCGCCGCCGCCGCGATCAGGCGCGCGGCGAGAGAATCAAGCCTGAAGATGGTCGCCCCCAAGCGCCGGATCTTCCAGACTATAGCCCAACCCGCGCACGGTCTGGATCAGATTGGCGTCCAGCTTCTTGCGCAGGCGACCGACGAAAACTTCGATGGTATTGGAGTCGCGGTCGAAATCCTGATCGTAAAGATGTTCGACCAGCTCGGTGCGCGAAACCACCTTGCCGCGATGATAGGCGAGATAGGCCAGCAGCCTGTATTCCAGGCTGGTGAGCCGAACCGGATTGCCGTCCAGGGTGACACGGCTGGCGCGGGTGTCGATATGCAGCGGGCCGATATCGATGTCGGCGGTGGCGAACCCGGCGGCGCGGCGCAGCAGCGCGCGCAGGCGTGCCAGCAACTCTTCAGTGTAGAAGGGCTTGGCGAGATAATCGTCGGCGCCCGCGTCGAAGCCCGCCACCTTGTCGCTCCAGCGATCGCGCGCGGTGAGGATCAGGACCGGCATGGTCTTGCCTGCCTTGCGCCACTTCTCCAGCACGCGCACGCCATCGAGCTTGGGCAGGCCCAGATCCAGCACCACCGCGTCATAAGGTTCGGTGTCGCCCAGAAAATGTCCTTCCTCGCCATCGGCGGCCGCATCGACGACATAGCCGGCCTCGCCCAGCGCCTT
>CAYWWT010000085.1:0-1934 GCA_964461855.1 uncultured Rhizobium sp. | reverse complement strand
CCGGTCCAGCATCGCGTTCTTCGCGCCGGTCATATTGCGGCGTGGGAATGGAAGGCGCGGGCGCGAAATCGCGCCGCCGGTCACGATCATCGAAATTGTCGCGGCCGGGCGAAGAACCCAGCACGCGGCCGGTGCGTGCATCTGTGTCGAGCCATTCGACGCGCCCGTCGGGCCGCATCCATTTCAGATGATAATGCTCCGAACCGTTCGGACCCGTGGTGGGGCCATCGGCATCATAGAATTCGCCGGGATGCGAACGGCGCACTTGGGGAAGGATGCGGTCCAGCGGCTGCACGCCCGGCGCGCGATCTTCCAGCCGCCGGCCCTGGGCCAGGGCGGGGACCGCAAGGCTCGCCAACAGAGCCATCACAAGAAGAGAGAAACCGAGGCGCATGGCCACTTTTTAGCCTTTTTCAAATGAACCTCAAATGAACATGGCGGCCAGAACGCGTTCAGCCGGTCTTTCCTAGATTACGGCCCATGGACGGGATCGCTCCTGTCCGGACGGTTAAAGGAGATGATAATGTTGAATAGCAAAATTCTTCTGGCAGCCGCCGCCCTGGCGGTGACGAGCCTGGCAGCGCCGGCCAATGCCGCGCCCTGGGACCACCGCCATGATCGTTTCGACCACCGCCCGGTGGTCCGCCATCAGGTCCATCGCCCCACTGTCGAGCGCGTCCGCGTCTATGACACGCTCCGCTTCCGCCATTATCGCGGCATCGGCGATCCCTATTTCGTCCGCGGTCACTATGTGGTGCGCGCCGTCAATCCGTTCGGCCGCACCGTGTTCGTGGAAGTGAACCCTTACAGCGGCGCGTTCGTCGGCGAATTCCGCCTCTGAAGCTTTCGTCACAGGCTTGCGCATAGAACCCGTGGTATGCCCCTCCCCATAGGGTTCTAGGCTGTCAAGGAAAGGCCCGCGTTTCTCCCGAGACGCGGGCCTTTCACATTTTTGTCTCTCCCCCAACTGTCTTCCTCAGGCAAGCCTTCGGAAGACATCTTCCCCCACCAGCGGCTTTGCCGCGTGGGGGAAGAAATTCTCGACCTAGGCGATAGAGCGTTTGTTGAAGCCAGCCGTGCCCAGCCTCCCCTGCGCGCGCGTAGCGCGCTGGTCGGGAGGTGGCCGTAGCAGCGCTAGCGATGCGAAGGCCGGAGGGATTGGAATTAATTCAAAGCGCTTGTTGAAGCCCGCCGAGGGGTTAATTCAATAAGCCTTGAAACTGCCGTAAATATAAGCGCTTTATGCCGTCCATGCCGTCCCGCAAAAACCCTCCGCCGCTTCAGCAAGTGCTGCGCGAAGTTTTGCGGATCGCCGATCGCATGGTGCCCGCCGCTACCATTATTCTCACCGCGCTGGTCGTGCCTGCCGCCTTGCTCTATCTGCTGCCGTCTTTCCTGGGCCTGTTCGCGCCTTCACTCGATCCCACCGTCGATCTCTACAGCGTCAACCGCCCCATGGCGTTCACCTTCCTGGATGCGGACGGCAATGATGTCGGCCATCGCGGCGCGGTGGTGGGTCAGAGGCTGAAGCTGGAAGAGATGCCGGCCTATCTTCCCGCCGCTTTCATCGCGATGGAAGACCGCCGCTTTTATGCGCATAAGGGTATCGATCCGAAGGGCCTTCTTCGCGCGCTGCTGTTGGATCTGCGCGCCGGTCATTGGGTGGCGGGCGGCTCGACCATTTCCCAGCAGACCGCCAAGATCGTCTACACCCAGCAGGAACGCACCATGTCGCGCAAGCTCACCGAGCTTGTCGACGCGGCGGGGCTGGAAAAATCGCTGAGCAAGAAGCAGATCCTCGAACTCTATCTCAACCGCATCTATCTGGGTTCGGCGGCTTATGGCGTGGATGGCGCCGCCCGCGTCTATTTCGGAACCTCCGCCCGCAACCTCACTCTCGCACAAGCCGCGATGCTGGCGACGCTCACCCGCGC